>JABFSA010000106.1 GCA_013140775.1 Acidobacteriota bacterium | reverse complement strand
GTCACCCCAGACCACGGTGTCACCCCAGACCACGGTGTCACCCCAGACCACGGTGTCACCCCAGACCACGGTGTCACCCCAGACCACGGTGTCACCCCAAACCACGGTGTCACCCCTTACAGCGGTGCTGGAGACAGAGGTGAACGCGAGTCCACTTGCGTTAACAGATTCTGCGGCTATCGTCGTGCTTCTCGTGCCTACCTGTAGCGCAAGTGCAATGTTCAAACTGCCAGCGCCTGCGCGAACCAATCCAGCTCCTTCCACTTTGCTGGCTCCGTACTGCAGCGCAAATCGAGTTTGAGCAGGCGAAATCGGCTCTGATCTTGCCGCCAGAAGCGCAGCTGCTCCCGAAACCACCGCCGCTGCCATGCTTGTTCCGGACAGCTGGAGCCGCTTGCCCTGCGTGGTGTCCACCACAAGCTCTGGGTGTTCCTTCGCGAGCGTCGAGCCTGGCGCGAGAAGGCCAAGAATCTTGTTGCCGGGCGCGACCAGGTCAGGCTTCACCAGATGGTCGAGCCGAGTGATCCCTCGCGAGCTATAGGTAGCGACGACGTCGTCGGACCTGTAGGGCGTGCCCTTGGTGTTGATTGCGCCGACGGTAATCGCGAACGGTGAGTTGCCGGGAACGGTGATGCCGCCAAGCACTTCGCGGCCCTCGGCATCCTTCCCCTTGTTGCCCGCGGACGCCACCACGACGATCCCCGCGCGGTAAGCCCGTTCCACTGCCTGATTGACGGGATCGTCCGCGTAGGGCTGCAGCACCGGACCACCCAGCGACAGATTGATGACCCGAATCTTGTACCGAGAGCGATTCGCGACGGCATAGTCAATCGCGCGCACGACGTCGCCGGCCACGCCGTTACCATGCGCGTCGAGCACCTTGAGGTCGATGATCCGTGCCCCGGGAGCAACGCCACGCGTATCGGCGTGGTTTTTGGCTCCAGCCGCTGCAATGATGCCGGCCACGTGCGTGCCGTGACCGTTGCGGTCGTTCTGACCTTTGGCCTTGCCAGATTCAGACGTGAAATCCACCCTCGCCACGACCCGACCGCGCAGCTCCGGCACATTCGCCACGCCAGAGTCAATCACGGCCACTCCCACACCCTCACCGGTCACGCCCGACGCACCCTCGGCCCAGCCGTCGGTCCAGACCTGGTCGGCACCGATCGCCACGTTGGTGACGCCCATGTGCGCGCGAAGCACGTAGTTGGACGAGAGCGAGTCCACGCCGGGGTCTCCGGCGAGATCGGCCAGCCGGCCAGCCGGCACCTCGAGCACGGCGCCCGAGTCGAGCCGCGCACGAACGCGGAGCCCGTGCTTGGCCGCAAGCGCGTCGATGCGCGCCTGCGTTCCCGACACAATGACGCTCGACTCGGCAGAATCGCCTCTACCGAGACGAGCCTTCAAATCGGCGGACACGCGCGCGCGACGGCCTTGAGCCGACGCGTCCGAGGCAGGCAGGAGCAGCAGGGTTGCGACCGACGCCAGCACGGCTGACGTGAAGAATCCGGATCCTGCGGCTTTGTGGGTGTGAGTCATGGCAAAACCCTTCAATCGTGTGGCGAGCTATGCTCGGTCTGGGCGGTAGTCGAATGTGGCCGCTGAGGCCGACGTGGAAAACGGTTGAGACCTGAAACCGGCGTCGTACAGCGATTCGACGAGCACTCGCTGCGATCCGCCAATGGTGCGAACGGTGTGGAGACGGCCGTCCCGAATCCGGTTGTAAATGGTCCGACGCGACACGCTAAGGAGATGCGCAGCCTGGAGTATTGAGACGCTCCGGCCCAGACGCGATTCGGTGAACGAGGGAGTTTGAGTTGGGATGAACACGCTGACCTCCTGCCACTTGTAAAGGCAGGGTCAGTGCCAGGCGTCAGCCGTGTGATTCGGATCCTCGTAAGAGGTTGATTGGTAATCTCTTAGAACAGGTAATGCGATTCAGATGTCGTACATCGGATCACAGACTGCAGGCAGGTGCTTGGCCCTCGACTCGGCAGGAGGGTGGTTCCGAAGTATGCAATCTGCACACTGACATGTTGAAATTTGCACTCTCAGTGAAGACGGCCAAGAACTTGGCCGGTGCGGCAGAAAGCTGGCCTTGAAAATTTCACGCCTGGTCGGCGTTCTTGTCACTGGCGGCCTGCTTCTCCTCCTGGCTGCGCTGCTGCGTCCGACCGAAAACGACACGTCCGCTGAAGAACGACCGGTTCAAGGCGGCCAGCTCGTGGCTGCCATTCAGTCCGAGCCCCAGACCTTCAATCCATACGTCGCCAGTGACGAGGTGTCGGTGCTGGTGAGCCGTCTCACCCAGGCCAGCCTGGTTCGGGTCAATCCCTCCACACTCGAGGTCGAACCCTGGCTCGCCGAAAGCTGGGAGTCGAGTCCAGACGGCCGTTCGATCACCTTTCATCTCCGACCCGGGTTGGCATGGTCAGACGGAACGGCGTTCTCGTCCGCGGATGTACTGTTTTCGGTACGCGCGATCTACGACCCAGCCATGCGCAGTCCGCTGGCCACCACCTTGCTCATCGGTGGACAGCCCTTGCAGGCCACGGCACCGGATGCTGCCACCGTCGTCGTGTCCTTCGCCGCGCCAGCTGGTCCAGGGCCGCGACTCCTGGACTTACTGCCTATTCTCCCCAAGCACGCTCTCGAAGCGTCCCTCGCCCAGGGGACTTTCGCGTCCGCCTGGACAACGAATACTCCGCCACGAACCGTGATCGGGATGGGGCCGTTCGTATTGACGGAGTTCCAGCCGGGCCAGCAGATCGCACTCGAGAGGAACCCTCGATACTGGCGCGGCGGTGGTGGGGGAGCGCTTCCTTATCTGGATCGTCTCGTTCTTCGTCTTGTGCCAGACCACAGGAGCGAGCTGGCACTTCTGGAGTCGGGGGCGATCGACCTGTCGTCTTCAGCCATGCGCGTCGAAGACTACGTACCGCTGCGTCGGCTCGAAGAGCAAGGCAAGGTTGGTCTCATCGAACTTGGAGTAGCGCCTGACGCTGATGCGTTCTGGTTTTGCCTTGAGCCGGACGCAAAGCGTGCCGATCCGCGGTTCGCGTTCGTGCAGCGACAGGAGTTCCGTCAGGCGATCTCACATGCCGTCGATCGCGAAGCGTTCGCCGAAACGGTCTTTCGTGGTGCGGCTGTTCCGGTCTGGGGCCCGACGACACCGGGCAACACCGAATGGTTCTCTCCGAACCTCCCTCGATATGCGCCAAGCGATGTGCGTGCGCGAGAACTGCTCAAGGGGATCGGCCTGGAGGATCGCAACGGCGATGGAGTAGTCGAGGATGTCAAAGGCGTTGCGGCAAGGTTCACGGTGATCACCGAGCGTGGGGTTGACTCGTACGAGCGGGGCACGTCGACGTTGCGCGACGAACTCGGACGAATTGGCATCGTGCTCGACACCACGCCGGTCGATGCCGCGGAGGTGCGATCCCGCGTCCCCACCTGCGACTACGACGCGATGTACCTCAGACGCCCGATCATGCGTCTCGATCCGGCTATGAACCTGGATTTCTGGCTGACCTCCGGGCAGGAGCACATCTGGAACAGAGCCCAACGCGCTCCCGGCACCGAGTGGGAGCGACAGATCGATTCACTGATGCTCGAGCAGGCAACGACGCTCGATCCGGAGCGCCGGCGCCAGCAGTTCAACTCAGCGCAGCGGATCCTGGCTCAAAACGTACCCATCCTGTACTTCGCGGCGCCACGGATGTACTACGCTCACTCTCCTCGCGTACGGGGCATTCTCCCGTCGGTGCTCCCGCCATACGTGCTCTGGAATACCGACAGTCTCAGTGTCACCAACTGAGGGCGGGATTGAGCCTGGCACCTGTACAATTGGCGGGATGAATCGCTTCAGGGGCGCCTTCACGCCGATCGCCACGCCCTTCCTTCAGAACGGCAACCTTGATGAAGCGGGATTGCGGCGAAACATTGCCCGCTGGATGACGACACCGCTGACAGGATTGGTGGTGCTCGGTTCCAACGGCGAGGCGCCGCAGCTCGACGACGACGAAGCGGACCGAGTGGTCGAGATCTCGCGCGAAGCGATGCCGAAGAGTCGGCCGTTGATCGTGGGCACGGGGCGTGAGTCTACGAGAGCGACCATTGCGGCGACGCAGCGGGCCGCTGCGCTCGGCGCCGACGCGGCGCTCGTGCGCACGCCATCGTTCTTCAAGTCGCAGATGACCGCGCCCGTGTTCGTGCGTCACTACACGGCGGTCGCCGACGCGTCACCGATTCCGGTCCTGCTCTACAACGTGGCGATCTTCACCGGCGTCAACCTGCAACCCGAAGCAGTGGGTACTCTCGGCGCACATCCCAATATCGTCGGCATGAAGGATTCCGGCAGCGACATCGGTTTGATTGCCGAATTCATCGCACAGACCCCCGATGACTTCGTAGTGCTCGCCGGCTCCGCTGCCACGCTCGTCCATGCGCTGGCCGCTGGCTGCGACGGCGGCATCCTGGCGCTGGCCTCGTTGATTCCCGACGAGATCGTTCGAATGCAGTCGCTCGTGACTGATGGCAAGCTGACCGAGGCGCGCGCGTTGCAACGTCGTCTGATGCCGCTCGCGCGTTCGCTCGGTGGAGTACATGGGATCCCTGGACTCAAGGCCGCGCTCGAACTGATGGGGTTTGCGGCAGGGCCACCGCGTCCGCCGCTCCTGCCGGTGACGCCGCAGACGGTCGAGTTGCTTCGGACGCAGCTCGGCGCGCTCGGGCTCCTCGAAACACCCTCCGAGGTGCGTGGCTAAGGGCAGTCGTCGCCGAACTCTCGTGCGTGCGGCACTCGGACTCGCCGCTGCCGCCTTTGCCCTTGTCGCGTACGAGTACCTGACACTGCCCGACGTTCGCGTACTCGCCAAGACGAATCCCGTCTCGACCGCGTTCATGGATCTGCGAACGGCGGAAGCTGCGCGAGAGGGACGCACGCTGCGCAAGGTCCACAGGTGGGTCCCGTACTCGAGGATCTCCGCCAGCTTGAAACGGGCGGTGTTGGTGGCTGAAGACTCTGCGTTCTGGGACCACGAGGGCGTGGACATGGAGCAGATCCGCGCATCGATTCAGGCGGGTTGGGAGCAGGGACGCGAGATCCGCGGAGCCAGCACGATTACACAGCAGCTGGCGAAGAACCTCTACCTCTCGCCGTCGCGCGATCCCCTGCGCAAACTTCGGGAACTGATCATTGCCCGCCGACTCGAGGCCGCCCTTCCCAAGACTCGTATCTTCGAGATCTATCTGAACGTGATCGAGTGGGGCGATGGCATCTGGGGCGCGGAGGCGGCCGCCCAGCGGTATTTCGGTATCCCATCGGCATCGCTCAACCGGGAGCAGGCGGCGCTCCTGGCGGGAGCGATCATCAATCCCCGGCTACTGAATCCGGCACGACCCACCCGACGCCTTCTCCGGCGTCAGCGAATCATTCTTGGACGGATGGGGCAAGTCGCGCTCCCAGCACCCACGCGGGCGACTTCCGAGGTCGCCGAGCCTGCCGACACGGCGTCAACGGCAATATTGGAGGCGGCGCCAACGATCGCAGAGCCGGGTGAAACTGAGGCACCGGCTGATGCGGTGCCGGAGGATGATGCGTTGCCTGCCGAGAATCCGCCTGCAACGTTGGAAAGCGAGAGCCCACCAGCCTGAGCTTCCGGCTGCGTGATCACCTCGAGGAACGAATAGCTCCAGGGAAAGCGCTCTCGGTCAGCGTCAGCGTGTTGCTAAGGCGGCGCGCACCGACGAATCGGCGACTCCAATAGGACGCGGTGTACGGCTCAACACGGACAACCCCTCGCGAGCTTGGAGCGTGGACGAAACGGCCATCGCCCACGGCGATACCTACGTGAGAGGCCCCGCGCGTGACTGTCTCGAAGAACACCAGATCGCCGGGCTCAACCTCGTCCAGATCGATCTTCTGCCCCTCCTGGAACTGCGTCCGAACTTCCCGTGGTAGCGGAGTGCCGTGACGGGCGAACACGAACTGCACGAACCCACTGCAATCGAAGCCTGAGGGATCGCTTCCGCCGTTCCGGTAAGGGGTGCCGAGGAACCCCAACGCTGTCCGGATCACTTCCCCCAAACGCGGAAGCTCGGTTCCCGGTGGCTGCGGCAACGATTCGGCAGCTGCGGGCGGTTCGGCTGGGACTGGTGGCGTCGCGGGGGTGACGGTTTCGGTGCCTGCTGGCGCCGGCTGTGTCGAACGCGTGGCGACAGGAAACGGACGTGGCACGCCTCCCTTTGCCGCGCAGGCACCGCTGGTGATTGCCAGGAGAAGAACAGCCGGTGCCAGGAACTTCGTCACATCTGCGATATCGGTGTAACTCACTGTGTTCACTAGTGTTCGGCAGCCCGGATTCTGGACAGTCCGTGACCCGTCCGGCTATCATACGTGCTCATGGAGCAGACGCTCCTTCTAAACGCCTCGTACGAACCGCTCAAGGTCGTCAACTGGCAAAAGGCGATTACCCTCTGGTGCCAGGGGAAGGTTGAGGTGATCGCGGTCCATGACCGCGAGATTAGGGCGGTATCTGTCAGTTTTAAGCTTCCCTCCGTTATCCGCCTGCTCCGCTTCGTCAGAATCAAGCGACGGTTCGATTACGTCCCGTTCTCGCGCGCCAACATTTACGCGCGCGACCGTCATGTGTGTCAGTACTGCAGTGAAACGATGCCCACGTCCGAACTGACCTTCGACCACGTCGTTCCCGTCGCGCAGGGTGGTCGAAAGGATTGGGAAAACATCGTGACCTGCTGCATTTCCTGTAACCGTAGAAAGGGCGGGCGCACACCAGTCGAGGCTGGGATGAAGCTTCTTCGTCAGCCCCGGCGGCCCGACTCGGCTCCCGCCATGCGGATCACCATCGGCCTGCGGAACGCCCCTGAAAGCTGGCGCGACTACCTGTATTGGAACGTCGAGCTGGACGACGAGACCTGATTCGGTCCGAACCGTAGGCCTCCGCGCATCTCGCGGGCCGGCCCACGCGTCGCACGACAGCTGCCGTTGTACGATGTGCCCCTCCCGTGACTTCTGAGCGACGGCTGTCCCGCGCGTCGATCACCTCCGTGCACCCGCTTCGAGCGGTTGAGGGTGGCCGCGTCACGATCCTCGGCACCGGTTTCGCCTTCGATCCGCTTCCCGACGTCACGATCGACGGTGTTTCGACGCGTGTCTCGTTCGCCTCATCCAACCGGTTGGCCGTCGTCGTGCCAGGCGAGCACGAGGGCGGACGCGCGGCGATCAAGGTGTCGGGCACCTCCGGCGAGACGGCGTTTATCTCTATTGGCGCGACGTGGGCAACCGGCCTGCACCAGGTTGACAACCCGGTGTTTGACGCAAAGGGGGATCTCTTCGTCACGTACAGCGGCTCGCGCGGCCAGGAAGCTGCCGTCTCTGTCTTTCGCGTGACTCAACGCGGTACCCGTGAGCCGTTCGGTTCCGGCATCGTCAACGCGACGTCCATGGCCGTTGGACCCGATGGCCTGCTCTACGTGTCGAGTCGGTTCGAGGGGACGGTCTATCGCCTCGACGCCGAAGGGGCGCACGTGAAGGTGGCATCGGATCTCGGCGTGTCGTGTGGCCTGGCGTTCGACCAGGAGGGCCGGCTGTACGTGGGCGATCGGTCCGGCACCATTTTTCGTGTTGTCGATGGTGAGACCACGGTGTTCGCGACGCTTCCGCCCAGCGTCGCGGCGTTTCATCTCGCCATGAGTCCTGAGCAGGAACTGTTCGTGACAGCACCGACGCTCAATCCCTACGACCATATCTACCGGATCGACCGCGACGGTCAGGTCGGTACAGTTCCCTCGCCGCTCGGTCGTCCGCAGGGACTGGCGTTTGCTCCGGATGGCACGCTTCACGTCGTGGAAGCGCTGGCTGGAGCGAGCGGTGTGTACCGCTTCCCTCGTCTCGACGCGACACCGGAGCTCGTTGTGTCAGCGGCCACGCTGGTCGGCGTGGCCTTCGGGCCTCAGGGTGAGATGGTGGTCGCTTCGAACGACACGGCGTATCGCTTCGAGTAGCGTCGCGATGAGTCAGCTCTTCGCCAGAAAACCGATCGAGGACCTGCAGCCCCCTCGAGACGACGAGACCTCGCTCGAGCGTGTTCTTGGCGCCGGCGATCTGGTGATGCTGGCGATTGGAGCCGTCATCGGCGCGGGCATCTTCGGCGCGATTGGTACCGCGGCGGCAGGACAGATCGGGCCGCAGGGCGAGGTCATCCGGTACGGCGCCGGACCGGCGCTGATCTTTTCGTTCATTCTGCTCGGCGGTGCGTGTGCCCTGGCGGCACTCTGCTATGCGGAGCTCGCCGCCATGATCCCGCAGGCGGGGAGCGCCTACGCCTACGCGTACGCGACGCTAGGTGAACTCGTCGCCTGGATCATCGGCTGGGACCTGATTCTCGAGTACGCCATCGGTAACGTGGCGGTCGCAATTTCGTGGGGCGACTACTTCACCACGCTGCTGCGCGGCCTTGGCCTCGACCTTCCGCTCTGGTTGACGACTGGATATCGGACCGCCGTGCTCAGCCCCAATCCCGCACTCCATACTCTCATCGAGACTGCACCCCGCGTGGCGGGCATTCCGATCCTGATCAACGTGCCGGCGTTCGCAATCGTCATGTTCGTCACGTGGCTCCTGCTGAAGGGCGTGCGGGAGAGTTCCACCGCGAACAATGCGATGGTGGTGGTGAAGCTGATTGCTCTAGGGCTTTTTGTGGCGGTTGGCCTGGCGAACATTCACCCTTCGAACTACGTGCCGTTCGCGCCGAACGGCTTTGCAGGGATTCATCAGGGCGCAGCGATCGTCTTCTTCGCGTATATCGGATTCGATGCCGTGTCGATTGCCGCAGAAGAGACGAAGAACCCGCAGCGAAACCTTCCCATCGGGATACTTGGCGGTCTCGCTGCCTGCACGATCGTTTACGTTGTGGTTGGCGCCGTGCTGACGGGGATGGTGCCCTACGACCAACTTGGCGTTGCCGATCCACTGTCGCGGGCCCTCGAAATCGCCGGATACTCGGGTGTCGGGTTTGTCGTCGCGCTGGGAGCCGTCGTCTCGATGACCGCCGTGCTGCTCGTCTTTCAGTACGGCCAACCCCGGATCTTCTTTTCCATGGCCCGCGACGGTCTGCTGCCAGCATGGGCTGCGCGGGTGGACCCGGTGAGTCGGATTCCGTGGTCTGCCACTCTTGTAACCGGAATCATCGTGGGTCTCGCATCGCTCGTGGGTGACGCGGCGGAAACCTACGACCTCACCAACATCGGGACGTTGTTCGCGTTCGCGCTCGTGTGCGCCGGAGTCCTTGTGCTGCGAGTCATTGAACCCGACAGGCCGAGGCCATTCAGAGTGCCGTGCGTCTGGGTCATCGCGCCCCTGGGTGTGGCCGCGTGTCTTTTTGTGATGGCGGGGCTTCCCCGACAGGCATGGGAGCGATTCGCTGTGTGGCTCCTGCTGGGCGCTGGCGTGTATCTGTGTTACGGGTGGCGGCACAGCGGTCTACGGCGTCGCGCCAGTTGACGGCGGCCTGCCGGGCGGATTCCGCGAAGCGGACTCGCCGAAGTAGAATCAAGGATTGAGCTGTTCCAGATAATCCCGACAGTCAGGTATGGCGCACGATTGGATCGCAGTGCGCGGCGCCCGCGTACATAACCTCAAGAACATCGACGTCGATCTCCCGCGGGATCAACTGGTGGTGGTTACTGGTCTGTCCGGATCGGGGAAGTCATCGCTGGCTTTCGACACCATCTACGCCGAGGGGCAGCGCCGCTACGTCGAATCGCTGTCCGCTTACGCGCGACAGTTTCTCGAGCAGATGGAGAAGCCCGACGTCGATCTCATCGAAGGGCTTTCACCGGCAATCTCCATCGAACAGAAGACAACGGGATCAAACCCGCGCTCCACGGTCGGCACCGTTACGGAAATCTACGACTATCTGCGTCTGCTGTTTGCCAACATCGGTTCCCCGCATTGCTACAACTGTGGGCGCGAGATCACCTCGCAGACGCTGGAGCGGATCCTCGACCTGGTCATGCTGCATCCTCAGGATGCCCGCATCAACATCCTCGCGCCTGTCGTCAGGGGACGCAAAGGCGAGTTCAAGAAGGAACTGCAGGCTCTCAGGCAGAGAGGCTTCACCAAAGCACGTATCGATGGTCAGTTCCGGGCGCTCGACGATGAGATCAAGCTCGATCGGAGACGCAACCACAACATCGATGTCGTGGTCGATCGGCTTGTCGTTCGCTCTGGCATCGAACGAAGGCTTTCCGAGTCGCTGGAGGTCGCGCTCGGTCTGGCGGACGAGGTCGTGGTCGTCAACACCTATGAAACCGGCGATCAGCTGTTTTCGCGGCGGCTTGCATGTGTGAGCTGCGGAATCTCGATGCCGGAGCTGACGCCGCGTGCCTTCTCGTTCAACTCTCCGCATGGCGCGTGCCCGGACTGTCAGGGGCTGGGAGCCACCTACGACTTTGACCCACGTGCTGTTGTGCCCGATGAGTCGAGGTCGCTCCTCGGAGGCGCAATCTCGCCCTGGGGCCGCGGTGACAAGAAACTCGTCCGCGAGGCGATCCTCTCGCTTGCGAAGACCTACGGGATCGATCCCGAGGCACCCTTCTCCAAACTGTCGAAGAAGCATCGCGAGCTGATTCTGTTTGGTCCTCCAGCGTCGGGAGCCAAGGTTCTCAAGGCCGCGGCCCGGGCGGGTACCGTCGAGGAACCCGAGGAGGATGACGTCGATGGCGGAGACGACGACATCAGCCCTCCGCGCTCGCGTCGCCGCGAGCGCGACAGCGATCAATTCGACGCGTTCGGTCAGGACTTCGAGGGCGTCATTCCGAATCTACGTAGACGCTACGAGGAAGGGTCGTGGGTGGTACAAGGCGACCTCGAGGCCTACCGCACGCTGCGCGAGTGCGGGACGTGCCATGGGTTCCGCCTTCGACCGCAAAGCCTCGCGGTGCAGGTGAAAGGCCGCACGCTGGCCGAGTACGTGAGCCTTCCGGTGAGCGAGGCCCTGAAGGCCTTCGAACAGTTCGAGCTCACCGAGCGTGAGTCCCTGATCGCCTCGCGGGTGTTGAAGGAGATTCAGGATCGCCTGCGGTTTCTTCACGATGTTGGCGTCGGGTACCTGACCCTGAATCGTGGCGCCACGACACTGTCGGGTGGCGAAGGGCAGCGCATCCGGCTCGCCACACAGATCGGCGCCAGTCTTTCGGGAGTGCTCTACGTGCTCGACGAGCCATCGATTGGGCTTCACCAGCGCGACAATCGCAAGCTGCTGTCCACGCTGTTCAGGCTCCGCGACCTTGGGAACACCGTTGTTGTTGTGGAGCACGACGAGGAGACCATTCGGGCGGCTGACTACGTCGTTGACCTGGGGCCTGGCGCCGGTGAACATGGCGGACACGTCATCTTCCAGGGTCCGCCTGGCGAACTGCTCGAGCGATCTGACGGATCACTGACAGGCGCGTACCTTCGCGGAGAGCGTTCGATTCCGACGCCGCGGTCGCGACGCCGTCCTTTGAAGGGAGAAGTCGTCATTCGTGGCGCGCGCGCCAACAATCTCAGAAACATTGACGTCTCGATTCCGCTCGGGACGTTGACGGCTGTCACGGGAGTCAGCGGCTCCGGCAAATCGACGCTCGTCAACGACATCCTGTACCGCTCGCTCGCGCAAGTCATCTATCGGGCAGCGGCAGACGCCGGGCTCCACGATCGCATCGAGGGCATCCAGCTCATCGATAAGGTCATCGAGATTGATCAGTCGCCGATTGGACGGACGCCTCGCTCGAACCCAGCGACTTATACCGGCATGTTCACGTTCATTCGTGAGCTGTTTGCGATGATGCCCGAGGCCAAGGCGCGCGGCTTCAAGCCCGGGCGATTCTCGTTCAACGTGAAAGGCGGGCGCTGCGAGACGTGTCAGGGTGACGGTGTCATCGCGATCGAGATGCACTTTCTGCCTGACGTCTATGTCACCTGTGAGCAGTGCAAGGGCCGGCGGTACAGCCGCGAGACGCTCGAGGTGCACTATCGAGGGAAGTCCATCGCCGAGGTACTCGACCTCACCGTCGATCAGGCATTGCCGCTGCTCGAGAGCATTCCACCGATTGCGACCAAGCTGCGCACGCTCCAGGAAGTGGGGCTTGGCTACATCAAGCTTGGTCAGTCCGCGACCACGTTGAGCGGCGGTGAGGCCCAGCGGGTGAAGCTGTCGCGAGAGCTCTCGCGGCGCAGCACCGGGCGCACGATGTACATCCTCGATGAGCCCACCACGGGACTCCACTTCGAAGACACACGGAAGCTGCTGGACGTTCTCAACGCACTCGTCGATCAAGGCAACACGGTTGTTGTGATCGAGCACAACCTGGACGTGATCAGGTCAGCGGATCACCTGATCGATCTGGGGCCGGAGGGAGGGGCAGCCGGTGGGCAAGTGGTTGCCGTTGGCACTCCTGAGGAGGTGGCCGCCAACCCTCGGTCGGTGACCGGCGCGTTCCTGCAACCCCTCTTGAATGGCGGCGTCGCTTCATAGCCGCCAGCCTCCCGGGCATCGCGAAGATGTCTGGTATTGCCGATAGGATCGGCTGAACGCTGTGGTAAATGTGACACGGTTGGCCTCCAGCAGCCTGTGGTGCCTCTGCCACAACTCAACGAGATCGCGGCGAATGTTTATCGATCATTGTGGTGTAAGATCTGTGTCCATAGACAGTTAAGGCAATTCTCCACTGGAGATCATTGACGGCACCCTAATTGCTTCAAGCATAGGTACTTCACCCATGGCCTCGATCTGATGAATCAACAAGGGACCCTTCGCCGAACGATCTCCTGCGCCGGTATCGGACTTCACTCCGGCAAGAAGGTCACGCTTACTCTCAGGCCAGCGCCCGCCGACTCAGGCATCCGGTTCCGCCGTTCAGATCTCGGCGGCCTGGAGGTTCCGGCGACGGTTGGTCACGTCGGTGGCATCAATCACGCCACCGGCCTCATGCGTGATACGGTCCGCGTCGATACGGTCGAGCATTTGCTCGCGGCCTTTGTCAGCCTTGGCGTAGACAACGCTGTCGTCGAACTCAGTTCACCGGAAGTGCCCATCATGGATGGCAGCGCGGCGCCATTCATCTATCTGCTTCAGGAAGCTGGTATCAGGCTTCTGTCGAGCCCGCGCCGGTATCTGAAAGTGCTTCGCCCGATTTCGCTCTCGCGTGGAGACAAGCGGATCGCGCTCTATCCATCCGATCACTTCAAGGTGACGTACAGCATCGCATTCGATCATCCGATGCTTCGCCATCAGTCACGGACGATTCGGCTGACCGAGGATTCGTTCGTTGAAGAGATCGCTCCCGCGCGCACGTTCGGCTTCCTGGATGAAGTTGAGATGATGCGGCAGCAGGGGTTGGCGCTGGGCGGCTCACTCGAGAACGCGATCGTCATCGGCGACACGGGGGTGTTGAACAACTCGCTCCGATTTGACGACGAGTTCGTGCGGCACAAGATTCTGGATGTCGTCGGTGACATGGCCCTTGTAGGGCACCCGATCATCGGACATCTCGTGGCGCATCGAGGTGGCCATGCGCTTCACACGCAGTTTGCCGCTCAGGTGCTCGAGGAGCGTGACAGCTGGACGTTCGTGGAGTCGCCCGGTGTGATCGTTCCGAGTGTACCGGCTGCGGTAGCCGCACCGGCCCGAGCCGTCAACTAGAACGCCCTCGCGCCGTACATGATCAAGGCCGCGGTTTTCCGCGGCCTTTTTTATTGGCCTGTGTTCACAGGCTCGTCTCAACCGGGCGAATCCGGACTACGCCCCAAAGCTCTTGATGGCGGACGAGGCATCGGGGTGGATATCGAGCACATCCTGGGCGCCCGTCATCGTCAGCATGGTC
Source organism: Acidobacteriota bacterium (assembly GCA_013140775.1). Classification (GTDB taxonomy): domain Bacteria; phylum Acidobacteriota; class Vicinamibacteria; order Vicinamibacterales; family UBA2999; genus JABFSA01. Next base: position 6,344 of record JABFSA010000106.1, on the reverse strand, counting down.
TCAACGCGCTTCTGTACCCCGGCGACCTTGAGTAGTCCACCGGCGGCGGTCGCCTGTCGATCGAGATCCATCAAGCATCCAATCGTCGCGCTGTCCACCGAGTTCACCGTCGAAAGGTCGAGCAGTACGCGTCGCTCGCCCGCACCGATGAGCGAGGTGACCGTCGTGGAGAACTCTGAAAGAAGGGGATACATCAGGCGGACTTCATTCACGCGGACGATCGAGACCCCGTTGGATCGGTCCGTAGTCAGATTCATTCAGGCACTCCCGTCGGCAGGGCTGCGCCCTGTTGTAGCTGCATGCGTGACAGTAGAGGATGACGGTGCGGGGGAACGGCGTCTGAGAGACAGCGCCGCTCTACTCGGTCGCTCGCGAGAAGCCGCGCGACGGAGGTGTCAGCAGACATGGCTGCTCGAATGAATGCGAGTACGCGATGAGAAGATGTGCGCATGATAACATGCGAACGCCGGTGTACCAATCGTTCACGTCCACGCCGGGCGGCCTCGCATGCGATGACGTCAGCGTTGAATCGATCGTCGAGCGCGTCGGCACTCCCGTTTACATCTACAGCGCTCGCGCCATCCGCGAGTCGTACCGCGCGATCGATGACGCGTTCGCTGCCTATCCGCACGCCATCCATTACGCGCTCAAGGCGAACTCGACACTGGCGATTGTCCGGCTGCTGCGCTCGCTCGGAAGCAAGATTGACGCAAACTCCGGCGGCGAGATCGAAGTCGCTACGCGCGCCGGGTTCAGTCCCGCTGACATCGTCTTCACCGGGGTTGGGAAAAGTCGCGCCGAGCTCGAGTCGGCCATTGCCAGCGGCGTCGGCACGATCAACTCGGAGTCGGCTGGCGAACTCGATCGAATAGGCGCGATTGCGTCCGCGCTCGGCCGTGAAGCGCGCGTCGCGCTTCGCGTGAATCCTGATATCGACGCGGGAAGCCATCCAAACATCTCCACGGGGCTACGCATCAACAAGTTTGGCGTTCCGTTGCAGGAGGCGCGCGGCATCTATCGCGAACGCGCGAACCGTCCCGGCTTGAAGTTCGTGGGTGTGCATGTCCACATCGGTTCGCAGATCACGACACCCGAACCGCTGCGCCGCGCCGCACGCACGCTGACGACGCTGGCGCTGGAACTTCGGGACGATGGTTTCCAGCTCGAGCACCTGGACATCGGCGGCGGGCTTGGCATCGACTACAACGACACACCTGGGATAGGCCCGGCCGGCTACGCGTCAGTCGTCATTCCGGAGCTTCGCCGCAGCGGTGTGCCAGCGGTGCTGGAGCCAGGCCGTGCCGTGGTGGGGCACTCAGGCGCGCTTGTCGCGCGAATCGTAGATATCAAGCGGTTCGACACGGAGCGACAGTTTGCCGTCCTCGACGCCGGGATGGGAGAACTGATAAGGCCGGCGCTCTATGGGTCGTACCACCGGATCCTGCCGGTGCGGCCCAGGCCAGGCGTGGAGCGGCCCTGGGATATCGTCGGCCCTATCTGCGAAAGCAGCGACGTCTTTGCGCGTGAGCGTTTTATGCCTCCCCTGGAAGTGGAGGATCTCGTCGCTATCCTCGACGCCGGCGCCTACGGATCGGTGATGGCGTCAAACTACAATCGACATCTCCTCCCACCCGAAGTGCTCGTCGATGCCGGTCAGTGGACGGTCATCCGTCGCAGGCAGTCGATGGACGACGTGCTTGCGTTGGAATCGTGAGACATCAGTGGAGAACGCCCGGCTCCGAGGAGAGGCACGTCCTGTGCGCGGCCTCTTAATCGCTTTCGAGGGGCTCGATCAGAGCGGCAAGCAGACACAGGCCGAACGGCTGTGCGAGCGACTCATCGCTGCCGGTCGGACGGTGCGGCCTTTGTCGTTTCCGGACTACGACACCGTGATTGGCGGCGAGATTGGTCGCGCACTGCACGGAGAGCGTCAGTACGGCCCCGACGTGATGCAGTTGCTATACGTGGCAAACCGCTACGAGTGGAAGCAGGAGATTGTTCGCGCGACGGAGCAGGGGACCATGGTGGTCTGCGATCGGTATCTTGCGTCCAGCGTCGCGTACGGCGAAGCGCAGGGCCTCGATCCGGCGTGGCTCCTGTCGATGCAGCGGTATCTTCCACAGCCCGATATCACGGTGCTCCTCGACATTCCTCCTGAAGCCTCGGCCCGCCGGAAACAGGCGGACAGGGACAAATACGAGCGCGACCTGGCTTTGCTCGCACGCGTCCGCGAGAGTTATCTGCGGCAAGCCACGCAGGGGTGGATTCGGCTCGACGCCGATCGCGATCGCGACAAGGTTACGGCGGATGTCTGGGCGGCGGTTCAGGCTCACCTGACCTCGCGACAATGAAGGCGCGGATCCCGGCCCTTCTGCTCGCGACACTGATTCCCTGCCTGGCGTCAGCGGAGCCCTCGCAGGGGCCGAGGGATTCGGCTCTTGCGGGCCCGCTCGAGCCTGTTCCTCCGGCCGTCGTTGCCCGCGACGCTACGGGACACATCACCGTCAGAGCGATCAGGCTGGCGGAGCCGCTGGTGATCGACGGCCGGCTCGACGAGCGTTTCTATCGCGAGACCGAGGCGATTGACGACTTCATCCAGCAGGAGCCGCGCGAGGGTCTGCCATCGACGGACAAGACCGAGGTGTGGGTCGCGTATGACGAAGACGCGGTCTATGTCGGTGCCCGTCTGTGGGAAAGCAATTCGTCGCAGCGCGTGACGAGTGACATGCGACGGGACGCCGCGAATCTGTATAACAACGATCACTTCGGCGTGATGTTCGACACCTTTGACGATCGTCGAAACGGATACGTCTTCTATGCGAACTCTCAAGGGGGCATGAGCGACGCGCAGGTCCTCAACGAAAACGCGAGCGCCGACTGGAACACAATCTGGGAAACACGCGCGGCGGATTTCGACGGCGGATGGACGATCGAGTTCCGGATCCCGTTCAGGTCGATTCGGTTCAAAGAGGAGGGACACGTCTGGGGAATCAACTTCAGGCGACTGGTGTCCTCGAAAACCGAGACGTCCTACCTGACCCATATCCCGGCGTCATTCGCGCGGAATGGTCTCATGCGCACGTCGAGTGCCGCTACGCTCGTGGGCCTCAATACACCGGGAAGGCTCCGAAACATCGACGTCAAGGGATATGCGCTGGGCTCGACGGTAACAAACCGCCTGTCCAGACCGGCAATCTCCAACCACAGCGACAGCGAGTTTGGAGCTGACGTCAAGTGGGGTCTCACGCAAAGCCTCATCGCGGACCTGACCTACAACACCGACTTTGCCCAGGTGGAAGACGACGAGCAGCAGGTGAACCTGACGCGCTTCTCTTTGCTGTTTCCGGAGAAGCGCGAGTTCTTCATGGACGGTGCTCAGTTCTTTCAGTTCGGGATCCAGGGCGCGCTCAACAACAACGCAGACCTGCCGGCGATCTTCTTCAGCCGCCGTATCGGCCTCGAGAACGGCGCAGTGGTTCCCATTGTGTTCGGCGGCCGTCTCGTCGGGCGCAGTGGTCCGTATCGGGTTGGCTTTCTGCAGATGAGGACCGACGACCTGCCGGCCGCCCGCGCGGTCGCCACGGACTATTCAGTCGTACGCGTTCAGCGCGAGTTTCTTCGGCGCAGCCGCATCGGTGTCATCGGGACACGCCGGGCTCCGAGTACCGGCGGAGCGGATTCCCGCAACTACGCGTATGGGGCCGATGCCGTTCTGCAGTTCTACGACAACATCCAGATGACGGAATACATCGCAAAGACCAACTCAGTTGGTCGCAGCGGTGACGACACGAGTTATCGTTCGCGGTTCAACTGGAACCCGGATCGGTGGGGTGTGGATATCGAGCACATGTACGCCGGCAGGAACTTCAACCCGGAGGTGGGGTTTGTCCGGCGGCCGGGTGGATTTCGGCAGACGCACGCCAAATTTGAATCCAGTCCGAGGCCTAGAAATGTTCCCCATGTTCGTCAGTTCATCACGTCCGTGGAGTTCGACTACTTCACCGACCCGTCCGGTCGTCAGGTGACGAGCCGGACGCAGGCGCTGGCGCACAGAACGAACTTCACAAACGGTGATTACACGCAGATCGACGCCACGCGAAGCTACGACCTGGTTGACGAGCCTTTTGATGTGGCCAAGAACGTGCGAATCCCTGTCGGGGGTTACGACTTCACGCAGTTCCGCGCGGCGTATACGCTCGGGCCGCAGCGCAAGCTGAGCGGCACGGCCACGGCGCGCACGGGCCATTTCTACGACGGTACGCTTCGGGAACTCAGTTGGAAAAGTCGCGTCGAGTTTTCGCCGCAGCTCTACGCGGAACCAACGATCTCGTGGAATCGAATCGACGTGCCGTGGGGACGTGGAAACACCAACCTGGTGAGCAGCCGGCTGACGTACACGATTTCGCCGCGCATGTTCTTTTCAGCGCTGGTGCAGTATCAGTCGCGTGTCGATGCGCTATCGACAAACGCTCGGTTCCGGTGGGAATACAAGCCCGGCAGCGAGATGTTTGTCGTGTACAACGACGGACGCACCACGCTCAGTCGGGGTATTCCCGACCTGCAGAACCGCAGCATCGTCGTCAAGGTCACGCGGCTGTTTCAGTTCTAGCGTCCGCTGTCGCCCGTCTCAAGTCCGCACGAGCGACGGTCAGCGCCCGTACTTCTTTCACACCTGCCGCGTTGAGTACCAGCGCGCACGCTTCGAGCGTTGCGCCTGTCGTCCGCACATCATCCACCAGGACAACCTGTCGTCCTTCAAGCCACCGTCGTCGCTGACGTGAGGACACGAGCGGAGCGACCACGAAGGCGCCCCTGACATTCTGGCGCCTTGCAAGGGCTTCCAGATTCGTCTGGGGTGCCGTTCGCCGTATCCGCCACAAGAGGCGCCGCATCGGCACCCCAAGTCGGCGCGCCAGGTCCTCCGATTGATTGAATCCTCGTCGCGCGCGTCTCCACGGATGAAGCGGCACAGGGATCACGCAATCAGCATCAGCAAGCAGGGACTGGCCGGCCGTGCGCATCATCGAGGAGAGTGGTTCAGCCAGTTGGCGTCGTCCCTCGTACTTGAAGGCGTGGAGAATTGCACGTAGCGCACCCTCATAGTGGCCGGCGGAACGGGTCATGTCGATGAGACCTGGAAATCGCCGGCATCGTGGACAGGTCTCCAGCGCGGAGCTGATGACACGCCAGGAGGGTAGAGGGTCGCCGCACGTACGGCACACAGGCGGAGCCAGCGGCCGGATAGCGTCCCAACAGTCGCCGCATATCGGTCCGCGGAGCGGAGCGTCAAGGACTCGTTCGCACGAGGCGCATTGCGGTGCGAACGCAACAGCGAGGAGCGCGTCTAAGGTTCGTCGGGAATAGGGAACCGCTCGGCGTTTCCCCAGAGCCTCTCCAAGTCGTAGAAGGCCCTGCAGTCGCGGCTGAAGACGTGCACCACGAAATCGAAATAGTCGAGCAGGATCCATTCTGATCGGTTCGAGCCTTCAGCCAGCGCAGGCCGTTCACCCAGGTCGCTGCGCAAGGTGTCGTCAACAGCATCGGCGACCGCGTTGATGTGCCGCGAGTTCATGCCCGTGCAAATCACGAAGTAGTCCGTGAATCCACCAGCCGTCTTCAAATCGAGGACGACGATGTCTACGGCCTTTCTATCGCGCGCGACCCGCACAGCAGCTGCGACGCCTTTAGGTAGTCTCGGCATCCGCGGCTTCGCCGCACGGGCGACACCGCCAGCGGCGGCCGCTGTCGTCGTCCCCACCTTGCGGGTTCTCACGGTCTTCCTGGGAGCACTAACCCTCTCGGTCTTTGTCTTCGCCATGCAAGTCGTCTTCCGTGTAGAGATGATGCGCGACGATGTGGCGCGCAACCGGTGCGGGTACGAGGTCGTGGATAGCCAGCCCTGCTGCCAGGCGTGCGCGAATCATTGTTGAGGACACATCGCGAGTGCTCGCTTCAACCCAGAAAATGGCGGTTCCGCGAGCGGCGGTCAGGGCGGCAGCGATCGGGCGCACACGTGAGTGGAGCGCTGAAGCTTTTGCCATCGCAGAATCGATGGTTGTTCCCGGACGTGCGATCACCGCGAAGTGCGAGAGGTCGAGAACCGTGGGGTACTCGCGCCAGGTGGCAATTTCTGCAAAGGCGTCGGCGCCGATGACGAAGAAAAGCTGCGAAGGCGTCCATCCCGACGATTGGAGATGCCGGAGTGTGTCAGCGGTGTAGGAACGGCCCTCTCGCCCCATCTCCAGGTCGGAGACGCGATACCCATCAATCCCGTTGATCGCGAGCGCTGTCAGGGCGAAGCGATGGGATGCCGTGGCGTGCGGGACCTGTGGGCGGTGTGGGGG
>JABFSA010000138.1 GCA_013140775.1 Acidobacteriota bacterium | reverse complement strand
GATGTGGGCGGCGTGCCTGTGCTCTTTGGCACCGTCACGGCCGTGCGCGGCACATACGGATTCCAGGGACGCCGGTTCGAACTGCTCAGAGACGGCACGATCGCGTTCAGAGGTGAACGACCCGTTGACCCGGCGCTCAACCTCCAGGCGGAACGGACCGTCTCGGGCATCGTGGCGCACGTCAACATCAACGGGACGGTGCGCTCGCCGACGTTGAGGCTGTCGAGCCAACCGCCACTCGAGGAGGCAGACATCCTGTCCCTCATCCTGTTCAACCAGCCCGTCAACAGACTGGCAACCTCGCAGCGGGATGCGCTCGGCGAACGCGCCGTCAGCCTTGCGAGCGGCTTCATCGCCTCGCCCATCTCCGACACGCTGGAGCACGCGCTCGACATCGACCTCTTCGAACTCGAAACGGTGACCGACAGCGGCGGCCCGGCCATCACCCTTGGAGAGCAGATCGGCGATCGGCTCTTCGTGAAGTTCCGCCAGATCTTCGGCGCGCAGGATTCAAGCGAAGTCCAGCTGGAGTACCAGTTGAACGACATCCTCCGCCTGCAGACATCCTTCTCCGAAGGCGCAGGGCGGGCGAACCGCACGCTGACCCGCCGGGTGGAACGCGGCGGCATCGACCTGGTCGTGTTCTTCAGCTATTGAAAGGGGCCTTCACCAACTGATGGGTGGAGGACATGTCGATGGTGGGAAGCCGCGAGGTCCGTCGATCGGTCCGTGTGTGAAGAGCGACGCCCGGCCATTCCGCATCACCCGGGGGTGATAGAGGGAATCGGAACGACCGAACGTCCGTGCCGTCCGCGAGGGGGCGCGGACGGTTACATGTTGGCTTCGTCGAACTCAACGTGATTACGCCGCGGCATGTGCCGGTCTGAATCTGTTTCCGCCATACCCTGACACTCACAGCAGCGGACAGCGAACGGCATCGCCGCCAGACGCGGCTCAGAGATTTCGTCGCCGCAATCAGCGCACAACCCGTACTCGCCCTCGGCCAGACGTTCCAGCGCCTCGTCGATGCGCTGAATGGTCTCCGTCTTCATCCCGAGCAGCGTGTACTGCAGGTCTTCTTCATGAAAACGCTCACCGCGGTCGAGCATGTCGCCGGTGTTCTCGTCACGCGTCTCGTCACGTGTCTCTCGAAGTTTGCTGGCGATCTCGGCGAGCAGTCGCCCTCGATAGGACTCGAACATATGCCGCAATCGAACCGCACGTTCTTTTGTCGTCATCTCAATCTCCCCCAGGAAATGGGCACCTCAAGTTCATCGAGGGGAGTGCAACTGACGGGCCAGCAGGCCAACCATTGCCGCAACAATGATTTAGGGGAAAAATGCGCTGCCGCAAGACCTGCGGCACGTAGGTTCTGCCAGACAGCCCTGTAGCCGTTACCAGCGCGGGTGAACACAAGGCGCGCACGACGTCCCGAAAGGCGAAGAAGTCGCAGACGGTGGATTCCGCGGTGGTCATCGAGACGTTTTACACGTGACGGGACGCATCACCAACCAGCACACGCGCGGCCGAGCCAGGCGCGCCCATCGTGACGCGAACCTCGTGCACTCGGCCGTCGTCAACGAGGGGAATGGCTGTGTGCTCCACCGGCCGGCCGTCGAGTGTGGCCTGCGCCACACCCGTGCTGCACCGTGCGGCATTATCGACCTGAACCTGGTAGGTGCTTCTGCCGAACCGCCACTCCAGCTGAAACGCGGGCCACACCGCGGGAATGCACGGGTCAACGCTGAAGACATCTCCACGCCGTCGAAGCCCGAGAATGCTCTCGATTCCCGTTCGATACATCAGACCACCCGACGCCGTGTACCACGTCCAACCGCCGCGACCGGCATGCTGCGGGTGCGAATACACGTCGGCGGCGACGACGTAGGGTTCGCCCGTGTAGCGGGAGACACCTGCAGCATCACGTGTGTGGTTGATCGGGTTCAGCATGTGGAAGATCTCCACTGCCTCGTCGCCATAACCGAGCCTGGCAAGCGCCATGACCGTCCACAGCGCCGCGTGGGTATACTGCCCGCCGTTCTCACGGATGCCTGGGGGGTACGCCCTGATATACCCGGGGTTCTTTGGCGCACGGTCGAAAGGCGGCGTCAACAGGAGCAGCGCCTGGATATCTCGACGGATCAACCGGCTCCGCACGGCATCCATCGCGCGTTCTGTACGATGCGGGAGCGCAGCTCCGGACAGGACCGCCCAGGACTGCGCGATCGAATCGATCTGGCATTCAGGAGACGTCACCGACCCGAGCGGCGTGCCGTCATCGAAGTAGGCCCGGCGATACCACTCACCGTCCCACGACTGCTCGAGCGCACCTTTGAGGCGCTGCATCTCCAGCCGATATCGCGCCGCCGTGGCCCGTTCTCCCCGTGAGTCGGCGATAGGGGCAAACTCGTCCAGCACTCGATACAGGAACCAGCCGAGCCAGACGCTTTCCCCACGTCCTTCGCGACCGACGAGGTTCATGCCGTCGTTCCAGTCGCCGCTCCCCATGAGTGGCAACCCATGCTCCCCGAGCGCAATGCCCTTGTTGATCGCACGTACACAATGCTCGAACAGCGAAGCCCGCTCGGCGGACACGCGCGGCTGTGTGTACGCTTCGAGCTCGTCGGGCCGGAGCACGGGCGCCTCGAGGAAGGAAATCTGTTCGTCCAGAACCGCGCGGTCGCCGGTGGACGTCACGTAGTGCGCCGCGACATGCGGAAGCCACAACAGATCATCGCTGCAGCGTGAACGGACGCCCTGACCCAGCGGTGTGTGCCACCAGTGCTGGACATCCCCTTCGACAAACTGGCGGCTCGCGGCAAGAAGGAGATGTTGACGGTAGAGGTCTGGCCGGCTGTAGACGAGGGCCATGACATCCTGCAACTGGTCGCGGAAACCGAATGCCCCGCCGGGCTGAGAGAAACCTGTTCGAGCCCAGATACGGGCGCTGACGTTCTGATACTGCAGCCAGCCGTTGAGGATGAGGTCGAACGAATCGTCGGGTGTCTGCACACGAACGGCGTCGAGAACGCTTTCCCACAACGCCGTGACTTCATTGCGCGTACGCGCGGCGCTCTCGGGGCTGCCGTACCGGCGAATCAGCGCCCGGACGTCCTGCTCTGATCCTGCCTCGCCAAGGAGGAACACGGCCTCGATCGTCTGGCCCGGGCGGATGACCATCTCGACGTGGAACGCGGCACACGGGTCGAGACCTGCTCCAACACGATTCGACAAGCTTGGCTCGAGCAACGCACGTGGACGCTGTGTCGTCCCGTGACGTCCGAGGAAGTCACGGCGGTCGCCGCAGAACGAGAGAGGCGGTGTGCTGCTCCAGGCAAACGCGAGGCGTTCGTTCCACGCGCCGTCCCGGAAGCGGTTGCTGGCCAGGATGGCGCCCGTCTCGGCGTCGAGGCTCGTGACGACGTGGCGCTGGTGTCCGCTCTTCGGTGGACCGAGCAGCCACTCGACGTAGTTGAACACGCTGATACGGCGGACTCTGGACGAGTCGTTCGTGAGCGTCAACACCGACAGCTTGACCGGGTCGGTCGGTGACACAAAGATTTCGAGGGACTGACGCAGTGAGCCGCCGTGACGCTCGAAGTGCGTGTAGCCCCTGCCGTGGCGTACCACCCAGGACGTGTCGGCGGGGTTTGCGAGCGGACCGGGTGTCGCGCCCCACACGTCGCCGGTCTCGTCGTCTCGCAGCATGACCGCTTCGCTGGTCGGGTCGGAGACGGCATCGTGCGCGCAAGGCGTCAACCGGTTCTCGCGACTGTTCTGGAACCAGGTGAAGGAGGAGCCCGACGCGGTCACGAGCGTGCCGAACTCCGGGTTGGCCAGGATGTTCGACCACGGAGCCGGCGTTTGGGTCACAGCGTCGAGCACGACGATGTATTCGCGCCCGTCGCTTCTGAAGCCGCCGACGCCGTTGCCCATGATGACAGGGACATCGGGCTTCGACGACGACCCTCGCGAAGGACGAGCTTCCTGGCGCCAGACCGGTGGCGATATCGGCGCCGGGGACGGACGATCCAACTGATGCACAAGATCGCCGCGCATACCGCTCAGCACCGCCTTGGCGGCCGATTCGAGCGCGCGCCGGTCCGCGGGCGGGAGGGTGTCGCCCCTGATGAGAAAGACCCCGCCGGGCTTGTCCTTCCAGCCGGCCCACGGCCCGCGGTCCACAAGCGATTCGAGTTGTTCCTGAATCTCGTCGAGATAGCTCGTCGGATGTTCGTTGAGAATCACGACATCGGCGCGTAGCGCCTGCAGCCGCCAGTACTCCTGTGCACGCAGGATCTGGCGCACGAAGCGCAGGTCGTCTGCACCCGCCGCGCTGATGAGGACGATCGGCAGGTCGCCGGACACGCCATGCGCCCACAGCGAGGTGATGCCGAGCACGTTCTGCCGAAGCTGCTCGGCTGGCGCTCGCAGCGAATCGTCCAGCGAAAACACGCGGGACGCGAGCCGATCGTATTGGCGCGCCACGTCGGTCGTGATACCCAGGTGACGCAGCCGCATCTGGGTGTGGGTGCGGGCCATCGCGAACACGCGTGCCGCTGCGCCCCGGTCGTGATACTTCTGCGCGAGCAGCCCTGCCGCCTGTCTGTCTGGCGCGACGCCTGTCGCGAACGACACACGGACGAATCCGCCCGGCGCGAGGCGCACCCGTTGACGAAGGCTGGCGACAGGGTCGAGGGCGGCGCCGACAAATCCGCTCAAGGGCCTTCCATCGAGCGCGATCGGATCGGCGAGCGTTCGCCCACGCCCCACGAACCGTTCACGGCTCGTCTCCCACTCGGTCTGGCTCTGGCCCCGCCCCTCCACGCTCAAGACGTGAACCATCCACGGTCCCGGGTCTTCAGGCGTGCGCGGCCGGCGGCCACAGAGCAATGCCGAGCAGTGCACCAGGTACTCCGTCTCGATGAAGAGCTTCGAAAACGCCGGGTGCGCGAGGTCGTCGTCATGCCGGCCGAGTGCGACCTCGAGGTAGCTGGTGACCTCGATCTCCCTGGTTCGATCGGTGGGATTCGTCAACGACACCCGGCGAATCTCCACGTCGTCTTCCGACGACACCGAGATCTCCATCTGCAGCTCAATCCCGTGGTCTACGCGGCGGAAGACTGTGCGATCGGAGGCGAACGTGACCAGGTACTCGTCTGGCTCCTGGCAGGTCGGTTGATACGTTGCCGACCAGACGGCGCCGGAACGCACGTCACGGAGATAGATCGCCTGGCCCACCCAGTCGGACGTCCGATCTTCGCGCCAGCGCGTGATGGCGAGGTCGCGCCACCGGCTGAATCCACCGCCAGCGTTGGTGACGGCCGCCACATACGACCCGTTCGACAGGAACTGCGTATGCGGGTAGTAGGTGTGCGGTGTCCGGAACCGGCGCAGTGACGCCGAGTGCGGCGACAGGGACACACGTGCTTCCTCGGCCGGACGCGGAGGCTTGGCGGCGGCCTCACGCGGCACGCGCTCCTGCAGCAGCAGCTCGGTAGCCTGCACACGTGAATCCGCGTGGAACCGGCGGACCATGATGTCGGCGCGAAGCGCGTTGGTCAGCGCGACGAGCGACATGCCCTGATGGTGAGCCATGAACGTTCGAACGACCACGGCCGTTTCCGAAGGCGCGGACGTGTCCTCCTCACTCTTCTTGGGCGGCGTGTAGTCCACGGCGTCGTAAAAACCAAAGCGCCCGAGCGCGCCGATGCCTGCGAGCCGCTTCAGATTTCGCACCGCCGCTTCCGGCTCGAAGGGGATCGCCAGCGCCGTCGCGTAGGGCGCAATCACCAGCTCATCGGCGAGGCCTCGCTTCAGGCCAAGGCCGGGCACACCGAAGGCCTTGTACTGATAGGTCTCATGCCGATCCCGCGCGCTGAATGCCGACTCCGAGATACCCCACGGCGTGTTCCGGCGCCGCCCGTACTGAATGTGCCGGCGAACAGCACAGCGACAGGTGGCGTCGAGCAACGTGCCCGGGAACACCCGCATCAGCAGCGTCGGCATCAGGTACTCGAACATCGACGCGCTCCACGACAGCAGCGTCGGCACGCCATCCACGCTGACGGCCGGCCT
>JABFSA010000045.1 GCA_013140775.1 Acidobacteriota bacterium | reverse complement strand
TTCGTAAGCTCATCGACGCGAGCGTCGATGAGCTTACGAAACAGCGCGCCGTCATCGAGACCTCGATGGGGAACATCACGGTGGAGTTCTTTCCCGATCGCGCTCCCACGCACGTGCGCAGCTTTCTGCGCATGGCCGTTTCAGGTGTCTACAACGGGACGGCTTTTCATCGCGTTGCGAGAGGATTCGTGATTCAAGGCGGATTTCTGGGGAGCCGGAGTGCGCCGCTCGACGACCGGCAGCAGTCGTTCGTACGCACGCTGCAGCCGGAATTCAACCCCACATTGCACGAGCGCGGAATACTGTCGATGGCGCACGGCGATGATCCTGCCAGCGCAACCTCGTCATTCTTCATCGTCCTGGCCAGGAATCAGGGGCTCGACAATCAGTACACGGTGTTCGGCCGAGTGATCGAAGGCCTGGATGTCATCGAGAAGATCGAGGCAGTGCCCGTGAACGGTGAGACGCCGGTCGATCGCGTCGAAGTCGCGCGTGTCCGCGTCGTGCCTTCGAATCCATGAGGCGCGGCTGAAGCCACGCACTACGTACGGACTAGCTATCGTAGTGCGCGGCTTTAGCCGCGCCTGGCTGGATAGTCGTAGCGTCCGGCTTCAGCCGGACATCACCTGTTCATCATCGAACGGCAGGCGCCCTTGCGGCTCGGCGGGAGGCGCCGCGATCTCGGTCCCGAGGTTGTGCACACTGACTCCGAGAAGGCGGATCGGCCGCTGTCCGGCTTCGGTGCGCTCGAGCAACGTGAGCGCGCGCTTCACGATGGCATCGGTCTCCCGAGTCGGCGCATCGCTGTGGCTTCGCGTGATCGTTTCGAAATCGTGATACCGCACCTTGATGGTCACGGTCCTTGCGTAACGCTCGTGACGGACGAGCCACGCGGCGGCGTCAGCCGCCATCTCCTGGATTTCGCGCCGGATTGTCTGCAGATCTCGCAGGTCCTCGGCAAACGTGCTTTCGTTGCCAGACGATTTGGGATCGTGATCGGAGATTACGGGCCGGTCATCGACGCCTTGCGCGAGTTGCTGGAGCCACTCGGCGAGCGAGCCGACGGTCTCGCGCAACACTGTTGCATCGGTCGCCCGGATATCGACGAGCTTGTCGATCCCTCGCGCCCGTAGTTTGCGCGCTGTTACCGGACCGACGCCCCACAAGGCATCCACGGGCAACCCCTGAAGGAAGTGCTCCATCCGTTCAGGTGGAATCACGGTCAGGCCGTCCGGTTTCTGCCACCCGGATGCGATCTTCGCGAGGAACTTGTTGGGCGCGACACCGGCCGACGCCGTAAGTCCTGTTGCCTCGTGGATTTCGTCTTTGAGTCTGCGGGCCACGCGTGTGCCGAGTGGTTCACCCCAGGCGTTCTCGGTGACATCGAGGTACGCCTCGTCGAGGGACAGCGGTTCGACGAGCGGCGTGACACGGCGAAAAATGCCGAACACCTCTTGAGACACGGCGCGGTACTTGGCGAAGTTCGGCCGGACGATGACGAGCGATGGGCAGAGGCGAACCGCTCGCGCCATGGGGATCGCCGATCGCACGCCGAAGGTGCGGGCTTCGTAGCTCGCGGCGGCCACAACACCGCGCTTATCGGGGTCGCCGCCAACAGCCACCGGCCGGCCACGAAGGGCCGGATCGTCACGTTGCTCGACCGACGCGTAGAACGCGTCCATGTCGATGTGGACGATGCGGCGAGATCGTATGACGTCGTTCACTCTTCTAGGTTCTTGCTTCTCGGTTCTTGTTCAGGTTCAGGTTCGGGGTTCGCAGTTCGCAGTTCGGGGTTCGGGGTTCGGGGTTTGCTCGTCATCGCCCGGTCGCGCCGAACCCGCCGCGGGCGACGTCGCGTATCTCGGTGACCTCGTCCCACGACACCCGTGGAGCCGCCAGAACGATGCCCTGGGCGAGGCGATCGCCCTTTGTCACATGGACGGGAGCCCCGGTGAAGTTCAGCACCTGAACCATGATCTCGTCGTTTGGGCCGGAATAGTCCGAATCGACGACGCCGACGCCGTTGGCCACCATGAGTCCCCGCTTGAGTGGGGTGCTGCTTCGGGCGAAAATGCCAAGGAAATGACCGGCTGGTACTTCGATGACCAGTCCGGTTCTGACGAGCGCGACCTCGCCCGCCGGGATGACGAGGTCGTGGGCCGCGGCCAGATCAAAGCCAGCCGATTCGTTCGTACCATAGCCAGGGAGCGTAACAGTGGGATCGAGTCGTCGAATCTTGAGCCGCATGGGTGCAGCATACCTGCTGTCGCTCGTTTTCTTCACCGCGGTTGCGTCGGCGCAGGACCTGTCCGCCCGGTTGCCGCTCGACCCTGCCATCAAGACCGGAACGCTTCCGAACGGTCTGACGTTTCTGATTCGCCGCAATCCACAGCCGGCACAACGTGCGCTGCTGCGTCTTGCCGTCAAGGCCGGATCGATCGACGAGGCTGACGATCAGCGCGGGCTCGCGCATCTCCTGGAGCACATGGCCTTCAATGGCTCCACGCACTTCAAGGCAGGAGAGCTCGTCACCTACCTCGAGTCGATCGGGTCGCGTTTTGGCCCGGACGTCAACGCGTACACGAGTTTCGACGAGACGGTGTACATGCTGGAGGTGCCGACCGATCGCGAGGGAATCATGGCTCGCGGTCTCGAAGCCCTGAGCGACTTCGCTGGCGGCATTGCGCTCGAGACGTCCGAAATCGATCGCGAACGGGCCGTCGTGATCGAAGAATGGCGCGGGCGCCAGGGCGCGGGTTCGCGCATGCAGGCGCCGCAGATGGAAGCGCTCTACGGAGAATCCCGCTACGTGGATCGCATGCCCATCGGGCTTCCCGAGCAGCTCAAGGCCGTTCCCGCGCAGCGCGTTCGCGACTTCTATCGGGATTTTTACCGTGCCGATCGGATGGCGGTCATTGCGGTGGGCGATTTCGATCCGGCCGCCATCGAGGCGTTGATTCGCGCGCAATTCAGCAGTCTGCCCACTCTTCCGCGCGTCGCCCGCGAAATTTTCCCCGTTCCACCGCACCAGGACACGCGCTATGTCGTCGTGTCCGACCGCGAGGCGCAAGGCTCATCGGTGAGCATCATTCACAAAGAACCTGCGGGAGAGTACCTGACCGTGGGTGACTTCCGGCGGTCGATGATGCGCGGGCTTGCACAGGACATGGTCGGCGGCCGGTTCTCCGAGATTGCACGGCGGCCCGATGCGCCGTTCCTGCGTGCGTCCATTGGAGGCGATGCGCTCGGGCAGGATGTCGAGAGTCTTTCCATATCGGCACGTGTCGCCGATGGAGGGATCAGCCGGGGACTCGAAGCCCTCGCCCAGGAGATCAACCGGCTGCAGCGATACGGGTTCGGGGAGGCTGAGCTCGATCGCGCCAAGAAGAACGTGGTGGCCTCTTACGAACGTGCGTTCAACGAACGCGACAAGTCGCAGAGCGGCGGCTACGCATCCGAGTTGCTGCAGCACTTTCTGTCAGGGGAGGCAGCGCCGGGCATCACTGAGGAACTCGCGCTCATGCGCCGCTTCCTGCCAGGTATCACTGCCGCCGAGGTGGGTGCGCTCATGAAGGAGTCGCTCGGTGAGGACAACCGGGTGATTCTCGCGTCCACGCCGGAAAAGGAGGGCGTGCCCATCGTCACGGACGCCGCGCTGCGCGAAGCGTTGCGCGCGGGCAGTACGGCTGCGGTCGAGGCATGGAAGGACGAAACCGCGGGTCGGGCGCTGATGGCCATGAGCCCAACGCCCGGCACGGTGAAGAGCAGGCGAGAGATCCCGGAGATCGGCGTCACCGTGCTGACGCTGTCGAACGGCGTGGAAGTCTGGCTCAAACCGACGGATTTCAGGAACGACCAGGTGGCGTTTACGGCATACGCACGCGGCGGCGCCTCGCTCGCGTCGCCCGACGCGTTCCTCGACGCCTCGCTCAGCACGACGCTTGTCGGCGTCTCGGGCGTAGGGGGCCTCTCGCCGATCGATCTCGGCAAGGTGCTGGCCGGCCGTCTCGCCAGTGCGTCGTCGTACATGTCGAACTACACGCACGGTATTTCGGGCGGCGCCACGCCGAAGGATCTCGAAGTCGCCCTGCAGCTGGTGTATCTGAATTTCACCGCGCCGAACGACGATCCCGCGGCGTTCGAGCTCATGAAGACCCGCATGGCCGCGACGCTCGCCAACCAGGACGAGAGTCCGGGCGCTGTGTTCGGGGAGCGGGTACGCAGCATGGCGACGCTGGACCATTACTCCGTGCGTCCGATGCGCACGGCGGATCTCAGCCGGATCAGCGCGGCCCGCATGCGGGCGTACTACACCGAACGATTCAAGAACGCGGCCGACTTCACATTCTTCTTCGTGGGCGCGTTCAGTGTTGAGCAGGTCACGCCGCTGCTGACGACGTATTTGGCGTCGCTGTCGTCAACAGGGAAGGCTGAATCCAGAGGCCGCGATATGCACCTGGAGTTTCCGACGATGGTCGTGCGCGACACCGTGCGAAAGGGACAGGAGCCACGGAGTCAGACCGCCATCATGTTCTTCTCCAACACTGGGCTCGAGGAACTGGAGACACACCGGTTACGGGCAGCCACGACGGTGTTCCAGACGCGGCTCCGCGACGTCTTGCGCGAGGAGCTTGGGGGAACCTATTCGGTCGGCGTCGGCTACTCCGACACATCGCCCCAGCCCGGCTACGGTACGACGACCATCCAGTTCGGCAGCTCACCTGAAAACGCCGATCGCCTTGCGAATGTGGTGATGGACGAGCTCGAGAAACTACGGAAGGATGGACCAACGGACGCCGAGGTCCAGAGCGTCAAGGAAACGGAGAAGCGTGAGCTCGAGACCTCGGTCAAGCAGAACGGCTACTGGCTGAACTCGCTGCAGGCCATGCACCTGCTGGAGCGGGATCCCCGCAGGATCCTTCAGCGCATCGAGCGGGCGGAGTCGCTCTCCAAGGACAACATCCACGCGGCGCTGCAGAAATACTTCCCCAAAGAACGTTACGCCGTCGTCACGCTGATGCCGGAAGTCGATGCCAAGCCGATCGCGGCCCGCTAAGCGTCGTGTCTGCCGCTCGTCGTCACTCTCACCGCACGACCCTCACCGTCGTCGCGATTTGTCCCAGGTGTCGCTGCGTGTGCTCGGCTGCGTGAAAGAGCAGACCGACTACCGTTGACGGCAGGCGCGCGCGTCCGACGCTTCGTCCTTCCAGTAACGTCGCCTCAGCGGTTGTTCGCAGTTGTGCCAGCGCCTGCTCAACCGTCGTCTCGAACGCCGCGATGAGACGCGCACTGATGTCGGGCGCTGTATCCGGGGCGTCCTCGTCCTGAAGAAACGTCAACTGGGCGGGTGAAAGCGCTTCGCCTCGTGCATACGTCAACAGCCGGTCGAGGCTGCCGGCGGCATGGCGCGCATGAAACCCGATTGACGCCGCTCCGCCCGGCCGTGCCCAGATCTGATCGGCTGTCAGCCCGGTGACGTGTGCTGCCATCTCTTCGCGACACTGCAGCAGGCTGTGAGCGACCGGTTGCAGCAACCGCGGGAAATGTGGGAGCGGACCGCGAAGCCAGACTTCAGGTTGGGACATGCAGGAGATCGTCGCACATCGCGCTTCGCGCGACCGTCTAGTTCGCCTACTGGGCTCGCGTTGACCATTGCGCCAGAACGACTCCCGTCAGCGCGACAACGGCCCCGATGGCCTGCCAGAAGCCAAAGAGTTCGTTGAAGAGCAACCAGCCGAGCGCAGCGGCGACAACGGGTTGGATGAGGACGGTGACCGCGGCAGTGGCCGTAGGCAGGCGGCCCAGCGCCCACGCGATCGCGCCCTGACCCGTGACGTGTGTCAGGCCGAGGAGGGTGCACGCCACCCACCCCATGGGGGTTGCGGGTAGCAGCCGTTCGCCGAGCATCCATGATGCCCCGAGGAGCAGGGGGCACCCCGTCAGGCCGGACCAGAACATGATCTGCGTCGCGCCTTCGGTGCGCCTGGCCGCGCTCACGGCGAGAAAGTAGAGCGAGTACCAGAACGCGGCAGCCAGCGAGAGTGCGTCGCCCAGGAGTGGATTCGGGCCGACCGCTCCGAATCCGCGCGACGCGACCATCGTCCAGGCGCCTGCGAGGGAGAGCGCGGTTGCCGCCAGAAAAAGCCGGGTCGGTCGCTGCTTATAGATGACCCAGGACAGCGCTGTCACGACCACTGGTGTGAGGTTGGCGATGATCGTGGCCTTTGCCACGGACGTGTTGGCGATTCCGTTGTGCCAGAAGCTCAGGTCGAGAAAGAAGGCGCAACCGGCAAGCACGGCGAGTCGTGACGGACGACCGATGCCGTTTGACGGACGCAGCGAAAGGAGCGTCAGGAAGGGCAACGAGAGAGCCAGGCGCCAGAATCCGACCGCCACAGGACCTGCATCAGCGAGACGGACGAGGACCGGCGCGGCGCCGATGATGATTGCGCCGATGACCAGGGCCAGAAGCGCCCGGCCGCGGTCAGGATGGATCGTCACGCGCTACGATGCGGCTGTGGGCGAGAGATCGATCGCTGGACTGTGCGAGACGTGTGAATACGTGCGCGTCGTGTCGAGCAGCCGAAGCTCGGTCTTCTATCTCTGTGAATACTCGAAGCACGATCCCTCGTTTCCGAAGTACCCGGCCATCCCGGTCCGGGCGTGCAGCGCCTACAGGAAGGCTCCTTCTAGTCCTGGTCCAGATCGTAGCGGAACAGGCGGAAGCCACCGCGACTGAATCCGGCATAGAGCCATTTGTCTCGCAGGTCTGCATGGCCGATCCCCAGCGAGAGGTCGCCTTCTTCCCTTCCGAGTGGAGACGCATACAACTGTCGTGTGACGCGCTTCCGGATATCGACGACGTGCAACGAGGCGTCACAGCCCAGCACATATGCACGCCGATAGTCCGGTGCCAGCACTACCGGGTCCGCACCGTATCCCCAGGCCGTTTCTTCAGGCAGGTCGATGGCACGTGTGCGCGCGCCGCTGTCGATGGCGAACACCTCAATCGAACCACCGCGGCAGGCATTCCAATCCCCGCTTTCCGCTGACGGGGACGGCCGAAACCCGCCCGCCCACAGCGCGTCGTCACCGATGTGCAGCCATTGCGACTCGAAGGCTACATTGGCCTCCCACGCGCACGGGCCAATCTTCACACCCGTATCGCTGGCATGAAGTGCAA
This sequence comes from Acidobacteriota bacterium, assembly GCA_013140775.1. Classification (GTDB taxonomy): domain Bacteria; phylum Acidobacteriota; class Vicinamibacteria; order Vicinamibacterales; family UBA2999; genus JABFSA01. Next base: position 13,111 of record JABFSA010000045.1, on the reverse strand, counting down.
AGACACCCAGACGAGTGCCCGCGCCGACCGCGAGGCGCGTGGCCGATGCTGAAACACCAAGGGCGGTGATCGCGCCCCAGTCCGCAAGCGCTTGATCGCAGGCCAGTCGGGTGACACCACTGGCTGTCGGGAGTGAACGGGGCAGTGGTGCAAACAGAAAGATGCCCGGTTGCGCAGCGTCGTCCGTGGCGTGGCCCCGTGGCGAAGACCCGATGAAACAGTCGTTGGCCATGACGAATCGCTCCACGTCACCGAGGAGTTGCATTTCGCAAGTGGGCCGCATCTGGACAGCGGATGGACGCAGCGCGAAGTGCCAGAGTCGACCGTAGTGATCCACGGTCAGGAGTTCGTGGCCTCCACCGCGCAGGAACGCGGCGTGAAGGTCCACATCCAACAGCGACGGAATCTCCCTCGGACACGATGTACGGTCGTACCACCTGCGTTCGCTGGGTTCGATTCCGTCTTTCTCAAAACGCCAGACCTCGATGTTGCGACCGATGTTGTCAACCAGGAAATACGGCTCGAGGTTCAGGATCCGGTTCACGCCAGCGAACGAGTGACACTCAAGACCCGATGCTGTGTCGGTTGGAATAATGACCGGAGTGCTGGATGACACCACGCCGGTCTCAGTCGAGTCCATATTGCGCTCTGGCGAACTCGCTGTAGGAGAAGCAGAGCTCTTCACCCGCATCGACATCGCGCAACAACTCGAGAAAGAGCTCCGTTCCCTCGATAACCTTCACCAGGTTGGGCTGCGATGAATGATTGGTCATCGCCGCGACGCCAAAAGGAATGAGCAGATGCTGGTCGCCCACCCGAAGCTTGTACTCGTCTGCGAACGCGGTGTAGCGGTCGGCATCGGAGTCTCGGGCCACGAGCACGCCGATGACTTTCAAACGATCGCCGCTTCGCAATGGCACGCGTGCAAAGAGTCCCTGACCGGCGCCCGGAATGCGCGAGGGACCGGCACAGAAGCGGTCGTCTGTTTCGTCGAGGGTCATCATCACGCTACTGGATGGCCGCCCAGGTCAACGAATCCACGGCGTACGCGAGAGCAATCGCGCTGAAGGCCCACGCGAGCGCACGCCATTTTCCAGTGAGTCCCGCGAGCCACCCACCAGCAAGAATGACAGCGGGAACAAGCGTCGCCTCGACCCACACCCAGCTGACAGCCGCGAGCCGGAACGGCGGATCGCCACGTTTCACGAGCGTGAAGAACGCGAAGACGCCGCACGCGAGAAACAAAAGGAACAATCTCCTTGGGTCGTGTCCGGCTGGTGCGAGGATTGTCATCAGCACCGATGCGACGAGCAGCAACCCGAGGGCTGCATTCACCGCGTGGTATTCGGGGGTGATGTCCGGAAGCTCTTCACCCTCGACATAGCTCATGAGACGCATCATCGGCTCGTGCGCATAAAACATCGTCGGATACGGTGAGAATCCGAAGCCGCCGATGCGCTGGAGATGGGCTGCGTAGGTGGCCTGCCCGAGCGTCGCTTCACCGTAGCTCACCTTGGCCGTCTCCGGGTTGGCACGCAGGTTCCACAACACATCAGGGCCTATGGCGATCGCAAACACCGCGACAGCGAGGTACGCGTGAGCGCTGCGGAGCCATCGACGATAGCGCGGCGTGAGAAGCATGGCCAGGAAGACCGGAAGCAGGAGCACCGCATGCTCTTTGCAATAGAACGCCAGGCCCGCGGCAACCGCGGTGCCATAGAGGTATGCCGGCCGTTCGGTGACGAGAAATCGGCTGAAGACAAACACCGCCGTCGTCACTAGAACGAGAAATGGCGTGTTCGCCGTCGCACGAGAGGAGAACGAAAGAAAGTATTCGTTGAACGCCATCAAGGCGGCGGACCATCGCGCCGCGACCGAACCAAACATCTGGTTGGTCAGCACATAGACGAGCAGGACCGCACACAGTCCGAAGAACACATGGACCGCTCGATGCGCAAGGGGAGAAGTGCCGAAAAGCGAACTGCTCGCCTTGACCAGGTAGGCAGGAAGGGCGCCGTGATTCTCACCTCGAAGCGGAAGGTTCAGGCTGCCGGGCGAGAAGGAGATCGTTTTCGAGAGCGGGATTGACGTGTTCTCTTCGTCGTGGATGTACGTGGCTGTGCTGGCGAGGAAGAGACGCACAGCCAGGGCGGCAACCAGGAGCACGAGAAAAACGACGTCGAGCCTCGAGCGGGACCCACCAGCAGAGGTGTCCGTCCCTGGAACCGCGGTACGAGGTTGCGATGCAGCCACACGGCGATCGGAGCGCGCGTGAATCACCCACAACGCAGTGGCGATGATCCCGAAGAGCAGGCTGGTTCGCGCGGCAAAGGCGGTGACATCTACCCACGGACTGACGTAGGGACCGCGCACGGCCGCCGGGTCGAGTTGAAACGTGGCCCTGTCGATGAAGTGGGTATCCTCGACGGCTGGGTTCTCGACGACACGGCGGATGCTGGCCGTGGACACATCGGTGAGGTAGTAGGCCCACGTACGTGGAGGCACCGGTTCCACACGGCGAAGATGCAGGACGTGCTCGAGTCGTGTGGTGGTGGCTTCATCGACGGTGGGCGCCCAACGCACGTACACGAGCGCCGACCGCTCGAATCCCCCAACGACGAGTACTGAGAAAAGCAGGGCCGCCAGCACGAGGAGGCCGACTCCAGCGATGAGACGCGTGCGCTGCTGAATCATGCGTGGAGTCCGGCGTCCTCGAGGGCGCGCGGTGCGTAGACGAGTCCGCTATCGATTGCGGTTTCTGAACTCGTCGCTTCGACGAAGCTCACGAATGACGTCCTGCTCGGACCATTTGTCTCGCATCAGGTGGATCACGTAGGTCTCGCTGGCAGGATCGGGCTCTCTTCCCAGCACGGACTGGTAAGAGCGGCGGACAATATCCTCGGCCCGGGCCCGCGTCATCGTGTTCATCTCCCGATACTCGGGGCTCCGGCGCAGGGCCTCACGGACCTGATCCTCCGTCCAGCCGTCATCGATCATACGGCTGCGATAGAGGCGGAGGCCAGGAGTGTCGGGCTCACGGTTGAGAATGTCCTGGTACGCCCGGCGGACGATGCGATCGGGGTCGCCATTGAAACGCCCACCGCCCGGGCGATTGTCGTTGCCGCGGCTCTGGAAGCGATCGCGTGGGCCCTGGTAGCCGGATCGGATCCGGATCGACGACAGACGATCGTTCCAGCCTTCTTCCCTGAGGTTGCGGATGTTTCCGCCGAACTGCTCCGAGCGGCCCCTGAATCGGGCATCCTGATAAATCGTGACCTCTGTGTCGCCGAATGTGCGGATCGATGAGATGCGATCGTTCAGGCCATCCGGCACCTGCGAAATGTCCTGGCCAGGGCCTGTGCAGAAATACTCGCCCTGGAAGTTTGCGTCTTGATAGAAGCACGCACCCGCTCGGGGCGCATTGGGGCGGCCCCAGCGCTGGGCTTCGGCGATGTGCGTTCCCCCCAACACAAGCAGGGTAGTCACGAACGCGATAGGAGCTCGACTCCTGATGGTTCGATACGGCATGGCTGTTCCTCCTCGCGCAGCTCCATTGTAAAGGGGATTCACGCGCTGAAGACTTACGAGAGCAAAATGCGCGCCGGTCGCCGCGGCGAAATTGAACGGCCTTTTACGGCGATTGATCTGGTGCGTCGAGCGGCGGCCGTTGTTGGCGTCGTGGCCGGGTGACAGGACCATCCTGCGGCGAGGTCGCTGGCTGTGTCGAAGGTCCTGCGTCGAGGAGGCTCCCGCGCCGGGGTGCTGTCGCACGCCTCGCGACGCCGGTTGCGACCCCGTCAGTGTCAGCGGTGGTGATACGGATCTCGTCGCCCTCCACCCGTCCCTGGACGCGAATTGTGGCCGGCTCGTTTGCAAACTGGGGAACGTGCGAGGTCTGGAACGTCAACTGCCCATCTGCATACTGGCCGTCAACGATCGCCGCGTCGCCTGTGGGATAGGTGACCGAGCCGATGACCTGTGCGCCGCTGCGCGCGAGCGTCATCCGTATCCTGAACGGCCGTCGTCCCGGCTTCTGAAGCTCCGCGACCCATTCACCATCGAGATTCGGTTCCGCAGCCACAGGCTCGGCCGTCGGGCTCGGTGTTGGTTGGCTGTTCGTTGCAGGAGACGGCCAGAGCCACCACAGGCCCATCAGGGCGACGGCCGCAGCAGTCAGCGCGAGCAACGGTGTCCGGTGGGATCTCGGGGATGCAGGCCGTGGGGCGATCGCGGGCTGTGTGCCCGCGAGGAAGTTCACGAGGCGGGCGGCATCCTCGTCGAACGACCGGTCCTCGATGACCACCGCCTGGCACCGCGCGAGTGCAGCCATGTCAGGTGGGAGAGTTGATTTCGCGGGCATCCCGGCGCCGCCTACGAGCACGGGAATGACCGTGGCGCCTCTGAGGAGTGCGGCCGCAATCTCGCTTCGAACAAAGTCTTCGCCGGTCGATTGACGTTCAGTGAGGCTCGAAAGCCAGCGCGGTCCAATGACGGCGAGCACGTGGTCACATTTCGCCAGCGTTCGCTGGATTGCCTGCTCGAAATTCTCGCCCGGCCGGATGTCGGAGACGTCCATGAAGACCCGGTCAGCGCCGAGGCGCGCGACCAGACGATCCGACAATCGGCCTGCGTGGCCACCCGCGTCGTCGCGACGATAGCTGATGAAGATGCTGGTCATCCGTGAGGGCGAGTTTCAGGCACGCGGAAGAAAGAAGTCTATCGGCGCGGTTCGGCGCGAAATGCCGCCATGGCCCGGTAGATCTCACGCCGCGCGCGGTTCATGCTGCCCAATGGGCGATGTTCGGGAAGGCAATGCCAGGGATTGAACGCGGTTTGCTCGCATTGCGCCTCACGACCGGGCTCGTCGATCGACTGCTGCGGAATGCGGATGCGGGCAACAGGCACATAGGGGGAATCCTGCTGTTTCCACTCGACGGATGCATCTTCTATCGGCATGCGCCTGCTGTCGGTCTGGAGCTGAATCATGAAATCGAAGGTGGCGTCAGCCTCCACCAGCCTCGCCCTGATCGCGTCCGTCAGGTAGGTGTCTGTCAGCGTTGGCGGCATGGGGCTCCGTCTCGCGGAACCAGGCCGCACGACATACTTGACGGCTCTTCTGGGACCAAACAGGTACGGCGTGGTGCTCCAGTAGGAAAGATCGAGATGGCAGGACGGGTTCGTGCGCGCGGCCATTCCCACGCGCAGCGCCTGAGGATGGGTCAGAAAGTAGAGCGCGCGCCTCAGCCCACCAGCTTCGTTGGCCTGTAGCAGCTCCATGAAGCCTTTCGTGTCGGCAGCCATCATCACCGGATGGCTGTTCAACACGAAATCCTGTGTGTTGGCGCCGGGTGTCAGGTTTGGTCCCTCGACGTCGAACACGCGAATCGACATGCCGCGGATGTCGCGGTCACGATCGCTTGCGGACGCGGCGTTGGCGAACCGGATCCACGCGCGATACGCACGCGGCGCCGCGAACAGGCCGACGCGAGCCTCGCCGGGCAGGCCGCCGAGCACCATGAACTCCGCGTTGACGCAAGCGGAGGCCCGGGCCTGGTTGAACCGCTGTCGCGGGCCAGTGGGCACTCGTTTGTCGGAAGCTGCCTTCAGAAAGGCAACGAACTGCGCGACGACTGCTGCTTCGTCTGGCCCGATCGTTTCTTCCGCAAGCCCGCTCATATCAGCACCGGCTGTCTCCTAGGACACGAAAGGTGGAGGGGTGAAGACCGACATGATTTGCGCGATCATCGCCTGGCGGGATGGGAAGCGACTCTCGTCGTAGCACCCCAGCGGGTTCTCGACCACGTTGACAAGGCACCTGTTGCAATAGGTGCAGGGCTTATCCGCACGATCCTCGCCTCGTCGAAACGCGTGCACGAGGTCGTTGTTGGCAATCAATGGTCTCGCCATGCTCACGGCATCGCAGTCACCGGCCGTGATGGCTTTCGTGATGACCGACGCTGTCTGGAAACCGCCGGTGCAAATCACGGGGACGTTCACCGCGGCCTTGATCGCGCGCGCATCCGGCAGATTCTTGCCTTCGATCTCGTCGGCGGGTCCCGCCGCGCGATTCCACGCGCTGCGGGCCAGCGCGCCAGACACGCCGTGGAACAGTAGAAAGTTGGCAAAGGTGCGTTCGCCGCTCGAGACCATCGTGTCGTAGCTCTTGGCGAGGTCCTCCACGGGCAGGTCGGCACCGGCGGGATTCCTGGGATGCGGAAAGAAGCTCCCCGTCGAGACGTGCAGCGCGTCCACTCCGGCCTCGACAAGCCATTTCGCCACCTGGACGGACTCCGCGAGCGTGTTGCCAGACGGTCCCATGTTCAGGAACGCCAGGGCATCATCGAAGTCCTGTGCGCTGATCTTCATCTGTAGATGGAAATCAGATCCCACCTTCGCGCGGATGGCACGTACGACTTCGAGGACGAACCGAGCCCGATTCTCGAGTGGCCCGCCATACTCGTCTTTCCGGTCGTTGATGGCCGAGCTCAGGAACTGCGTGATGAGGTAGCCGTTGGCGCCGTGGAGTTCGACTCCGTCGAGCCCTGCCTCTCGAGCGCGCCTCGCGCCTTCGGCAAAGCACGCGACAGCCTCGGCGATTTGCGCCTTGGTCATCGCCTCGCAGCGGAAGCCGTGAATCGGATCGGCTTTGGACGTCGATGACAGTCCGATCGGGTATTCGATGCCGTTGATGTCGCGCTGGCGGCCGCCATGACTGAGCTGCAGGATGAACTTGCAGTCGTGTTCGTGCACGGCCCGCCCGACCGCCCGCCAGAACGGGATGTGGCGGTCGTCGTCAATCATCGCGTAGTTCGGCACGATGCGGCCACGCAGGTGCACCGGCACGAACGACGAGATGATCGCGCCCACACCGCCCTTGGCAAACTTCGTTTCCCAGTTGATGCGCGTCTGTGTGCCGGATCCGTCGTAGTTATCGAAGCGCCCGGAGACGTTCGATCGGAAGATGCGGTTTTTGACCGTCAGATTCCGAAAAGCAAGCGGCTGAAAGATGGGTTCGAATGCCATTGGTGTCCTAAACGACCTTGCGCCAGGGGTGGAAGGCGCTCTCGATGTTTTTCATCGCCGGCGCCGTCGAGGGGAAGTGGCGCGACAGGATATCGATCATCGACGTGTTCTCGACCCAGTCGATGCCGTCCTGCGTGTAGATCTCCTTGCGGTAGTCCTTTGACAGGAACCGATCACTCTTCAGCCGGCGCGACGCCATGAGGACGAAGACACGGAACGCCGTCTCGCTGAACCCGAATCCCGGAGGCAGGGGTTCGCTCACGAGCCCGACGTGGAGGTCGATCTTCTCCAGATCATTGTTGTAGACGCGACGCAGGTCGTCAGCCCAGGCTGGATTGTCGGTGACCTGCTCGAACGAGGTAACCGGAGACTTGTGAAAGAGCCGGCGGAACTGGTTGTAGCGCGGCACACCACGTTCGCGGTCCCGCATGATGTCGATCGTCCCCAGATCGAGGCGATCGCCATTCGGTTGCGTCAGGTTCTGCAGGTGCCTGGGGAAGTTGTGCAGTCGGATGGCACCCGGATGTGCCGTGCCAAGGGAGTAGAAGAGGTCTGCGCAGTCGAACCGCTCGACCACCTTTCGGCCGCTCGATCCTGAGAACTCGGGAAGCGTGAACTGTCCGAGCACCTGTCCTGACTTCGCGGACCGGACGGTGTAGTCGTCTGGAATGAGCTCGTGCATCCGGTACACGGACACGAACTCTTCGGTCAGTGAGTACGGAGCCGTGTGGTGATCGGTGGGCGAGCCAGGAATTCCACCCAGAAGTTCGTTGTCGTTCAGGTGGGTGAACACCTTCTGCAGATCACCGAGCAGGCCGCGCCAGTTGGTGCGCAGGGCAGCGGCCGTGATGGGGTTTGGCAGGATCGCCGGCGTCCATTCAACGGTATGAATTCGCGCCAACAGTGCCGAATTGATGAGCCGTGCCTGCTGAAACACGCGCTCGTCGTCCCAATGGACGTTCTGGCGCTTGAGCATGGAGCAGATCGCGTTGTGCTCCATCGCGAACACACCATGCAGGAGGCTGAGGCCCACCCACGCGTTCTCGGTAAAGCCGGTGATCTCGAGGCCCGTGGAGGGATCGACGCCGAGACGACCGTCATCTCCCACCATGACCTTGCCGTCGCGGCCGAGGCGCAGCGCGGCCTGTTCGGCCGTCGTGGAGCCATACACCTGCGATCCGTCCCACCAGTGGGTGTTCTGATTGGCATACGCCGGCGGCCGGGTCGAATTCGGATCTTTGGGAATGTCAGCCGGCGTGATCGGAATACGCATCGGACGCTCGTGCCACGTGTCACCGTCGGCGAGCGGGATGTTGTGCGTATTCGTCCAGACGCCCTTCTTGTGCATGAACCAGTCATGCACCTGAAACTGAATCCATGCGGCGGCGAGTATGTTGACGATCTCGGCCGGCTGAAAGGTGGTGCGGTTCAGAAGCTCGAGGCTGACGGTTCGCGGATTCGGCGTCAGCAGGTTCGCCGTATCCGGCATCGTCTCGGCGAGCGGGACATTGCGGCCGAACCGTACGCCTGCGCTACCCATGCGCGGGCATCGCAGGTCGTTGTGGGTCCCGTCGTTGGTGCGAACGGCCTGTCCTTCGGCGGCAGCAGGGGCCGCACTGGCCTCGAGCGGGGGATCCTCGGTGTCGTGGAGATTCTTGCTGCGTAGTTCGTTGCGGATGGCGATCAGTTTTGGCGCGGCTGCGGGAAACGGCAGCTCGTACCATTCCTTGTCGGGAACCTTGGACATCGGGCGTGCTCCTGCGCGGGCGGACTGGCGTCTACACGCGCATAGTGGCGATTCGCACTCTGAACACGGCTGAGGGGGGAGGGGCCGTGCTGCACAAGCTATCCTTGCCCCACACGGCTGTCAACACTCTTTGCACGCTTTCGAGCGCCACGTTGATCGATTCCACGTCTGATGTGGTGTGACGCGACCGTGAACGCGGGCGCGAAATTGCACAAAGAACTGTTTCGATCGCGTCGGAACCTCTGTTCATCTGTCACGCGCTGTGGTTGAATGGCGCCACCTCTTCCCCCCACGTCGAGGTTCGTGTGCGTTCATGAAGACCAGTCAGACGCGTCCACATCGTTGGACCCGGACCGCTGCGGTCATCGTTGGCCTGTTCGTCATCCTGTGGGTGGTCGGTACCCTGCGCTCGGACCAGCCGGTGCGCTACGACGACGTCACCGAGCATTTCAAGTACGGTTCGATCGGCAGCGAACCCGGCGTCTCGCTGCTGCGCCCTGTCGGCGGAGCGCTTCCGCCACTCGCTGAGTTCGCAGCCCTTCCCTCAATCTGTCCCGAGCGCCTGCCCGGCGGGTATGCATCGCTCGGGTTCATCTACGAGCAGGGCCATGATCTGCCCATCGGCGTCTCTCGCCGCCGGCGGATGGGCATCGACCACGTCGGTCTCAATTGCGCGGCCTGCCATACCGGCACGGTTCGCGACACGCCTCAGTCGGCGCCCCGGATCGTGCTTGGGATGCCAGCCCACCAACTGGACCTGCAGTCGTTCGTGGAGTTCGTGCTGGAGTGTTCGCTCGACAACCGGATGACGACGGAGACGGTTCGCAGTCGTTTGCCAGACCCCGGCGGACCGGCACTGTTCGAGCGCGTCCTGCTCCGAGTGGGGTTCATCGATCGTCTCAAGCTGCAGACGCTGGACCTTCGCAACCGCATCGCGCCGCTCCTGGATGACGCGGTGCCGCGTTGGGGCAGGGGGCGTGTAGATACCTTCAATCCTTACAAGGCCATCCAGTTCAATTGGGCGCTCGATCAGCTGCCGCCGTCGGAGCTGATCGGCGCGTCCGACTTCCCGTCGCTCTGGAACCAGCAGCCGCGTGAGGGGATGCAACTGCACTGGGACGGAGACAACGATTCCGTTGACGAGCGGAATCTAAGTGCGGGGCTCGGCGCGGGCATTACGCCTGCAACGGTCGATCACGCGGCCTTGAAGCGCGTTCGCGACTGGATTTGGACGCTCCCACCGCCCGCATATCCGTACCCCGTCGATCAGGCGCTCGCCGCACGAGGCGCGGCGGTGTATGGCACAACGTGTCTCGAGTGCCACGGTGACCATCGATTCAAGGACGGGGTCCGCGCAGGCAGCCGGATAGGGACCGTCGTACGAGCCAGCGACATCGGAACGGATCGCTATCGACTCGATTCCTACACCGCCACGTTTGCTGCCAACCAGTACGCGTTGTTCCCGGAGTCGCCGTACCGCTTCAAGCGGTTTCGCAAGACCGACGGCTATGCGAACCACCCGCTCGACGGTATCTGGGCGCGTGCACCGTACCTGCACAACGGATCGGTCCCGACCTTGCGTGACCTCTTGAATGCGCCGGAACAGCGTCCAGTTGCATTCTTCAGAGGCTACGACGTGTTCGACCGTGCTCGGGTGGGGTTCATCAGCGACGTCCCGGAGGAAGAAGGACGCCGGTTCTTCCGCTACGACACCACGATCCCTGGCAACAGCAACTCGGGGCACCTGTACGGCGTCTCCCTTCCCGACGAGGACAAGCAGGCCATCGTCGAGTACATGAAGACCTTCTGATGACACAGGGAACGGCATCGTTGGGCACCCGTCTGGTGGTGGCTGTCGGTCTGGTGTTTGTCGCTGTGGCGACGTTCGTTGTCTACGACCGATTGCTCCGCGAGGCGCCGGCTCCCGTATTCGAGTCGGACGAAGAGCATTTTCTTTACGGATCGATTGGCAACGAATCCACCGACGGCATTCCGTACTGGGTCTGGCTCGTGTTGCCCAGGGTCTTTCCGGATCTGTTACCGGGCCCTGGCGGCTACAGCACTCTGGGATTGCTCTCGAAGGACGGGAACGATCTGCCGCTCGGGTTCTCCAAGGTCACCATCGGGTACCCGCGCGTCGCGATGAACTGTGCCTTCTGCCACGTTGGCAGCGTCAGGGCGGAGCCAGGAGACCTCCCGACGATCGTGCCGGGCGCTCCGGCACATCAGGTTGCCGCGCAGCGGTACACGCGTTTCCTCATGGCCGCAGCGTCGGATGGCAGGTTTACCGCGGCCAATATCCTCGGCGAGATCAATCGAAACTATCGCCTGTCGGCCGTGGATCGCCTGCTGTATCGCTTCATCATCATTCCGGAAACACGTGCTCGTTTGCTCCGGCTCAAGGAACAGACCGCGTGGATGGACGGCCGGCCGGACTGGGGACATGGGCGCGCGGATGTGCTCAACCCGATGCGCTTCCACCGTCTGGGCAGACCAGTGGATTCCGCGATCGGCACCGCGGACATGATGCCGCTCTGGGACATGGCCGACCGCGAGGCCCAGGGTCTCTTCTGGAACGGAAGCCAGGGGACGTTGATGGACGCTGTTGTCACGTCGGCGATAGCCGCCGGAACAAGTCGAACCTGGCTGGATGCGGATACCTCGAAGTGGGAGGAGGCGGACCTCCTTCGAGTCTTACGTTACGTCGCTGATCTCAACGCACCTGCGTATCCCTTTGCCATCGACAAGGCGTTGGCTGCTGCCGGGCAACCCGTCTTTGCCGCCGAATGTGCGCAGTGTCATGCGACTGACACCGCAGCCAGCCCTCGAGCAGTCGATACAGATCGCGATCGACTTGCTGCCTGGACTGCGGATGCGTCGGCCGCGCTTGACGCGTTCGGTGCCAGGCGCGACTGGAAACCAGCCCCGTTCGAGTCCGGCGACCACTATGCCGCCGTACCACTCGGCGGCGTCTGGATGCGTGCACCGTATCTGCACAACGGGTCAGTGCCGTCACTCGCGGCGCTTCTCGAGCCGCCGGTAACTCGGCCGGCGCGATTCTGGCGCGGATACGACGTCTACGATCCAGACAGCGTCGGGTTCGTCTCCGATGGTTCGGAGGCCCGCCGCCTTGGCTCCCTCTACGACACCAGTCAGGCAGGCAACACCAACGTGGGCCACAACTACGGCACGTCGCTGTCCGCCGAGGCCAGACGCGCGCTGCTCGAGTACCTCAAGACGCTGTAGGAGAGCCGAACCGTGAGTACCGCTACGTCAATCAAACGCTATCGCGTCGTCCTGATGATCAGCATCGTCCTGAATCTGGCCGCCGGTGTGTTCATCATGTTCTGGCCGGATGCATTCACGACGCCGCTCGGTCAGCCGGAGGCATTTCCGGATACCTGGCCGCGCCATTGGGGATGGCAGTTGCTGGCCATCAACGCCTTGTACATGCCGGGCTACTGGGATCCGCTGGTGAATCGATGGCCGAACTGGTGCGGGATCGTGATCCGTCTGTCCTTCGCCCTCTTCTTCTTCAGCCAGGGCGACGGATTTGTGCCGATGGGTATCTACGATGGTCTGTCCGGTCTGGCGCTGCTGTTCACCTACCTGCCGGTCGTCAAGCGACCTTCGACGGCGTCGTGACGTCGTGTGCGACGTGCGTTCGGGCGATCAGCACTGCTTCGTCCCGTCAGGGGCGTCTGCAGGTGTTCGTCGTATCGCATCGCGCATCGCCGGCCGGTGTTCGTGCCAGAAAGCGGAGTAGACCTCTTTGGTATGCCGATCGCTGACGCTGCTCAACACATAACCAAACCCAAGGCCCGCGACCAGCAGCGATGACGCAATGGGATCGCCAAGGACGGCGGTGACGAGGTTGATGGGAAACATCTGCACCAGGGGTAGTGCGGCCCGAACGGCGTCGCCCGCGCTGGTGGTGTTCCATAGGTTGCCAGCGATGGCTGCCAACAGCGCGCCGGCCGTGCCTGCGATGAATGTCAGATACGCGGCGAAGCCCACCTTGACCCACTGGCCCTGTTTCTCTGCGAGTGAGAGTGCCGTTCTTCCACCGTGCGCGTTGGCCACGGCGCCCGCGAGCGTGATCACGTCCAGCATCGGATCGGCCTCAGTCGTCACGAACGCGCAGTCCGGTGGCAGGTTTCCCGGCGCGTATCCCTCAGGCGCCTGGAGGATTCGTTCGAGGACGCTGACATGAACGGCGGGTACGGGGATGCCTTTCTCGGCCGACAATCGTCTCGGGTTGCGTGGCTTCCAGCGGTAGAAGATGCCCATCCCGGATCGCGGGTTGTACAGCCGATCCGCGAACGAATGGCGGCTGCGGTA
>JABFSA010000028.1 GCA_013140775.1 Acidobacteriota bacterium | reverse complement strand
GCTGCCGAGGATCTCGATCCAGCCGCTGTACTTGCAGGTGCCGCAGCCCTTGCCGCCGCAGCTCTGACAGCTCATATCGATCTCGGCGCTCGGCTCCGTGTACGGGAAGAAGCTCGGACGCAACCGTACCTTTACGTCTCCGAAGAGCGCCGTGAGCATCGCTTCGAATGTCCCTTTGAGGTCAGCGAGCGTGACCCCGGGGCCCACCACCAGCCCCTCGAACTGCTGGAACATCGGGGTGTGGCTCAGGTCGAGATTGTCGCGGCGGTATACGCGGCCAGGAACAATGATCCGCACGGGCGGCGGAAACGTCTTCATGTAGCGAATCTGCATCGCCGACGTGTGGGTGCGGAGGAGCGTCGCCGCGCGCACCTGCGCCTCGGGCAGTCGTCCCGTGTGCGCGCCCCAGGTGCCGCCGACAATCGGCGCGCCGAGATACAGCGTGTCCTGCATGTCGCGCGCAGGATGATCCGGCGGCATGTTGAGCGCTTCGAAGTTGTGATAATCGTCTTCGACCTCCGGCCCCTCGAGGATCTCGTATCCCATGCGGGCGAAGATGTCCTCGACCTGCTGCCGGACGCGCATCAGTGGATGGATGCGCCCGATAGGCAGCTGGCGGCTCGGCAGCGTGACATCAACCGCGCCAGCCGGCGGCCGTGACGATTCGAGCGCGGTACGTGCCGACTCGAGAGCGGATTCGATTTCGGTCTTGAGTGCGTTGACGAGCTGGCCGAATTCGCGCCGGCCGTCGGCAGGGAGGGCAGAGAGGCTCTTGAGAAGCGCCGTGACCGAGCCGCTCTTCCGGCTCAGGAATTCGTCGTTGAGCGCTTTGAGGTCGCGATCGGTAGAGGCGGTGGAGAGCCGCGCGCGGAAATCCGCGCGCAGCGCTTCCACGGTAGAGCGATCGACGGGATCAGGCATTCGCCGGGGCGGGGAGCGCGGCCTTGGCCTGCGCCGCCACCTTGGCGAACGCCGCGGACTGGGTGACGGCCATATCCGCCAGCATCTTGCGGTCGAGCTCGATCCCGGCCGCCTTGAGTCCGCGCATCAGCTGTGAGTAGTTGAGCCCGTTCTCCCTGGCAGCCGCGTTGATGCGCACAACCCAGAGACGCCGATACTCGCGCTTCTTGTTCTTGCGGCCGACGAAGGCATACTTGCCTGCGGTATCGACCGCCTCTTTCGCGGCGCGGTAGAGCTTGCTCTTCGTCTGGTAGAAGCCCTTCGCGCGTGAAAGCAGCTTCTTGCGCTTCGCGCGGCGAACTGTTCCTCGTTTGACTCTCGGCATTTCAATCCTCTGACAGACGGACCGCGATCCGCCTCGACATGTACTACATCAACAGCCCGAAGGCCGTGGGTCTATTTGTACGGCAACATGCGCCGCAGTTTCGGCGCGTCCTGGTCGGAGACCTGGCGCGTGCCGCGCATCTGCCGCTTCGACTTCGTGGTCTTGCTCGTCAGGATGTGACGCTTGAAGGCGCTGGCCCGAACGATCTTGCCGGTTCCGGTCTTCTTGAAGCGCTTTGCCGCGCCGCGATGGGTCTTCAGTTTGGGCATCTCTTTAGTCTCTAGTCTCTAGACTTTGGTCTCTAGTCTTTAGTCAGGCTCTAGGCATTGGGCTCTAGGCTTTCGGCTCCAAACGCTCAAGGCTTCAGCTCGGTTCGTCCTCGGTCACCGCCTCCGCAGCGGCTTCTTTCGGCGCATCCACCGGCTTGGGCTTGGAGGTCTTGCGTCCGGCTTTCTGGCTCAGAATGACGTGCATCTGGTTGCCTTCCTGCCGGGGCATTGTCTCCGCGATCGCCACATCCGCCAGCTCGAGGATCAGCCGCTCGAGAATCCGCCGCCCGATCTCGGGATGCGCCATCTCGCGGCCGCGGAAGAAGATCGTCGCCTTGACCTTGTCACCTTCCAACAGGAAACGTTCGATGTGCTTCTTCTTGAAGTCGTAGTCGTGCACATCGACCTTCGGGCGAAACTTGATCTCCTTGACCTCGATCACCCGCTGGTGTTTCTTGGCCTCCCGGGCGCGCTTCTGCTCCTGATACTGGTACTGCCCGAAATCCATGATCCGGCAGACCGGTGGCACCGCAGTCGGAGAGATCTCAACAAGGTCGAGACCCTTCTGCTTGGCGATGATCAGCGCCTGGGGCGGAGGCATGATGCCGAGCTGTTGTCCGGTTTCGTCAATGACCCGGATCTCGCGCACTCGGATGCGTTCATTGGTGCGAACACGGTCGTCACGTCGGGGCGAACGGTCGAAAGCGATATGAGCCTCCTACGCCGTCTGTGTTTCCGCGGGCGCGGCGACGCCCTGCGCTTTCAGACGAATTTCCTCGAGCGCCGCAGTCAGGAAGTCCTGGCTTGACCGCGCCCCAAGATCTCCGCCAAACCGGCTGCGCACCGAGACGGTGCCTTCGGCAGCTTCCCGGTCACCCACGACCAGCATGTAGGGAACCTTCTGAAGCTGCGCCTCACGGATCTTATAGCCAATCTTCTCGTAGCGCTCATCGAGTTCAACCCGGAGCCCAGCTTCGGACAGCCGATCGCGGACCTTTCGGCTGTAGTCCAGGTGACGATCGGCGATGGGGAGGATCGACACCTGCACAGGCGCGAGCCACAACGGCCAGGCCCCCGCGTACTGCTCGATCAGCAGGGCGATGAAACGCTCAAAACTGCCGAAAATCGCCCGATGGATGACCACGGGACGATGGGGGGCGTTGTCGGCCCCGATGTACTTCAGGTCGAACCGCTGCGGCAGGTTGTAGTCCAGCTGAATGGTGGCGCATTGCCACTTTCTGCCGATCGCGTCGGTCACGTCGAAATCGATTTTCGGGCCGTAAAAGGCCCCGTCGCCTTCGTTGATGGTGAAGGGCTCGCCGACGGCTTCGAGCGCCCGCTTCAGCTCCGCCTCGGCATGATCCCATTGCTCGACGGTGCCAAGAAACTCCGGCGGCCGCGTTGACAGCTTGAGCTCGGGCCGCATGCCGAAATCGCCGTATACCTGCTGGACCAGCCGCAGCGCGCGTTCGACTTCTTCGCCGATCTGCGACTCCATCACGAAGCAGTGGCCGTCATCCTGGCTGAACTGCCGAACACGAGTCAGGCCGGACAACACGCCTGACGCCTCGTTGCGATGGAGCGGTGTCTGCTCGTGGTACCGAATCGGCAGATCTTTGTAGCTGCGGACCTCGCTGGCGAAGATCAACATGTGCCCCGGGCAGTTCATTGCCTTGAGACCCATCTGCTCACCGTCGGTGCTGTCAACCAGGAACATGTTCTCCCGGTAGTGATCCCAGTGCCCGGACGTTTCCCACAGACCCTTGTTGAAGACGATCGGCGCTTTGACCTCGTCGTATCCGGCCGGCAGGATCACGCTGCGCATGTAGTTCGCCAGCGTGTTGTAGATGTGCGTCCCTTTGGGCAGCCACACCGGCGCACCGGGAGCCCACTGATGAAACAGGAAGAGCTTCTGGTCCTTGCCGATCTTGCGGTGGTCGCGCTTCTTGGCTTCCTCGAGGCGATGCAGGTGCTCCTGCAGATCCTTGTCGGTGATGAACGCCGTGCCATAGATCCGCTGCATCGGCTGATTTCTGGCGTCACCCTTCCAGTAGGCGTTCGAGGTGCTGAGCACTTTGAACGCCTTCAGCCTGCCTGTGGACGGCACGTGCGGACCGGTGCAGAAGTCCACGAAGGTGTCGCGATCTTTGATGGTGTAGCAGGACACCTCGCGCTGGCCCGCGGTCTTCTCGTCGATCAACTGAACCTTGAGCGGCTCGTTGCGCGAACCGAAGAACTGCAGTGCTTCCTCGCGCGGCCACATCTGTCGCTCGTACGGCAGATCCTGCTGCGCGAGCTCACGCATCTTTCGCTCGATCGCGTCGATATCTTCGGGGACAAACGGTCGCGGCACGACGAAGTCGTAGAAGAACCCTTCGTCGGTCGGGGGGCCGATCCCGCATTGCACGTCGGGAAACAGATTCGTGACGGCGGCCGCCAGCAGGTGCGCGGCGCTGTGCCGGCAGAGCGCCAGCGCTTCAGGACTGTCAGGGGTCACGATCCGGACAGCCGCGTTGTTCTCGAGAGGAAAGGTCAGATCGACCAGGCGGCCATCCACCACGCCCGCCAGCGCGGCCTTCGCCAGACGGGGCGAAATCACCGAGGCGACGTCGCGCACGACAGATCCCGCCGGCAAGGCGCGGCTGGATCCGTCTGGGAGTGTGATGGTGACGTCGTGGGACATTGCAGAAGCGTGAAAGTCTCTAGTCTTTGGTCTCTAGCTAAGTCTTTAGTCGGTTGCTTGACGGGTTGAATCTGGTTTCTGAAGCTCTTTCCAGCCTAAAGACTAGAGACTAAAGCCTGAGGTGTAGTGGTAGGCGCGGGTGGACTCGAACCACTGACCTCCTCCGTGTCAGGGAGGCGCTCTAACCAGCTGAGCTACGCGCCTATCTGTTGCAAATTCAGGCTTTAACCCGAACGCTCAGTATAACAAACGTCGGGTGGGAACGGGTAGGTACTATGCAGCCGGTCGAGTGGCGACGTGCTCGACGGCCTTCTGCAGGGCCTCGTCTGGTGCCGGCGCAGGCGCGCCGAACTCTACTTCTGGCAGATCCACAGCGACGTCTGGCGCGAGGCCTGTTTCGTGAATCGGCATACCGGCAGGCGTGAGATACCGCTGATTCGTGAGCCACAACCCACTCTGGTCGGGCAGCTTGATCAGCCGTTGACGTGCTGCACGGCCAAGAGTGTTTGTGCCAATGAGATCCGCGCGTGCGTTACCGTCGAGCGCGGCGGCAAATACTTCCGCGGCGCCTGCTGTGCCGATGTCCACCAGCAACGCGAGTGGTGCCACGATCGCGCCGTCTGACGCCTGGGCAGCGATCGGATCCTTCTGGTCGGCCCGGCCCAGCCGAACGGCCAGGGTGCCCGACTTCACAAACAGTCGCGCCGCCGCGATGCCCTCATCGAGATCACCGCGAGACGTTCCGCGCAGATCGACGACATAGCGGGTGGCGCCACTCTTCGCCAGCGCATCGAACGCCTGTTTGAGGTGCGCCGGCGACTCAGCCGAGAACTCGACGACGCGGACATAGCCCGTCGTCGGATTCGCCATACGAGTGGCCACATCGGTGCCAGCGACGGGCTCGCGGACGAGATCAACCATATGGGGGTCGGCGGCATTACCGCGGATGACGAGGAGAGACACCCTTGAGCCTGGCGCCCCACGGAGCAGCCGGCCTCCCTCGTACGCGGACATGTCGCGCGTGGGCCGGTTGTCGATCGCGCGAATGAAATCTCCCGCCCGAATTCCGGCCCTCGCCGCCGGGGATCCATCCCGCGTGGACACCACTCGCAGGTAGTACTGCCTGGTGACGTCGATCCCGACTTCCGCCGGGCCGCCCGGATCGTTCGATTCGCGCGTCTTGACGAGGGCTGGCGTCAAATAGGCGCTTTCGGGGTCAAGGCTGTCAGCCATGCCGCGCATCGCGCCGCCCATGGCATCACGAATGTCCACGGGTTCCACGTAGTTGTTGAGCACGAGCGACACCACATCTTCGAAGACGCGAAGGTGCTGATAGGTGTCGTCTTGCGCGATCGCTCGGCCGAAATAGCCGCCGACGAACGCAAAAATAATGATTGGAGTCGAGATCGCGAGGACGAGCAGACGACTGCGGGAAGTCATGAACACCCCGAACGTGCTTGAGGCTGGTGACGCAACCGGCTCAAAGCGGTCTGAGCCATTGTACGGGATCGATGGAACGCCCGTCGATCCGGATCTCGAGAAACAGCATCGCGGCCCCGCCCGGGGCGACGCCCACGCGCCCGAGTTCGGCCCCGCTGGTCACCCGGGCGCCCTGGGAGACGGTCATCGAACTCAAATAGCCGTACACCGACAGCGTGTTGTTCCCATGGTCCACGATGACGACGTTGCCAAGCCCTCCCTGGGGCCCGGCGGAGGTGACGACACCCGCGTGCAGCGCGCGCACGGGATTGCCTTCCCTCGACGCGATCTCCACGCCGCCTGCCGCCGCTGGATCGTCTGTGGCCGCAGGCTTCCTGCCAAAGCGGCTTGTCACCCTGCCTGACACTGGCCAGAGCA
>JABFSA010000082.1 GCA_013140775.1 Acidobacteriota bacterium | reverse complement strand
CTCCGCCATCCGCGCGCATTCGCATTGCACGTTGGCCGATGACTGACCTCCGGCACGCGTTCGACCTCGACGACTACAACGTCGATGGTTCGTTCTCAGGCGAGTTTCACGTCTTTGGTCCCTACTTGAATCCGTTGGGATTCGGCCAGATGACGATCGCCGACGGCGTGGCGTACGGAGAGTCGTTCATGGTGGCGACATCTGGCGTCCGTCTGGAGGGCGAAGGCGTTCGGCTCGATTCTCTGCAGATCGAAAAGGCGGGCGGCAGCGGAACCGGCGCGGCGTGGGTTGGCTTCGACGGGCGGTATGCGTTCAACCTCGACGCGCGCGGCATTCCAGTAGACACCGTTGACATGATGCGATCAGCTTCTGTCCCGCCGCTTTCTGGGAGTCTCGGCTTTGTTGCGGGTGGGAGCGGCACATTCGATCGGCCTCGCTATGACGTTCGCGTCACCATCAGCGACTTCTTCGTTGGAGACGAGGGCATTGGCCAGGTCAGCGGTGAGCTGAACATCATCGGCGACATGCTCACTGTCAAGCTCGAAGCGGCGTCGCCGCGTCTCGCCGTATCAGGCGCCGGGCGTATCGCCATGACGGACACGATGGACGCCGAGCTGTCGTTCAACGTCACGGATACGTCACTCGACCCGTACGTGCGCGTGTTCAATCCACGAATTTCCCCGTTTACGACTGCCATCGCCAGCGGCCGCGTCCGCGTCACGGGTCAGCTGGCCAATATCGACGAGCTGCTCGTCGAGGCGATGGTCGATCGGCTCGACCTTCGTCTCTTCGACTACCGCCTTCGCAACGCTTCACCGATCCAGATTGCTCTCGACAGGCACGCGATGAGGGTGACCCAGATGCGTCTTGTTGGCGAGGAGACCCAGCTCGACATTGCGGGTGTGATCGATCTGCATGACGAGCGCATCGACGTGCGTGCGACGGGAGATGCCGGGCTGGGAATCCTCCAGGGGTTCGTTCCGGACATCCGTAGCTCCGGGCGCGCGTCCCTGGAAGCGACGTTCCAGGGACCGATGCGCAATCCAGCGGTGACGGGTGTCATGCGAGTGGAGGATGGACGCATTCGCCATTTCAACCTGCCGCACGCGCTCGAGAACATTTCGGGTCCTGTGCGGTTCGACACGCGGAGTGTCCGAGTGGATGAGGTGACCGCCCGTTTGGGCGGAGGTCCGGTGCGGTTTGGCGGACGCATCGACATCGAGGCCTACCAGCCCACCCGCATCGACGTAACCATGATGGGCGAGGGGATGCGGCTGCGGTTCCCTGAAGGCATGCGTTCGCTCGTCGATGCGGACCTCACTGTTCAAGGACCGGTCGAATCCCCCACGGTTGCAGGGACGGTGCAGGTTCGAAACGCGCTCTACACGGGGCAATTCTCCTCAGAGGGTGGGCTTTTCAATCTTGAAACCACAGGGTCCGATGTCGGGGGGGGCGGAGGGTCGTTGACGCAGAGCGTCGCACCCCGGTACGACGTGCGCATCGTTGCGCCGTCCACGGTCGAGATTCGAA
Source organism: Acidobacteriota bacterium (assembly GCA_013140775.1). Taxonomy (GTDB): domain Bacteria; phylum Acidobacteriota; class Vicinamibacteria; order Vicinamibacterales; family UBA2999; genus JABFSA01. The sequence goes on along the minus strand of JABFSA010000082.1, from coordinate 18,880 downwards.
ACAGCACGGCACGCCTTGTTTTGAACGCCGATCTCCAGCTTCGCGGCACCGTTGACCGTCCCGCACTCTTCGGCCGCGCGGAGGTGGCGCGAGGGGAGTTCACCTTCGAGGGACGGCGTTACCAGATCACGCGCGGCACCATTGACTTCAACAACCCGGGGAAAATCGAGCCTTTCTTCGATATCGAAACGGAAACGCGCGTGCGAGTGCCAGGCCAGACGTACCGCGTCATCGCACGCGCCGCCGGCACGATGGATCGACTCACCCCGACATTCGAAGCCGATCCACCATTGGCTGAAGTCGAAGTACTGAGTCTGCTGTTTGGCGATGTTGCGCCAGGACAGGACGTCGAGTTCACGCAGTACAGCACCAACGTCACGCCGCAGCAGCAACTCCTCCGCGAGCGCGCGACCCGGGCGCTCACAGGCGCGATCTCGTCCGAAGTGGGCCGCGTCGTGGAGCAGACCTTCGGAGTCGATACATTCCAGTTGACTCCATCGCTCGTCGATCCCAATGCCCAGTCGTCCCGTCTGGATCCGGCCGCGCGTCTTACGATCGGCAAGCGCTTGTCCGAACGGCTGTACCTGACTTATTCGCGAAGTCTCTCCTCAACGACGCAGGATCAGATCATTCTGCTGGAATACGACCAGACGGACCGGTTGTCGTGGATCCTGTCGCGGAACGAAGATCGCACCTACGCCCTGGACATCAGGGTTCGGCACGCCTTCTGATGGCGCGTCGCGTCATCTGTATCTGTGTCTCTCTGCTGATTGCCGCGGTGGCGGCCCACGCACAGGACGCACCCCGCGTGACCGGCATTCTCCTCGAGCAGGAAGGTCGCCCACTGGACGATCCGAGCGTGTTGAGTTTGATCGAGACGCGCCCGGGCGCGCCGCTGTCGATGCGCGAGGTCCGGGACACGATTACGCATCTGGCCAGCCTCAATCGGTTCGAGGACATACAGGTTCTGCAGGACACTGCGCCCGACGGGGTTCGTCTCCGCTACGTGCTGGTGCCGCTGCACCCGGTCGATCGGCTTGCGTTTCGCGGATCGCTGGGGCTTTCACAGGACGATCTCCAGGAAACGATCGTCGAACGATTTGGTATTGCGCCGTCCGGAGGACGCCTGGCGGAGGTGCAGGAAGCGCTTCGCGTGTTGTACCGCGACCGCGGGTATCCTGCCGCACGAATCACCCCGAGCCTCGAGGAGACGCACAATCCCGATCGCGCCACGATGACGTTCGATATCGACGCGGGATCGCGCTCCAGGATTGGACGCGTCGAGATTACCGCCATCGGCTCCAGCCAGACCGAGGCGCGTGAGCTCGGCATCAACGTTGGTGATCCGTACGACGATGGCGCCATCGTCAGAGAGCTTGCGGACTATGTTGCTGACCTGCGTGCTCGTGGCTACTACGAGGCACAGGCCGTACACACCGTCTCGTTCGAACCCGATGGTACCGCCGTCATCCGTTTGTCGATCGCCCGTGGACCGCTGGTCTCTGTGGTCTTTGCAGGGGACCCGCTTCCCAGTGCGGATCGCGAGATGCTCGTTCCAGTTCGAGCCGAAGGGTCCGCCGACGAAGACCTTCTGGAAGATGGAAGCGCGGCGATCGAGGCATACCTGCGTGCCCGGGGGTACCGCGACGCAGTGGCGACCTTCACACGACAGGAAAGCGGCGAGACGCTCACCATTACTTTTCAGGTGAGCCGCGGTCCGCGGTTCATCGTCGAGACCGTGACGATCGATGGGGAGACGCAGATTCCGGACGAGGAGCTCGCCGTGCTCGCGCGAATCGAACGCGGGCGACCGTACGTCCAGACGGCGGTCGGGCTGGGAGCGGCCGCCATACGCGATGCGTATCGTCGTCGTGGCTTCACCCGGGCGACGGTGCAGCCCGCAGTGACCGAGCGGCCTCCTGATGCCCGGAGCGAGAGCGATCGGCTCGTGGACGTGCGGTTTGGTGTGACCGAGGGTCCGCAAACGATCGTCGGTGGGGTGACGTTCGAGGGCAACGCCGGAACGACCGAAGCCTCTCTCCGCACGGCGCTCCTGACGATGCCAAATCGTCCGTACTCGGAAGGCGACGTCGCCAGCGATCGGGATCGTATCGATATCGGGTATCGCAACCGCGGGTTCGACTCGGTGGTGGTGAATCCTCAGGTGACGTTTCAGGAGAACGGCACGCGAGCCGACGTGCGATTCGTGATCGTCGAAGGGCCGCAGGTATTCGTGGATCACGTCATCATCCTTGGGAATCAGCGGACCAGCACTGCAACCATTACCCGTGAGGTACTACTGAAGCCGGGTGGTCCCCTGGGCTATCAGGCGCGCATTGAAACCCAGCAGCGTTTGACCGGGCTGGGCCTTTTCCGGCGTGTGACCGTCGAGGAGTTGCGACACGGAGGCGAGGCGCGCCGCGACGTGTTGATTCGTGTCGAGGAGGCTCCTCCGACGACGATTGGCTACGGTGGAGGAGTTGAAGGCGGCACGCGTCTGCGTCCAACGGGTGAGAGCGGGCTGGCCGAGGAGCGCTTCGAGATGGCGCCGCGCGGTTTCTTCGAGATTGGCCGCCGTAACCTGTGGGGGAAGAACCGGGCGGTGAACCTGTTCACACGCGTCAGTCTGCGCTCTCGAGACATCACCTTGTCGAGAGAGGGTATTCGGCTCGAGAGGCCCGCGCCCGGAGGCGGGTATGGATTCAACGAGTACCGGGTCGTCGGAACATTCCGCGAGCCGCGCGTGTTCGACACGTCGGCGGATGGCCTGGTCACGGGAATCATCGATCAGGCGATTCGATCGAGCTTCAACTTCGTCCGGCGTGAAGCGCGTGCGGAGCTCGGATACCGGGTATCGCAGTTTTACAGCCTTGCCGGCCGCTACTCGTATGAGCAGACGCGGCTGTTCGACGAACGTTTCACCGACGAGGAAAAGCCTCTCATCGACCGTCTGTTCCCTCAGGTGCGGCTCTCGAAGTTTTCCGGCTCGATGATTCGCGACACAAGGACGGACGTGATCGATCCGGGCGGTGGCACCTTTGTGATCGTGGATAGCGAAGTGGCCATTCGCGCCGTGGGGTCGGAAGTCGGGTTCACGAAGACGTTCCTTCAGGGCTTCACGTATTACAGGGTCCCTGTACCGCGACGGGTGGTCCTGGCGCTCGGCGGCCGGCTTGGTCTGGCGCATGGGTTTCGTCGTTCGGTGCCACGGGAGGGAGCTGATGGTCAACCCGTACGCGATGAGAGCGGTGCTCCGATCGTGGACGTCGTGCAGGATCTTCCAGCCAGCGAGCGGTTCTTTGCCGGTGGTGACACGACCGTCCGCGGGTTTTCGCTCGATCGTCTGGGGACGGCTGCCACCATCAGTCCAACCGGGTTCCCGACCGGAGGCAACGGACTCATCGTTTTGAACGCTGAGCTGCGGACGGCGGTCGTAGGCAACCTGGGGATGGTTGCGTTTTTCGACGCGGGCAATGTGTTTCCCCGCATCGGTGACATCAGCGTTTCGGACATTCGTGCCGCGGCTGGCGCCGGACTGCGGTACCAATCGCCGGTGGGGCCGATCCGGATCGACCTCGGTTTCAAGCTGGACCGGCGTGAGCTGGCCCCGGGTCGTCTCGAGCGCAGAAGCGTCCTTCACATCAGCCTGGGCCAGGCCTTTTGACGCCCATCAAGTACGGACGTCTGCGGGTCGTATGCGTCATGTGCCTTCTGTGGTGCATTCCCGCAGGTGCTCAGGTGCTGCTCGACCGTGTGGCGGCGCGGGTCAACGGGGCTGCCATCACGCTGACCGATGTTCGTACCGCGCTCGCCCTCGGGATCGTTGAAGTGCCCGCCGGTCCCGATCGCGACGCTGTCGCCACCGACCAATTGATCAATCGACAGCTCGTGCTTGCCGAGGTCGCGAGGTTTGCCCCGCCAGAACCCGCCGCGGATGTCATTGCGCGCGAAAGCGATGCGCTTGCGGCCAGGGCCGGAGCAGGCCTCACGGCCCTCATGGCCTCGACGGGAATCGATCAGGCCGGCATCCGGGACATTGCCCGCGACAACCTGCGAATCCGGGCCTATCTCGACCAGCGCTTCGGCGCGACCGTGCAGGTCACCGAGGACGAGGTGACGCAGTACTACAGGATTCACCCGGACGAGTTCACGCGGAATGGGACGCTGGCGCCGTTCACGGAAGTGCAGTCGCTCGTGCGAGACCGCGCGGGCGCCGAACGGCGCGCCACGATCGTGGCCCAGTGGATGAGGGATCTCCGCGCTCGTGCAGACGTGAGCGTTCCAGGACGCTGATTCATTCAGAGGCCGAGCGTCGCGACTCTGAGCACCTCGAGCGCGTTGAAGCCGGAGTGGCTGACGATCGGTGCAAGCACGCTGCGTCGTCGCACATAGAGCACCGCCCAGAACGCGCCGAGCACCCCCGTACCAATCACCGCGTCCCAGCCCTGCAGGGCGTGGCCGAGGCCGAAGCCGACGCTCAGCACGATGATCCCCACGCGCGTTCCGCCCAGATGCTGTTCGAAGCGGTGAAGAAGAAACGCACGCTGTAGCTCTTCGCGGACGCCGCCCGCGACGATGGCAATGATGCCGAAGACGATGGCCGTCCCAGGCGTGCTGGCAAGCTGTTCGAGAGGGTTGACGTCCACGTTGTGCAGGCCAGGGGCAATGGCGCGCAACGTGTTCAGCAGCACGACAACCATCAGGAACATAGCGGGAATCAACAGGGCGCCCAGCATCACTTCGCGTGCAACGGGCCGGCGGCCGAGCCAGAGTTCCGAAACCGATTCGCCGTGCGCCCGAGTGAGCAGGATCATGAGGGCGACGAGCACGACGGTGTCAGCGGCCGCAAGCCCGAATATGAAGGTGAGCGACAGGCCACCTTCAGGGTTGAACGGCGACCACCCGGCGACGCGGAGCAATTGCCCGATCACCAGCTGAGTCGGCATGCCGGAGCAGAGGCCAATTTCGAAAAGAGCCTCGAGTCTGGGGCGCGTGAACATCGATCCTCTCGTGTCGCTACGGTAGTAATCTTGGGAGGTAATGCACACCGTGAATCACGACTTGTTCACCGTCCACGCGGGTGCCCGGTGATGTCTACGGTCTCCCGCGACCGGGTACTTATTGTCGAGGATGATCCGACCACACGGCTCGGGCTGACTGAACTCGTTCGTACGTGGGGATTCACCGCCGAGGACGCCGCCGACGGTACGGAGGCGCTTCAGCGTATCACCGCTTTCCGGCCGTCGATCGTGATCAGCGATCTCGTGATGCCGCGGATGGGCGGGCTGGAACTCCTGCGTGCACTCAAGGAAGACAACGCGGACCTCACCGTGGTGATTCTGACCGCTCAGGGGACCGTTGAGACGGCGGTTGAAGCCATCAAAGAAGGCGCCTACGACTACCTGACCAAACCGATCGAACCGCAACGTCTGAAGATCCTTCTCGACAAGATCGCGGAGCGGCAGGACACGCTTCGGGAGGTCAAGGTTCTTCGCCGGCAGCTGCGCGATCACGGCAAGTTCGGGTCGATGATTGGCAGCAGCGGGCAGGTTCGCAAGGTGTACCAGGTGATCGAAAAGGCAGCACCTACGGCCGCGTCGGTGCTCATCTGGGGCGAGTCCGGAACCGGCAAGGAACTGGTGGCACAGACGATTCATCAGTTGTCGCCGCGTGCGCAGTTGCCGTTCGTGGCCATCAACTGCGCGGCGATCCCGGAAACGCTGCTCGAGAGCGAGATTTTCGGGCACGAGAAAGGGGCGTTCACGGGCGCCTCGGATCGACGCGAAGGCTGCTTCGAGCTTGCGGATCGGGGAACGCTGTTTTTGGACGAGATTGCGGAGATGACTCCCGCGACGCAGGTCAAGTTGTTGCGCGTGCTCCAGGAACGTAAGTTCCGCCGGCTCGGCGGACGCGCGGAGCAGTCCGTGGACGTGCGCGTCATCGCCGCGACGAACGCCGTGCCGCTCGAGGCCGTCAAGAGCGGCAAGATGCGGGAGGACCTCTACTACCGCCTGAACGTCTTCGAGATGGAGCTGCCGCCGCTGCGTCAGCGCAAGGATGATCTGCCGCTCCTGATTCAGGCGTTTCTTGCCGAGTTCAGCGCGAGAAACGGAAAATCGGTCTCCGCCGTCGATCCGGTGGCGATGGGCATGCTCGATGCCTATAACTGGCCCGGCAACGTGCGCGAGCTGCGGAACGTCATCGAGCGCGCGGTGATCTTGAGCTCGGGGGACTTCATCGAACCGAAACACCTGCCCCCGCTCGTCGTTGATTCGAGTGATGCGTCGGGGCCTGGGGTGGCGCTCCATCCGGGCATGACCGTGGACGAAGCCGAGCAGCGCCTGATCATGCTGACGCTCGAGCACACACACGACAACAAGACGCGGGCCGCAGATATCCTGGGCATCAGCCTGAAGACGCTCCACAACAAACTCAACAGATTTCGCGGGCGCGTTCCCGGGAAACCCTCTGACGAGAGCGGAGTGCCCGACTAGTGCGACTGGGCATCAAGGGGAAGCAGATCGCGGGCGTCACCGCGATCGTCGGGATCGCGGTGGTGGTCCTGAGCGGCCTCTATGTGACCGGTCTGGTCGATGTCGTGATGCGAGGCAGCCTCGCGCGCGGCCAGTTGCTCTCGAATGCCATCTTTCACCGCGCACGCGAAGTGGTGACGACCAGCCCGGACCCGTACGATGCGTTGCGCACCGACCCTGGCCTGCGGTCCATCCTCGAGTCGAGCATCTACGGGGAAAGCGTGACCGGCGCGTCCCTGCTCGACGCGTCCGGATATGTCATCGCCAGCAGTGACCCTACACGCGTCGGTCGTCCGCATACCGATACCGCGGACCTGACGGCCCTGCTCGATCAGGGCCTCGTGCGTCAGTTGGAGGTGATCTACTCGCAAGAGGGTCAGACGCTCGAAGTGCGCCAACCGATGATGCTCGGGGACGAAGCGTTTGGAGCCATCCGCATCGGCGTGTCAACGCTTCTGATGCGTCAGGAGCTCAACGCGGCGCTACGGCCGGCGCTGATTACCGCCGCGATCGCGCTGGGCGTGGCGATCTTCGTGGCGGCGCTTCTGGCTCAGCTCCTGCTCCGCCCGATCCACGTCATCCGCAGCGGTCTGACACGCCTGGGCAAAGGCGAATTTGGCGTGACGCTCGATCTGCCGCCTGGCGACGAGTTTGGCGAGCTGGGAACGTTCTTCAATACGATGAGCCAGCAATTGTCCGCGGACCGCACGGCGCTGGTGGGTCAGAAAGAGCATTTGCAGTCGGCTGTCGAGCACCTGGCGGATGCGGTCGCGCTCTTCAATCCGTCTGGCGAGCTGCTGTTCAGCAATCCGGCGATGCAGGCGGCGTTGCCGGTCGCTGAAATCGGACGGCCGCTTCGCTCACTCCTGCCCGAGGCGCACCCATACCGCGCGATTGTCGAGGAGACGCTGGCGTCCCGGCGATCACGAGGTCCGCTCCAGGTGCAACTCGACGACGAAGTGCTGGTGATGACCCACGCGATCGAGGGGACCGATCAGGGACTTGTCGGCGTGCTGCTGGTCTCCAGGAACCTGGCGTCGCTGTCGCGGGTGCAGTCCACGATTGCGTACTCGCGCAAACTCGTCGCGCTCGGCCGATTGACGGCAGGACTGGCGCACGAGGTCCGGAATCCGCTCAACGCGATGATGATTCACCTCGAGTTGCTGCGAACGAAGATCCGGAAAGCCGTGACGGTCGAGCCGCGTCCGGCTGCGGTGTCGGCGGCCGGGGCGGTGATCGGCCTGTCGCAGATCGAGCGGGAGCCTGCGTTGAGCCCTGCTGTCCAGGGTGCGCTCCAGCATGCCGAAGTCATCGAGAGCGAGATCCGCCGGCTGGAAGAGGTTGTGCAGGGATTCCTGAAGTTCACCAGGCCCGAGGACATGCGCCTGCAGCCGGTGAACGTCAAGGCCCTGTTCGAGGAGATTGTTCCGGTCATCGGACCGGAGGCCAGGGCCGGGAACGTCAAGGTGATCATGGAGTCGCCTGCGTTTCTGCCAGATGTGCACGGCGATGGCCCGATGCTGCGGCAGGCGTTCCTGAATCTCGCCATCAACGGCTGTCAGGCGATGCCCAACGGGGGAACGCTGCGTCTGACGTGCGCCGTGGCGTCCCGGAACCGGATCGAGGTGCGCATCGAGGACACGGGCGTGGGTATCCGTCCGGCAGACCTCGAAAAGGTCTTCGATTTGTATTACACGACGAAGGAACGTGGGACTGGAATCGGGCTGTCGATGGTCTATCGAACCGTCCAGATGCACGACGGCGAAATCGAGGTACAGTCAACACCAGGAAGAGGCACGACGTTCAGAATTTTGCTTCCACGCGCCAATGACATCTGAAAGATCGAAAGCATTCGTGGCGTTGATGATGGCGGTTCTGCTGGCCGCCGGCGGGGCAGCGTGCGCCAAGGCAAACGCCTCGGCGATTGTGCCCGAAGGTCCGCCGCTTCAGGTTCCAGAACCGCCTTCCAGAATCATCGTTCCCGTCGAGGAGCTGGTCAGCACGCCGCTCGTGCCTGATCCCGAGCCAGCCCCCGTAGCCGTGGCGCCCCGGACGCCGCCTCGGTCGGCAACAGAGCCGAAGCCGCAGCCGGCACCGCCGCCTGTCGCTGCCGCTCCACCGCCGACGCCTGCGGAGCCCCGAGCCCTGCGTCCCGCCCTGCCGGCGAACCTCGAAGGTGAGCGGACGGTCAGGGACATGCTGGCCAGGGCGGCCAGGGATATCGGTCGAGTTGAGTACACCCGTTTGAGCGCCGATGGCCGGGCCCAGTACGACCAGTCAAAGCGCTTCAGCGCCCAGGCAGAGCAGGCCCTCAAGGAACGGAACCTGATTTTTGCGGCCACCCTGGCCGACAAGGCAGCCACCCTGGCGGCCGAGCTCCTCGGCGGTCGCTAGACCGCGGCGGCGGCTTCCCGCCGGTCCAAACTCGCACGGTTCAAAGCCCTGGTCGATATGGGAAAATGGATCCATATATTGCGAGTGCCCTAGAAGAAAATCGCAAGATGTAGTGGTTTCACGCTTGACAAAGCATGTAGCTGGGCGCAGTATTGCCGGGCGCTTCATAGAGGTTGGCGCGACGGGACGCTCCCAGCATTCCGGTCGCGCGAGCTGGCGTAGGAACGTCTCGAGCGCAATCACAATTCAAGATTTTGATGCACCGGCCGGGGTAGGTGTGTCCACTTTGGTTCGGAGGAGTCCATGGAAGAAGGTCCAGCCCGCGAAGCTGCCGCGGCCGGTCAGGTAGCGCAGTCCCAGAGCGGCCAGGTGGAGCCGACGACGCGCACCAGGAAGGGCCAGGAGTCGAAAGCGCCGGCAGTGCCGGGATTGGAGTTTCCTCGCTATTTCACGCTGGCTGGCGTCGATCCGTTCGACGAGGTCGAGTGGGAGAACCGCTCGGCGGTCATCGGCAACGAGAAGGGCAAGGTCGTCTTCGAGCAGCGCGACGTCGAGATCCCGAAGTTCTGGTCGCAGCAGGCGACCAACATCGTGGTTTCGAAGTACTTTCGCGGTCAGCTCGGCGCGCCGGAGCGCGAGCGCAGCGTCAAGCAGCTGATCGGTCGCGTCGTCGATACCATTACCGGTTGGGCGCGCGAGCAGAAGTACTTCGCCAGCGAAGACACCCTGCAATCGTTTTCGGCTGAGCTGAAGCACCTGCTTGTGTATCAGAAGGCGGCCTTCAACAGTCCCGTGTGGTTCAACTGCGGCTTCGAGAAAGCCCCGCAGTGCTCGGCCTGCTTCATCAATTCCGTGCAGGACACGATGGACTCGATCCTGACGCTGGCCAGGACCGAAGGCATGTTGTTCAAGTTCGGATCCGGGACCGGCAGCAACCTGTCGTCGATTCGCTCGTCACGCGAGGTACTGGCGGGCGGCGGGACGGCGAGTGGTCCGGTGTCGTTCATGAAGGGCTACGACGCCTTTGCCGGCGTGATCAAGTCCGGAGGCAAGACGCGCCGTGCCGCCAAGATGGTCATCCTCAACGCCGACCATCCGGACGTCGCCGAGTTCATCAGCTGCAAGGTGGAAGAAGAGAAGAAGGCCTGGGCGCTCATCGATGCCGGGTACGACGGGTCGTTCACGGGGGTGGCCTACGGGTCGGTGTTCTTCCAGAACTCGAACAACAGCGTGCGCGTGAACGACGACTTCATGCGCGCGGTGCTCGATGACGGTGAGTGGACGACCAAGGCCGTGCGCACGGGCGAGGTAATGGATACCTACAAGGCCCGGGATCTCATGCGGATGATCGCCGAGGGCACCTGGGTCTGCGGTGATCCGGGCATGCAGTTCGATACGACGGTCAACGACTGGCACACGTGCCCCGAGACCGACCGGATCAACGCCAGTAACCCGTGCTCGGAGTACATGTTCCTGGACGACTCCGCCTGCAATCTGGCGTCGATCAACCTGATGAAGTTCGTGAAGGATGACGGCGAGCTCGATGTGGCCGCGTTCAAGGCGGCCTGCCGCACCCTGCTCACGGCCCAGGAGATCATCGTTCCGAATTCGAGCTATCCGACCAGGGCCATCGAGAAGAACAGCCATGACTACCGGCCGCTGGGTCTTGGCTACGCAAATCTCGGTGCGTTGCTGATGTCGCGCGGCCTGCCGTACGACAGCGACGAGGGCCGTGCGTATGCCGCGGCAATCACCGCGGTCATGACGGGCGAGGCCTACGCGCAGTCGGCGCGGATTGCGCGCGATCACGGTGGACCGTTCCAGGGCTACGAGCGGAATCGTACGCCGTTCCTGCGCGTGATGCGGAAGCATCGCGAAGCCGTCAGCGAGATCAACGCGAAGTTCGTCCCCGCGGACTTGTACGCGGGCGCGAAGCAGGCGTGGGATGAAGCGGTGGAGCTCGGAGAGGATTTCGGATACCGCAACGCACAAGCCACGGTGCTGGCTCCGACCGGGACGATAGGCTTCATGATGGATTGCGACACGACCGGTGTCGAACCCGACATCGCCCTCGTGAAGTACAAGAAGCTCGTCGGCGGAGGGCTGATGAAGATCGTCAACGGCACCGTGCCGATGGCGCTGACCAAGCTCGGCTACACCAGCCCGGAGATCGACGCGATCATCCACTACATCGACGAGCACGAGATGATCGAAGGCGCGCCGTTCCTGAAGGACGAACACCTGCCGGTGTTCGACTGCGCGTTCAAGCCGGCGCGCGGCGAGCGCTCGATTCAGTACATGGGTCACATCCGGATGATGGGCGCGACGCAGCCGTTCATCTCGGGCGCGATCAGCAAGACGGTCAACGTGCCGCGTGAAGCCACGGTCGAAGACATCGAGCGGGCGTACATCGAGTCGTGGCGTCTCGGCGCGAAAGCGATTTCCATCTATCGCGACGGCAGCAAGCGCACCCAGCCGCTCAATACCTCAAAGGCGGGCGTGGCTGACACCCGCAACATCGGCGGCAAGGTTCTCGTTGGCCAGGAGATTCGCGAGGTCGTCAAGGAGGTCGTCAAGGTCGTCGAGCGGCCCTCGCGTCGGAAGCTGCCGGATGAACGGAAAGCGTTGACCCACAAGTTCGACATCGCGGGTCATGAGGGCTACATCACCGTCGGTCTCTTCGAAGACGGGATGCCGGCTGAAATCTTCCTGCGGATGGCGAAGGAAGGCTCGACGATCTCGGGCTTTGCCGATGCATTCGCGCAGGCGATTTCCTACGCGCTGCAGTACGGCGTTCCGCTCCAGGTGCTCGTGGACAAGTTCAGCCATGCCCGGTTCGAGCCGTCGGGAATGACCAAGACGCCGGAAGTTCGGTTCGCGAAGTCGATCGTGGACTACATCTTCCGCTGGATGGCCACGAAGTTCCTCTCGACGGAAGCGCAGTTCAGGGCCGGCGTGAACATGAGGGAAGAGCCCCTCGAAGAGATCGCCGCGCCAGTGGCGGAAAGCGCCCCGGCGCCGGCCTCCAGGCCGCGAGTGGATGCCGCCGAGGTGAAGCCGAAAGGTTCGGAGTACGCGGCTATCCAGAATCAGGAAGATGCGCCGCCGTGCTCGACCTGCGGCTCGCTCATGATCCGCAGCGGTTCGTGCTACAAGTGCGCGAACTGCGGAACGACCAGCGGCTGCGCATGATTCACCGCGAGCTCTAGACTAGAGGGCGGGGCGGGAATCACGACCAGTACCGTCGGACCATGTCCCGCCCCGACACCAGCCAAGGTACGTGCGAATTGGGCCCCACGCCCAATGCCAGCGCGATCGACGTCGCCGCGAGACGTGTCGAGAGAAATTTCAGTTCCGCGAGGGGGCGAGTTCGCGGCGTGCCCCACTCGGCTGGAAACTCGTAGCCCCATCGCTTCATGTACGGCCAGTACGACGCCATGGCGCGATCGCGAACCTCCTCCGTGTAGTAGTCCCAGTAGTTCCCTGATTTGCCGGCGGTACGGTTCGTCTCCGGGATCGGTCGCACCTGTGTGATGTTCAGGCGGCTCAGCACCTGCGCGAAATCGTCCTGCAGTCGCTCGTAGCGCATGACAACGTTCATGCGTTCGGCGAGAAGAAGATAGTTGTTGTTGTAGACCCCGGTCTGGAAGCGCTGGAAGAAGCCGGCGAAGTCTCCTCCCGCCTGGACGTACTCGAAGAGCGCGACGTGACGAGGTGTCACGCTGGGAGTGCTCCGAAGGCGCAGAGACGTGAAGCGGCCGCGGTGATTCGACCGCATCTTGAAGTACTGGGTCAGCGTCGCGTCCAGGGGATTTCGGATCGTCGAGAAGACGAAATACGCGCGAGAGCGCCCCTCCGGCGTCCTCAGGAACTCCGCGAAGGTGGCGTGCTTGTGCAGGAGACGCTCCCCGCCGTAGAAGCGGGTCAGCTCCCAGGCGATCGCCGTCGAACCCGTGTTGGGAACCTCGACGAAGAGGTAGCCGTGTCGTCGCCCGATGATCATTGCTGGATCTGATGCCTCATGCCGGGCGGGTGAAGTGTTGTCGTTGCAGGCTCTCGGCAGGCCGCCCGCGCCGAGGAAACGTCAGGAGGCGGCGGGACTTGACAGCGATTTTGTAGAGATTATCGGCCCAATAGGTACGCATCAACCACCGGTCCGTTCGCCCTCGGAGATTCCAGTACCGTCGCTCCAGGGCCGACACGGGGCGCGCGTGCCCCTGATACGCGAGGTGATATCCAAAGTGCGCGAGGATGTCCCCTGCCACTGCCTCGAACCGCTCCACCTCACGCGCCGAGAGCGCCTGGTGCCATTTGCCCGAATTGTCCTGTGTGATCTCTCTCTGGATGTGTGTGTGCACGTAGGTTCGCAGCTCTCCCGTGCGGTCGTCGATTCCAAGAAAATCCGCCAGCTCCTCCACGACGGCGGCGGGTCGGCTGGTGAGGTCCTCGTACCGCACCTCCACGTACTGATCGTCCGAGAGATCCTGGGAAAATGCCGTGATCGAGTCGATCGCGCGTGTCCACTCCCCGGCAGCCTGACACGCGTTCTTGGCTCCGAAGCCCTGTTTCTGGATCGAAAGCGCCACGTCGCGTCCGTCCCGTACTACGTGGACGAACTGCGCGTCTGGAAAGAGTTGTCTGAGCTCTCGCAAGTGGTAGTTGTACGCCGGCGTCTTGTCACCCCATCTCACCATGCCGTTGTGATCGGCGAGTTGGTTGAAGATCGCGTGCAGGACGGCCGAGTATGAACGGCTCGTGAGCGTGTTGATGGCCTGCTCCACGTCGAAGACGAAGCCCCAGTTGTGGCGCGATCGAGCGAAGAATCGTTCGGTACTGATCTCGTAGAGCAGTCGCCTGACATTGGCATCGTCTCTGAGATCGCCAAACTCGGAGAGTCGCCGGAGGTACCGAATGATGAACTGACTCTCGGTCCCGAAGCTCACCTTCAGGTAGCGACGAAGCAATCGGCAGGTGATGCTGGTGCCGGAGCGTGGGAACCCGATGACGAAGACCGGGCTACGACGGGTGTGCGTCGCCTGCAGGTCGCGGATGACGTCCGACATGAGCACCTCTCAGACCGGAAAAGCGGAGCGAGCGGGAGAGTATTCGGGTGACTGAGGAGGAGCGAATCTGAACAGCCCCCGCGTCACTCGGACTGCCCACACGTCGGTCACCATGGTGACGGCTTCGCAGAGGCTGACACGCGTAGTGTCGATGCTCAGTTCGGGTGCACGCGGCGCTTCATACGGGTCGTCGATGCCGGTGAATTGCGAGATTGTGCCGGCGCGTGCTTTGGCATAAAGGCCCTTGACGTCACGACGCTCGCACTCGCTGAGCGGCGTAGACACGTGCACTTCGATGAAGCGAGTGCAGATGCCGCGCACCCACGCGCGGGAGTCTTCGTATGGCGAGATCAACGCGCATACGGACGTGATGCCATGATGCTCGAGGCGGCTCGCGAGATACCCGACGCGCCGCACATGCGCGTCGCGTTCCGCTCGCGTGAACCCCGTGGGTGAGAGTTCGCGGACGACATCGCCGTCAAGATACTCGACGGGCACATACCCAGCCAGGTGATCACGCACCGCCGCGCCGATCGTCGACTTGCCCGCACCCGAAAGTCCCGTGAACCAGATTACTGATGAAACAGGCATCTCAATTCCCCCTCCTGCCTCCATCACGGTAGCGGCGTGATGTCACTGCGCGGAGACGGGGACGTAAAGACGTAGTAAAGACGTCGTAAAGGTGCCTGGCGCCGGGAAGGCGTTTGGCTCAGGTCATGGGTTGCGGTGTTGCGCGCGCCTGCACGTGCGCAACACCGCTAGAAGTCATTGATCGTGCGAGAGGCGGGCTTCAGAGTGCGTGTGAGATCGTGCGTAGAGCGAGGGCTGAGCCTGAGCATGGCCTCACCGATTCGCGGTGGTGCTGACCTTCCAGATCCGGTTCCCACCGTCATCCGAGATCAGCAGGCTTCCGTTCGGCATCTGCGTCACACCGACGGGCCGGCCCCAGCGCTCAATCGCTCGTCCCCCCGTCCCGTCGTTGGTCACAAACCCCGTCACGAAATCTTCGAGTGGGCCAGGCTTGCCGTTGTTCATGGGGAAGAACGCCACCTTGTAACCGGACGCAATCGACCGGTTCCACGATCCGTGCAGCGCCACGAAGCCGCCGTTGCGGAACCGTTGAGGGAACGCCGTTCCCGTATAGAAGGTGATACCGAGTGCCGCCGAGTGCGAGGGAATCAGCACATCGGGAACGATCGCGCGCTTGACGAGCTCGGGAAACGACCCGACATAACGCGGATCGTAGTTCTGGCCAATGAACGAATACGGCCATCCGTAGAAACCGCCATCCCGCACCGACGTCGCGTAGTCGGGCACGAGATCGTCTCCAAGATTGTCGCGCTCGTTGACGGCTGTCCAGATCGTGTCGGTGCCCGGCTGCAACGCGAGACCGACCGGGTTTCGGATGCCTGACGCGTAAACCCTGTAGCCCGAGCCGTCGGGGTTGAACTCGAGGATGGCCGCGCGCCGGCAATCTTCCCCGGCCGCGTTGTTCGACTGCGAGCCCACCGCGACGTACATCTTCGTGCCGGCGCGATTGAAGACAACGTTTCGCGTCCAGTGACCACCGGTGGGGAAGTCGATGAGCTTCTCAGGGGGGCCCTGCGGCTTCAGATCGCCCGGCGTGTACTTGTAGCGCACCAGTGAGCCCGTGTAGCCGACGTAAAGATAGCCACCCTGGAATGCCATGCCGAACGGCTGCGTCAGGTTGCCTGCCGCTCCCTTGGTGTTGAACCCCGCCGGTGGGGCGGCGCATGCCGGAGCCGACGCTCCAAGGAGAGGGCCGTTGACCAGCGGGTTCACGGGCGTCTGCGCAGACGGGATGTTGGGGGCCTGCCCCGCCGCATTGCCGCCGCCGTTGCCGGCGCGAGGCGCCTCACCGACATAGCTGCCGCGCGTTTCGAAGACGCCGTCCTGATTGGTGTCACGTAGCACGGTAATGGTGTTGATGGTTGAGGACGTGACGAACAGGTCACCGTTCGGCGCGTACACCATCATGCGGGGTGCTTCAATGTCTGCGTACAGTTCTACAGTGAAGCCGTCTGGCGCCTTCGGCATCGCGCTCGCAGGTTTCCTGACGAGATTGCCGCGGTTCGGCCGCGCGGGGCCGATGGCCGCGAGCTTGCCGGCCACAGGTTGTGCCGGAGCGGCAGGCTGCTGCGCCGCCGTGGCGACCGACAGGACTAGACCGACTCCTGCGCTGGTTGTGAACACTCGACGCGACAGCTTCATGGCACGCACTCCTGTTGTTTCAAAACGCCCGAGGGACCCTTTCGGGCAGGATACCTCAGGCCCTGACCCGCGTGGTATTCTCCGCGAAACTCCCTTGCCCGACCCGAATTTCTGAAGGAGCTGACATGGAGCCGACGAAACAGTCTGTCCCCCGCGAAGCGATCGACGCCTACAACCTGTTCATCCACGGCAACATCGATCGACGGGCATTCCTGGATCGCGTGAAGAAGGTGGCTGTCTCGAGCGCCGCCGCCGCGGCGATCGTGGACCAGTTGATGCCCAATTACGCAGCGGCCCAGCAGGTGTCGCCCACGGATCCGCGCATCAAGACTGAGCGCGCCACGGTGCCGTCACCGAATGGAAATGGCAAGATCAGCGGGCTTCTCGTGCGGCCGGCCGCAGCCGGCACCAACCGCATGCCCGCGATCCTCGTGGTCCACGAAAACCGCGGTCTGAATCCGCACATCGAGGACATCGCACGTCGCCTCGCCCTCGAAAACTTCATGACCTTCGCGCCAGACACGCTCACGTCCCTCGGCGGTTACCCGGGCGACGACGTGAAGGGTGGGGAGCTGTTCGGGAAAGTGGACCGCGCCAAGATGGGTGAGGACCTGTATGCGGCAGCCGTGTGGCTGAAGAACCGGCCCGACAGCAATGGGCGTCTGGGCGCGACCGGCTTCTGCTTCGGTGGCGGTATCGCGAACACGCTCGCGGTGCGCATGGGCGCTGACATCCATGCGATCGCGCCGTACTACGGCGGCGCTCCTCCCACGGCCGACGTGCCGAAGATCAAGGCAGCGGTGCTGGTCCACCACGGCGGGGAGGACGCGCGGCTCGTGGCCGCCTGGCCCGAGTACGACAAAGCCATGACCGCGGCAGGGATCATCCACGAGGGACACATCTACCCGGGCGCGGTCCATGGCTTCAACAACGACGCCACGCCGGAGCGCTATAACAAGGCGGCGGCCGACCAGGCCTGGAAGAGCACCATCGCCTGGTTCAACAAGTACGTTCGCGCGACGACGTAGCCCCTGCCGAACGGCAGAGACGAAAAAGGGCGGCCCTTGGGCCGCCCTTTCTTCTTTTGTGAAGCGCAGCTGCGACCGTCTTAGACGCGACCGCCAAACTCGCGGGTTTCCGTGTGGACCTTCACCCGCTCGCCTTCCTTGATGAACAGCGGCACGCGAATCTCCAGCCCGGTCTCGAGCGTGGCTGCCTTGGTCACGCCGCCGCTCGCCGTGTCGCCCCGGACACCCGGCTCGGTGTAGGTGACCGTAAGCTCGACCATCGTCGGGAGCTGAACACCGATCGGGTTCCCGTTGAACTTCTGGATCTGCACCAGCAGGTTGTCGGAGAGGAGCAGGCGATCGTCCCCGAGCAATTCGGTGCGCAGTGTCAGCGTTTCGTAGTTTTCCTGGTCCATGAAGTGATAGCCGTCTCCATCCGCATACAGAAACGAGGCGGATATGACGACGAGATCCGGTTCCAGGAACTTGTCGGACGCTTTGAACGTCTTGTCAAAGACGGCGCGCGTGATCAGGTTTCGCATCTTGAGACGGACGAGCGTCTGGCCGCCGCGCGCGGTCGGCTTGGAGATCTCGACGTCGAGGCAGTGATATGGCGCGCCTTCGTGTTCAAAGAACATCTTGCGCTTGATGGCAATGGCTTCAATCTGGCTAGGCATGAGTCGGCCCTAATACTATCGGGTACCGCCTCCCGGGCGGAATGGGGCGCCAATGCAAGAGTGGTCTATGATCCGGGGCGAGATGCAGATCCTCGTACGCCTGTTGATCAACGCTGCGGCCCTCTGGTCCGCAACCCGCCTGGTGCCGGGGATCTCGTTTGATGGCGATTGGCGGCTGTTGTTCGTCGTGGCCCTCGTGTTCGGCGTCATCAACATATCGGTCCGCCCGGTCCTGATGCTGCTGACGTTCCCGTTCCTCATCGTGACCCTCGGTTTCTTCACGTTTGTCCTCAATGGCTTGATGCTCTGGTTGACGAGCGCCATTTCTGACGGCCTGGGCCTGGGCTTCCATGTGAGTGGCTTCGTCGCGGCGTTTGTCGGTGCGCTCGTCGTAAGCATCGTCAGCTTCCTGCTGTCGATGTTCGTCGGCTCCGGCTCACACGATCGGCACGAGCGTCACAACAGTTAGCTGTTCGCCACACGCCCATGATGGTTTCGGTCGTGGTGCCCGCCTTCAACGAGGAGCGTGGGCTGGCGGCGTCGCTGGGCAGCATCCGTCTCGCCACGACGGCATTCGATGACGCCGGCTGGGTTTCCGAGCTCATCGTTTGCGACAACAACTCAACCGACCGAACCCCTGAAATAGCCGCGGACGCCGGTGCACGCGTGGTGTTCGAATCGATCAACCAGATCTCGCGGGCCCGAAACGCCGGGGCCGCTGTGGCTCGTGGAGAGTGGCTCGTGTTCGTGGACGCCGATTCTCATCCCACGCGCCAGCTGTTTTCCGACGTCGTGCAGGCGATTCAAGGCGGCCGCTGTCTCGCCGGAGGAAGCACTGTCCGCTTCGAAAACGCCGATCGGGCGGTCGTGTTCGTCGGCGGGTGCTGGAACCTGACCAGCCGCGTCACCCGATGGGCGGCCGGGTCGTTCATCTTCTGCGACGCGGCCGCGTTTCGGCAGGCGGGAGGTTTCAG
>JABFSA010000151.1 GCA_013140775.1 Acidobacteriota bacterium | reverse complement strand
GTACCGCATCGTTGACCTCCGGCCAGGCACCTATGCCGTGACGTTCACGTTGCCGGGTTTCAGGACGCTGAAGCGTGACGGCTTCGAGCTGCTGCCGGTGTTTTCGGCGACGCTCAACGGAGAACTCGCGGTCGGTGCGCTCGAGGAGACGATCACCGTCTCTGGCGAAGCACCGATCGTGGACGTCCAGAGCTCGACGTCGCAGATGCAGTTCGAGAAGGCGACGATCGAAGCGCTCCCGGGTGCGGGACGCCTCACGGTGCTGTCGGACATCCTGCCCGGCGCGACGCTGACGCAGGAATTCAACCGCGGCGTCGGCGGCACGAGCGACCGCACGCAGACGCGCTACAGCGTCCACGGGGGTCCCGAAGCCCAGCCGTACGTTGACGGCATGAACCAGCAGCTGCCCAACTCGACTCAGGGCGTGTTCGTCTACAACCAGCTCGGCATGCAGGAAGTCGTGGTCGAGACGAGCGGCGTCGGCGCCGACCGCGACAGCGGCGGTATGCAGATCAACATGATTCCGCGCGACGGCGGCAACACGTTCTCCGGCGTGGCCACATTCGCCTACTCGGGTCCCGACCTGGCAAGCAGCAACATCACGGACGAGTTGCTGGCGCGTCACCTCGATCCAAACCGCGTCGGCTCGCTCAAGAAGTTCAGGGATACCGGGGGCGGCATCGGTGGACCGATCAAACAGAACAAGCTCTGGTTCTTCACCGCGGCGCGCGAGGGCGTCACACAGCAGTTCGCCGACGGCGTCTACTGGAACAAGGCGAAGCAGTCGGAAGGTAACTACTCCTACGAACCCGACCCGAGCCGCCCTGCCAACACCAACGACTTCTCGAAGGACCTCAGCGTCCGCCTCACCTGGCAGGCGTCGCAGCGGAATAAGTTCGCGTTCTCCAGTTCCTTCCAGAGCAATTGCAACTGCGTGTTCAACCTGCTGACCGGCGGCCGCGTTACGCCAGAGGCCGCAGGCGAGCACTGGTACTACCCCAACTACAACCCGTCTGTCTCATGGACCAGCCCGCTGAACAACCGCATCCTGCTTGAAGCAGGAGTGTCGATCCAGAATCTCGACCAGCATGACACCCGCGCCGGGAAGCTGGACGGGACTGATGAAGGCAGCGAGAAGGACATCCGCATCACCGATCAGGGTCTCAATTTGACCTACGGCAACGTCGCGACCCGCCGGGTACCGCGGCGACAGATGCAAGAGCGGTTTGCGGTTTCGTACATCACCGGCTCCCACAACTTCAAAACCGGCTTCAATATCCGCCGCACCCGCCAGGGCGATCCTGACCTGAACTTCGACAAGTACCTGAACGGCCTTGGTGTAGCGTACCGCTTCAACAACGGCGTCCCCAATCAGCTCACGCTGAGCGATGCGCCGTGGGCGTTCCAGGAAACGCTGTGGGATAAGGCCTTCTACGTGCAGGACCAGTGGACGATCATCCCCCGGCTGACGCTCAACCTCGGCGTCCGCTTCAACGACGTCAACGCGTCAACCCCTGAACAGCTCCTGGGCGCGGGGTTCTTCGTGCCCGAGCGGCGGCTTCCGGCGAAGGATGAAGTGCCGCACTACCGCAACCTCAACCCGCGACTCGGCGCGGCGTACGACGTGTTTGGCACCGGCAGGACCGCGCTGAAGTTTTCAATCGGCCAGTATCCAGAGATCATCAAGGTCGCCACCGGCAACCCGGCGAACAACCTGGTGCGCACGACGACGCGCACCTGGAACGACGCCAACCGCAACTTCGTTCCCGACTGCGCCCTGAGCAACCCGGTCACCAACGGCGAGTGCGGCGCGTGGTCGAACCTGGCGTTCGGCCAGGTCGGTGGCGCAACGAGGTACGCGGAGGACGCGCTGACCGGCTTCAACGAGCAGTACCACAACTGGCAGACTTCGGTGTCGGTGCAGCACGAGCTTCGCCCGGGCATCGGCATCACCGTGGGCTACTACCGCACGTCGTACGGCGGCACGTGCGGCGGCAGCGGCCTCACGAACACGGTCACCTGTCTGCTCGTCACCGACAATCAGCGCGTCGCGCCGAGCGACTTTGCACCATACAGCGTCCCGTTCACGCCAAACCCACTGGCGCCCACAGGCAGCGGACTCCCGCAGGCGGGACAGGCGCTCACCGGCTTCTATGACGTCAACCCGGCGCTTTTCGGCCAGACGGACAACCTCGCCCGCCCCGTGCGTGACACCGACCAGGGCAAGCTGAGCCGCGTCTACAACGGCTTCGACTTCACGACCAACGCGCGCTTCGGCAGCGGTGGCATCGTGTCAGGTGGACTCAGCCTCGGTCGCACGATCACGGACAACTGTCTCGTTGTGGATTCGCCGGAGGCCGCGCGGGATGGCTTCTGCGAAGTGAGGCCACCCTGGAGCGCCGGCTCACAGGTGAAGTTCCTTGTCGTCTATCCGCTCCCGTGGGATATCTCGACGAGCGTGATCTACCAGAACAACCCTGGCATCCCGATCACCGCCAGCTACGTGGTCAGCAACGCGACGATCGCTCCCTCGCTCGGGCGCAACCTGTCGGATTGCCCGGCGACGGGCGTGTGCAACACCAACCGCACGATCGAGCTGATTCCGCCGCAGACGGAGTTCGAGCCGCGGCTGCAGCAGGTTGACCTGCGCTTCTCGCGCGTCATCCGGCTGGGTGCCAACCGGACGTTGAAGCCGAATCTCGACGTCTACAACCTGCTGAACGCCAGCAACGTCATCAACCAGAACCTTGTTTATGGTCCGGCGTGGAGAGACGCGACGCAGATCCTCGCGGGACGACTGCTCAGGGTCGGCGTGCAGTTCGATTTCTAAGGGCCGTAGGGCGGGTTCCGCGCCCCTCGACTTCGCTCGGGGCGTCCCGAGCATGTCGAGGGACGAAGCGGACCCGCCCTGCCTCTAATCGTCAGCTCCCACCCGTAGCACGATAAGCTCCGCCTCACTGAACGTCGTTCCGTCCAGCACAAATCCCCGAACCGAAACGTCTTCGCCTTCCGCGACAGGTCCGGCAATTACGTAGAGGAAATTCGGCCAGGCTTCCCGGAGATCGCTTGGCGACGGCTCCGCTGGTGTGTGCGGATGGGAGTGATAGACGCCCACGACCTCAGCCGGGGATCCGGACGACGAGCGCTCGCGACACTTTTTTATCTGGGCGATATGCTCGACCGGCGATAGTTCGTAGCGCCTACGGGGGTCGTCGGCCACGTTGGTGACGGCAACGGCCTCTACGACCTGCCCCTCCTTGCCCAGCAGCAGTCCGCAGCACTCGTTGGGATGATCCCGGCGCGCGTGCGCAACGATGGCGTCCACGACGGCCGGGTGAATCCGCACACACCTAGTGTAGGACGACCTCTGTAGGCATCCCTCCGGCTCGAATGTTGATATCCTTCGGAACTGCAGGCCTTTGCGGCCTCGTGTCTGTCTTAAGAAAAGGTGATGCCGATGCGCGTGGCCCTTCAATCAGCTCTTCTCGCCGGTGTTCTGGCTCTGTCTGTCGGATGCGGAGGAGGCTCAGCGCCCGCATCTGAGACGTCCGGCACCCCGCCCACAGGCGCATCGCCCTCCAATGTCGCAACAGACAAGAGTGCCTACCCCGTCTTCCCCAACCCAGACAGCGGCGCTGATCCGGCGGTGTCAGCCGCCGACGGTGGACGTGGCTTCACGGGTGAAGGATGGGAAACCAATACCGATTACGACCTGATTGGCGACCCGCGCGCCGTCAAAGGCGGCCTGCTCAAGATCGGCACGATGACCGACTTCCCGTCCACATTGCGCTACTACGGTCCCAATGTCACTGCCTGGAATCAGATGTTGCACGGCATGGTGTACGAAACGCTGCTGGGACTTCATCCCACGACGCTCGCATGGATACCTGCGATTGCGACTCACTGGCAAATCTCTGAGGACAAGCTGACCTTTCGCTTTCGGATCGACCCCAACTCGAAGTTCTCCGACGGCACACCGGTTACGTCTGAGGACGTGGTGGCCAGCTGGAGACTCGTCGTTGACAAGGGTCTTCAGGATCCCGCCCGCACGCTGGTGTACTCCAATTTCGAACCCCCTGTGGCCGAGAGCAGATACCTCGTGTCAGTCCGAGCGAAGAACGTGAACTGGCAGAACTTCCTGTACTTCTCTGGGCTTTACATCTATCCCGCGCACATCCTGAAAACCCTGACCGGCGAGACCTACGTCCGTGAGTACAACTACAAGATGCTCCCCGGAACAGGACCCTACGTGGTGGGCGAGCAAGACGTCGAGAAGGGGAAGATGGTCAGGATTCGTCGGCGCCAAGACTACTGGGCTGAAAAACATCGGCGCAACATCGGCACCTCGAACTTCGATCAAGTCCAGCAAGTGGTCGTGCGAGACCGCAACCTCGAATTCGAGATGTTCAAGAAGGGGGATATCGACTACTACCTCGTCAACCGGGCGCAAATGTGGGTCGAAGACTTGAATTACGCCAACATCACGCGCGGCCTGAATCAGAAGCGCAAGATTTTCAATCATAATCCACAGGGTATTCAAGGTGTCGCGATCAACACGCGCCGCGAGCCGTTGAATGATGTGCGGGTACGGAAGGCGCTTCGTTACCTGTTCAATCGGGAATCCATGATCGAAAAGCTGATGTACAACGAGTACGTCCTCGTCGATTCAATGTTCCCCAGCAGCGTCTACGAGAATCCCAAGAACGAAAAGATTCGTTATGACCCGCAGAAGGCAATGCAGCTTCTCACAGAAGCAGGCTGGTCTCAGCGCGACGCACAGGGACGGCTCACCAAGAACGGCCAACCCCTGAATATCGAGATCGTCTATGCAGACCAGGCATCAGAGCGCTTCTTCACGGTCTATCAGGAAGACCTGCGCAAAGTAGGCGTCACACTGAACCTGCGTCTGACGACGTTCGAGACGCTCGTGAAGCTGCTCGATGAGCGGACGTTTGGGATGGCGTCTATCGCCTACACGGGCGAAGTCTTTCCCAGCCCTGAACAGAACTGGCGGGGCCGTTTGGCCGACGAGAAGAACACTAACAACATTACTGGATTCAAGAATGCGAGGGCTGATCAGATCATCGATGCATATGGTAAGGAGTTCGACTTCGACAAGCGCGTCGCACTTCTGCAGGAGTTTGACAGCATTCTCGCGAACGAGCATCACTGGATTCTTGAGTGGACGGCCCCGTACGAGCGCGTGGTGTACTGGAACAAGTTCGGCCAGCCGCCTGGCTACATCACCCGTATCGGTGACTATCGCGACATCCTGACGCTGTGGTGGTTCGATCCCGATAGGTCGGCACAGCTCGATGCGGCGCTTCGCAACTCATCAGCGACGCTTGGGGCAGGTCCGACCGACGATCGATTCTGGCTTGATTACGCACAGCTCGAATCGAAGCGAGACAACCCCGTCACCCGATGACGGGATATTTCGTCCGGCGACTCCTGCTCATCATCCCGACTTTTATCGGCATCACGCTTGCCGTGTTCGTCGTGATGCACTTCGTCCCAGGTGGCCCGATTGAACGCCAAATCATGGCGTACAAGATGGCGGCGTCAACCGAGGGCGGCGCCGCGGGAGGAATTGCGGGCTTCGGAACCGAGATTCCACCAGACGCGCTCGAGGAGCTCAAGCGGTTCTACGGCTTCGACAAGCCGGTGCACATTCGCTACCTCAACTGGCTGTGGAACGTGGTGCACCTGGATCTGGGAACCTCGTATGTCTACCAGGATCCTGTGTGGGACGTCATCCGGACGCGTTTCCCGGTGTCGATCTTCCTGGGCCTCACCGGGTTTCTCCTCAGCTATCTCGTCTGCGTGCCCCTCGGGGTACTCAAAGCGATCCACCACCATTCTCGTTTCGACTTTCTGAGTAGCTTTGTCGTCTTCCTCGGCTATTCCGTGCCCGGTTGGGCGCTCGGCACAGCACTGCTCGTCCTGTTCGGCGGAGGAAGTTTCTGGAGCGTATTCCCGCTTGGCGGGTTCAGACCCGACAACTGGGAATACCTTTCTTTCGGCGGCAAGATCCTCGGCCAACTGCACCACATGTTCCTGCCGGTGCTCTGCTACATGGTCGGGTCCTTCGCCACTCTGACCATTCTCACCAAGAACTCACTCCTCGAGAACCTCGGCCAAGACTACGTGCGCACGGCCTTCGCCAAGGGACTCACTGAGCGTCGCGTAATTTTTGTCCACGCGCTCCGGAACTCCCTTATCCCCCTCGCCACTGGATTGGGGCAGGTGCTCGGTCTGGTGCTCGCCGGCTCGTTTCTCATCGAACGCGTCTTCAACATCGATGGCATGGGCTACCTCGGCTACACCTCGATCCTGCAGCGCGACTACCCGGTCGCCCTCGGCATCCTCGTCATTGGCAGTTTGCTGATGCTTATCGGAAACATCTTGTCCGACATGATCTACGCGGCGATTGATCCTCGGATCCGCTTCAGATGACGGAAGAGACCGCCGAGCCTGAACGCGTCGGCAAGCCCGAATCGATTGTTCGACGCCGAATCCGCAAGTTCCGTCGCATCAAGCGCGGATACTGGTCGTTCTTGCTGATTACCGCAGCCTACGTCCTGTCGTTCTCGCTCCCATACCTGATGAACGGCACCGCGTTCCTCGTGCGCTTCAAGGGCGAGTACTATGTCCCGGCATTCAGGGTCTATCAGGCATCTACTTTCGGTCAGCAGGCGTTCGGTGAAGCCGATTACCGTGCGCTCAAGCGCCAATTCGACGCCGAGGACAACGGTAATTGGGTGTTGCTCCCACCCTATCCGTTCGGGCCCAACGAGTCGCTCCTCGACCTGCCCGGCACGCCGCCCCATCCGCCCTCGTGGGAGCATCCGTTCGGCACCGACGATCGCGGCCGTGACGTGTTGGTGCGGCTAGCCTACGGCTTCAACATCTCCTTGACCTTTGCAGTGCTTGTCCTCTTGATTGGTGACGGCGTCGGCATCGTCGTTGGAGCAGTACTCGGATACGTCGCCGGCAAAGTGGACTTGATCGGCCAGCGCGTGATCGAAATCTGGTCCTCGCTCCCGTTCCTTTACACCATCATCATCGTCAGCTCGATCGTCGTGCCGGTGTACGTGCCGGGCCGCATGCAGGTACTACAGCCGTCGTTCTGGCTACTCATCGCGATCCTCTCGGCGTTCGAATGGATGGGGATCACCTACTACGTCCGCGGTGAGTTCTACCGCGAGAAGGCGCGCGACTACGTCGGTGCGGCCATCGTCACTGGCGTATCCGGACCTGCCATCATGTTCCGCCATATCCTCCCCAATGCGTTAACCCCAGTTATCTCCTTCGCACCCTTCACGATCGTCGCGAACATCGGCTCGCTGGTCGCGCTCGACTTCCTGGGCTTCGGACTGCCGGCGCCGACACCAAGCTGGGGCGAACTCATCGGCCAGGGCATGGAGAACCTGACCAAGTGGTGGCTAGTCTTCTTCCCTCTGGGCGTCCTGTTCGCCACACTGCTGCTCGTGGTGTTCATCGGCGAAGCTGTTCGGGAAGCCTTTGACCCGAAGGAATATTCCAGGCTCCGATGAGCGCTGATACACCCCTCCTTCAGATTCGCGGTCTGCGCACGCACTTCTTCACGGAGTCGGGCGTGGCCAGGGCCGTCGATGGCGTGGATCTCGACATCCGTGCTGGTGAGGTGCTGGGGCTCGTAGGCGAATCGGGATCTGGCAAGAGCGTGACGGCGCTCAGCATCCTCAGGCTGATTCCCGATCCCCCGGGGCGCATCGTCGCCGGCGAGATTCTGTTCCGCGGGCGCAATCTGCTGGCACTGCCCTGGGAGGGCATCCGGAAGATCCGTGGCCGGGAGATCAGCATGATCTTCCAGGAGCCCATGACCTCCCTGAATCCGGTGTTCACCATCGGGCGTCAGGTGATGGAAATGATCCTCGCGCACGAACCGGCCACATCGCATGACCAGGCGCACGCGCGAGCCGTGGACATCCTCACGGAGGTGGGCATCCCTGACCCGGCGGCGCGGATGGCGCAGTATCCCCATGAGTTGTCTGGCGGCATGCGTCAGCGGGTCATGATTGCGATCGCCCTCGTGCTGAACCCGGCGCTCCTGATCGCCGACGAACCCACGACAGCCCTGGACGTGACTATCCAGGCGCAGATCCTGGACTTGATGCTGGAGTTGAAGACACGCCAGGTCGGTGGCGCCATCCTCCTCATCACGCACAATCTGGCCGTCGTTGCCGAAACCTGCGATCGCGTGGCGGTGATGTACGGCGGCAAGGTTCAAGAGATCGCACCGGTCCGCGAGCTCTTCCACAACCCGCTGCACCCGTATACGAAAGGACTCCTCGCGTCACTTCCTCGCGTTGATGGCGAACGTGCGACACGCCTGACGACCATCCCTGGCGCCGTGCCGGACATCCACAGCCTTCCGGTCGGATGCAAGTTCACCACACGGTGCCAGGTACGATTCGAGCCCTGTGCGGATATCGAGCCGCCGCTAACAGAAGCTGCACCCGATCACTGGGTGAGATGCCACCTCTACGACAACTGTCACCCAACGGCGGTCCCGGCGTGAACTTCATGACATCGACGTACGACCTTCATGACACCGACATACGTAGTGTCCGGCTTCAGCGGGACCAACGTAGTGTCCGGCTTTCCTGCCCCGAGCGTAGTCGAGGGGAGCCGGACCAGGAGTCATGACGAGCCCGGACGTCATCCTTGACGTGCAGGACCTGCACGTGCGATTCCCGGTCTTCGGCGGCATCATCCCGCGGAAGAAGGCCGAAGTGCGCGCGGTGGACGGCGTGTCACTGACGCTGCACCGAGGCGAGACACTCGGTCTGGTCGGTGAATCCGGTTGCGGCAAGACGACCGTGGGACGCGCGATCGTCAACATCCTTCGCGCGATGAGCTATCGCGTCGAAGTGCAGGGCAAAGTGCTTTACCACCGCGACGGTCAGATCGTTGATCTGGCGCGGCTGAGCAATGCCGGCATGCGACCGTACAGGTCGGACCTCCAGATGGTCTTCCAGGACCCGTACTCCTCGTTAAACCCCAGGATGACGGTGGAAGCGATCATCGAGGAGCCGCTCAGAATCCACACGAAGCAGTCAAAGACCGAGCGCCGCGAGCGCGTGCGATGGCTCCTGGAAAAGGTGCGTCTGTCAGCGGCTCACGCGAATCGCTACCCCCACGAGTTTTCCGGTGGACAGCGGCAGCGGGTCGGCATTGCGCGAGCGCTGGCCACGAACCCGAAGATCGTCATCGCCGACGAGCCGGTGAGCGCGCTGGACGTATCCATTCAGGCACAGGTCATCAACCTGATGCAGGACCTGCAGGAGGAGTTCAATCTCTCCTACATCTTCATCTCTCACGACCTGTCCGTCGTCCGGCACATCTCAGACCGGATCTTCGTGATGTATCTGGGCAATATCGTGGAAGCCGGTCCTGCCGACCAGATTTACAGCCGGCCGTTGCACCCGTACTCCCGCATGCTGCTGTCCGCGGTACCGAGACCGGACCCGGATGCTCGCCGCGCGCGTGTAGCACACGCCGTGGCGGGATCACCGGCGCCTGCCCGCCAAGGCGTCAGCGACCTGCCATCGCCGCTCAACAAGCCGTCCGGCTGCGCCTTCCGGACACGCTGCCCCATCGCACAGCCATCGTGCGCGGATGCACCTCCCCCGCTCGAAGAACGGGACGGCCGCCTGGTGGCCTGTCCCTTTTCAAAGTAGCAGTGTGCCGGTATGACGCCGGCGTAACACAGCTCATCGCAATGCTGTAGTGCGCGGCTTCAGCCGCGCCTTCCAGTGGCTCGGCTAAAGCCGAGCACCACGTCAGCCGGTCCTCTGACAGTGCAGGTCACGCTTCGAGCTGCAAGTCGTGAGTTAGAATGAACCAAGCCCCGGTCGGGCTCACTCCCCAGAGGAACAATTCATGCGCTCGCTCGTACTTCTTCCGCCTCTCCTTGCAACGATGGTCGTCGCCGCCTGCGGTGGTGCACCCCAGCAAGGCGGTCCCGGTGGGCCCGGTGGTGCGTTTCCACCCACTGAGGTCGCTGTGCGTCCGCTCGAGGCGAAGCCGATTCCGCAGACGTCGGAGTATGTGGCGACCATCCGGTCGCTGCGATCGATTACGGTCCAGCCTGATGTTGAAGGCGTCGTCCGACGTCTGCTGGTGAAAGCCGGCGATCGGGTCAGCCAGGGACAGCCGCTCCTTCAGATCGACTCGAGCCGGCAGCAGGCCAACGTTACGACGATCGAATCGCTCAGGACGGCGCGCGAGGCAGACGTGGCCCTCGCCGGGCAGCAGCTCGCTCGTGCACAGAAGCTCTTCGAGGCGGGTGCGGTCAGCCGCGCGGAACTGGAACAGGCAGAATCTCTCGCCAAGACCACCAAAGCCCAGCTCGACTCGGTCCTCCTTCAGGCGAAAGAGGCCAGGGTCCAGCTCGACTACTACCAGGTCACGGCACCTTCGGCCGGCATCGTGGGTGAAGTCGCCATCCGCGAGGGCGACCGCGTCAACCCAAGCACGGCCATCACCACGATCGATCAAGCCAACGGCCTCGAGGCGTACATCAGCGTGCCGCTCGAACGCTCCGCCGATCTGCGAACAGGTCTGCAGGTTGAGCTGCTCGATGCCTCGGGCGCTGTGATCGCCTCCAGCCCAATCACCTTCGTCGCACCACGAGCAGACGACGCCACGCAGTCCGTGCTTGCGAAGGTCGCGCTTGGCCAGATGCCGGCGTCGGTTCGGGTCATGCAATACCTCAGAGCCCGAATTATCTGGAGCACTGAACCGCGCTTGACGGTCCCGCTCGTCGCCGTGAGCCGAATCAGCGGACAGTACTTCGTCTTCGTGGCCGAATCCGGTCCCCAGGGCGACGTCGCGCGGCAGAAGCCCATCATGGTCGGCGACATCATCGGCGAAGACTACGTGGTCAACAGCGGTCTCAAGGCCGGCGAGAAAGTCATCGTCTCCAACGTGCAGAAGCTCGGCGACGGCGCTCCCGTGAAGGCCTCCTGATGTTCGTCGATACCTTCATCACCCGGCCAATCCTGGCCAGCGTCTGCTCGCTCATCATCGTGCTCGCGGGAGCGCTTGCGATCCCGACGATGCCGATTGCGCAGTATCCGGAAGTGGCGCCACCAACCGTGACGGTGATGGCCTTCTACACGGGCGCCAACGCGGAAACGGTCGAGACGGCTGTCACGACGCCGCTGGAGCAGGCGATCAACGGCGTCGAGGGCATGCTGTATCTCTCGTCCTCGAGCACCAACAGTGGCGTGAGCCAGATCGTCGCCACCTTCGAGGTGACACGCGACCCGGACCTCGCGGCGGTCGACGTCCAGAACCGGGTGAATCAGGCGCTCGGCCGCTTGCCTGGTGAAGTCAGACAGATCGGCATCATGGTGCAGAAGGGAGGCGGCAGTTTCGTCTCCGCCGCCGCAGCCTGGGCGGAGAACGGCAGGTACGACACGCTGTTCGTGTCGAACTACCTGGACGTGTACGTCAAGGACGCACTCAAGCGCATCCCCGGCGTCGCTGACGTACTGATCTTCGGTGAGCGCAAGTTTGCGATGCGCTTATGGTTGGACCCGGGACGACTGGCTGCCCGAAGCCTCACGGCGGGCGACGTGGTCAACGCCCTGAGGGAACAGAACGTCAACGTCGCGGCTGGCAGCGTCGGTGACTCCCCTGCCCGCGCAGGCCAGACCTATCAGATCAGTGTCCGCGCCGCCGGTCGCCTTCGCGAAGCGAGCGAGTTCGAGAACATCATCATCAAGTCAGGAGCTGACGGCGCTCTCGTGCGGCTCCGTGACGTCGGGAGCGCAGAGCTTGGCGCGGAAACCTACTCGTCGACCCTGAGATTCCAGGGCAACGATGCGATCGGCTTCGCGATCACGGCCCTCCCGACTGCCAACGCGCTCGACGTGCAGCGAGGCGTGACGGACGAGATGGCTCGCCTGTCGCGAAGCTTTCCACCCGGCCTGCGCTACCAGGTGGCCTTCGACACGACAACGCTGGTGCAGGAATCGATCGAAGAGGTTGTCAAGACATTGGCCGAGGCGCTCGGCCTCGTCGTCCTCGTGATGTTCCTCTTCCTGCAGAGCTGGCGCGCCACGCTGATTCCAGCCCTGACGATGCCCGTGTCGCTCATTGGGGCATTCGCGTTCATCAAGTATCTCGACTTCTCGATCAACACGCTCACGCTCTTCGCGATTGTGCTGGCGACCGGCATCGTCGTAGACGACGCCATCGTCGTGATTGAGAACGTCGAACGGCACATTCAGGAATACAAGAAGGGCGCCCAGAAGGCCGCATCGGACGCGATGAAGGAAGTGTTCGGTGCGGTGATCGCCACGGCGCTGGTCCTGATTGCCGTGTTCGTGCCAGTGGCGTTCTTCCCCGGCACCACCGGCCGCCTGTATCAGCAGTTCGCGCTGACGATTGCCTTCTCCGTGGCGATTTCAGCGTTCAACGCACTCACATTGACGCCTGCCCTTTCAGCGCTGCTCCTCAAGCACGACGCGGAGGAAAAGGGCTGGTTCTTTCGGGGCGTGGAGCGCTTCATCCACGCAGGAACCAACGGCTATGTGCACGTCATTCGCGGCT
This sequence comes from Acidobacteriota bacterium, assembly GCA_013140775.1. Taxonomy (GTDB): domain Bacteria; phylum Acidobacteriota; class Vicinamibacteria; order Vicinamibacterales; family UBA2999; genus JABFSA01. The sequence continues at coordinate 7,909 of JABFSA010000151.1, read as the reverse complement.
TGATGCGCTGGCGCTGGGTCACTGTGCTCGTGTTCCTGGGTTTCCTCGGCGCAACCTACTTCGTGTATTTCCGAGTCCCCCAGGCGTTCCTCCCCGAAGAAGATCCCGGGTACTTCATCTCGGTCGTGCAGGCACCTCCCGGCGCATCCCTCGACTACACCACGAACGTCATGAAGGAGGCGGAAGAGGTGATGAAGAGCGTTCCGGAAGTCGAGTCGATCTTCTCGGTCGCGGGCTTCAGTTTCGCGGGCAGCGCGCCCAACGCGGGCCTCATGTTCACGCTGCTCAAACCGTTCGACCAGAGGACCGCGCCGGAACAACGGCTGCAAAGCATCCTCCCTGCACTCCGAGGGCGTCTGTTTGGCATCTCGAGCGGCTTCGTGATTCCGTTCGCACCTCCCTCCATTCAGGGACTGGGCAATTTTGGCGGGTTCACGATGGAAGTACTGGATCAGAGCGGCGGCTCCGACATCACCAACTTGAGCGGCGCGCTACAGACGCTCATCGGCGCCTCCCAGTCCTCCACGCAGGTCGCGGGTCTTTTCAGCTCCTTCACGGCGAGCGACCCGCAGCTCTCCGTGGACATCGACCGCGAGAAGGCGCTCAGCCTGGGCCTGCCGATCGGTGAGATCACGAGCGCGATGCAGACCTATCTCGGGTCGGCATACGTGAACGATTTCGACTTCAACAATCGCGCCTATCGCGTGTATGTGCAGGCCGACAAGGCGTTCCGGTCTGACACGAAAGACTTCGAGCAGTACTACGCTCGAACGGTGCGCGGAGACATGGTGCCGCTGGCGAGCGTGGTCCGCGTGCGCGAAACGACCGGCCCACAGGTCATCAACCACTTCAATCTGTTCAGGTCGGCGCAGGTCAGCGGATCGGCAGCACCGGGCGTCAGTTCCGGACAGGCGCTCACTGAGATGGAGCGCCTCGCTGGATCGTCGCTGCCGCCGGGCTTCGGCTTCGCCTGGTCAGGCATCTCGCTCGAGGAGATTAAGGCAGGCGGTCAGTCCGTGGCCATCTTCGGCATCGCGATGCTGCTGGTGTACATGACCCTCGCAGCGCAATACGAATCCCTCGTCCTGCCCTTCATCGTGCTCATGGGTGTGCCACTCGCTGTGCTCGGCGCGCTCTCGGCTCAGTGGATGCGAGGCCTGCAGAACGACCTCTACTGCCAGATTGGACTCGTGATGCTCATCGGCCTGGCTGCGAAGAACTCGATTCTGATCGTCGAGTTCGCGGAGCAGCTCAGGGAAAAGGGTCTGTCGATTGTCGATGCGGCCATCGAAGCGGCGCGCATCCGGCTGCGCCCGATCCTGATGACGTCGCTGGCATTCATCCTGGGCGTCATGCCGCTGGTGTTCGCGAACGGCGCCGGGCAGGAAGGACGCCATTCGGTGGGAACGGCGGTCGCGGGCGGGATGCTTTTCGCGACGTTCCTGAACATCCTCTTCATCCCGGTGCTCTACATGGTGGTTCAGACGCTCCGCGGGGAAAAGGCGGTGCGACATCATGAGTAGCGTTCCGGGTGCGGCGGTGCGAGGGTGTCTGCTCCTCTGCCTCCTTGTGTGGCCGGCGATTGCATCAGCTCAGGCCGTCGAGCGGATCACCTTTGACGAAGCCATTCGCCGCGCAACGACCAACAATCCTACGGTGCAGCAGGCGGCGGCGGGCATTCTTCGCGCCGAAGCGTTGCTCGCGCAGGTGACGTCGCGCACGAGGCCATCGCTCGACGCGTCGGTGGCGCTCGACGTCATCGACCCGGTCACGAGCTTCGACGGTACCAACATCACGCCACGCGCACAGAGCGCCACGTCGGCAACATTCCGGGCGCCGATCTGGACTCCGCTCGCGTGGGCCCAGCGTGTTCAGGCCGCCGACCAGCTCCTCGTGGCGCAGAGCACTGTCGCCGACATCCGTCGTCAGCTCGCGATCGCGACGGCAGACGCGTACCTGGCCATCATCGTTCAGCGCCGAAGGCTCGAGCTGAACGAACGTGCCCGCGATACAGCCCGGGCACACTTCGACTATGCCAACCAGCGGTTCGAGGGTGGGCTGGGTAGCCGCTTGAACATGCTGCGCGCGCAGCAGGAACTCTCGAGCGACGAGGCTCGCGTCGAGGACGCACAGCTTGCCATTCGCAGGGCTCAGGAAGCCCTCGGCGTCCTCGTCGTAGCGGATGGTCCCGTCGACGCGTCTGCGGAACCAGTTTTCGACGTCCCCCAGGACGGTTCGCCGTTCGACTTCCGGACCGATCTGCGACTCATCGCCGCACGTCAGTCGGCAGCAGAACGAGTGCTCGCGGACTCGTGGAAGGACCGGCTACCGTCGCTGACCGCCCTGTTCACGCCGGTCTACACGGCCCCGTCTGGCCTGTTTGCGCCGTCGCGGTCGTTACGCGGAACGGTTCTCTTCTCGGTCTCCCTGTTTGACTCGGGGCTGCGAGCGGCGCAGATGCGTGAGCGATCTGCGCTCCTTGACTCAGTGAGGGCTGAACGGGCTGGCCTGGAACGTCAAGTGACCTCTGAGGTTCGTACCGCCCGCGAAGCGGTCAGGCTGACGGAGCGCGCGGCCGAACGCGCGAGGGCAGCGGCCAGCCAGTCGGACGAAGTCCTGCGGATTACCGATATCGCCTTCCGCGAAGGCGCGACGACGAATATCGAGGTCATCGACGCCCAGCGCCGCGCGCGGGACGCCGCGACCACAACGGCAATCGCTGAAGACGCGCTCCGCCGCGCGAGGCTCGAACTCCTCGTCGCCACGGGCCGGTTCCCGCAGTAGAAGGTCGTAGTGCGCGGCTATCGTGTCGAGGACGTGGTTCCGGCGTCTGGTACCAACGTGCGGATCACTCCATCCTGCCGCGACGTCAGAAAGAGTTCACCATCGCGGCCCCGACTGATGTGCAGATCCGCCCTGGCCATCGTGGCACCCATCGTCTTCTCGACGAGCTCGCGGAACGACGTGTACGTCCGATTGCCTCTCGCGTCCCGCAGGTAGAGCTGTACCTCTTCAACCGGCGCAACCGTCTGAGGGATACCGTCGTCAGCCTTCTTCATCGCGGCAAGGTCGGCGGCGAACACGCGTCCGCGAACGATGTCACCAAAAATGAACTTGCCTCGAAGTGCCGCGACCCGGCCGTAGTACGCAAAACCGTTGGTGATCGCCTGCCCGTCGCTGTGGTCGTACATGGCCACGGGGTACGTGAAGCCGTCCCTGGTCCGGCCATCCATGACATCAGGCGCCAGAGGGAACAGCTGATCCAGCGCACCGCCCTGGCGTGTGATGCCGTTCTCGAAGAGCCCTTCCCTGCGCATCCAGCCGTAATTGCCGCCGTTGCGCACGATGTTGACCTCCTCGATATGGTTCATCCCGATGTCAGAGGCGAACATGGTGCCGTCGGTCATATCCCACGACAGCCTGTGAGCGTTCCTGAAGCCGTAGGCGTAGATTTCTCCGAGCGTGCTGGCATCACCGTCGGATGCGAACTTGTTGTCCGCCGGGACGGTATAGTCACCGAGGCCTTTCGCTCCGCCAGTCACCGACGGGCTGCGCGGATCGAAGCGCAGGATCGCGGTGATGACCGAGTCGAGGCGCTGTGACTGACCGGGGTTGTTCGAGCGAGGTCCACCGCCGTTGCTGAAGCCGAAGTCGCTGCCGCTCGTGTACAGCAGCCCGTAGTCTGGCGAGCCAGGTTTTGCAGTCGGATTGAACTCGACGTTCCCCATCGGATGCGTCAGGTTGGCCACCATGTGCGCCACCCGCAGCAGTTCACGCCTCGTGCCCTCGAACGTAGCTGAAGCCGGGTTGGTCGCGTGCCACTCGGTGATCACGTTGTGATAGGTCGCGTCCGCGGCCGTGAATCCTGGAGGCACGAAGTTCGGAGTCGCTGGATTGCCTTGTACTCGTTCGGCATGGACGGTGTAAAACAAGCCGTTGCGCGCGAACTCCGGGTGGAAGTCGAACCCGATGAAGCCGCTTTCCAGCCGGTTGTAGATCGCAAACGGAAAGGCCGTGCCGACGTTCGCGTACACGGCAGGCTGGTTGTTGCGATCCAGCAGATAGAGAAAGCCTCGCGAGTCGTTGACGAACCGGCGACCGTCCGGCAGATCGCGGACGAAGCTCACACGCGCGAATCCACCCTGCGTGGCGTCCTGATCGGCGGGCCGGACTCTTCGTGTGTCCGGAAGACGCACGACATCACGGATTTCGACCTGCAGCCCACGTTTCTCAACAGGTGCCGGAATTGGATTGGCGACCTGCGCCCGCAGAATGGCGACGACTGAAAGCGCCAGCAATGAGACGACGAATGGAGCGCGTGCAGGCATAGTTCCTCCTCAAAGCGCGATTCAGGGATGCTTATACCAGAAACGGACAGCGAAGGCGGCCCGATCCCTCGCCGGGGTACGTGGGGTCCGGCTTCAGCCGGACCTCTAGTTCAGCGCCTCCAACGCGGCGGCCGCCGCGCCAGACCCACCCTTGTGGCCCATCGTCCGCAGGACGTGCTCGAGGGCTCCGAGAAACAGGACAACCATCGCGGGCGTCGAGCTGGCGCCCATGAGGCCAACGCGCCAGATCTTTCCGGCCAGGGGACCCAGGCCAGCCCCAACCTCGATGTTGAACTCCCGGAGCAGCCGTTGACGTGCGGCCGCTTCATCGATACCCGCGGGCACGCGTACGGCATTCAGTGTCCACAAACGATCGGCCGGCGGCGGCAGAAGGTCGAGCCCGATCGCCGCCAGTCCACGCGCGAGCGCCAGGTGATTGCGCTCGTGTCGCGCCCATCGCTCTTCGAGACCTTCTTCTTCGACCGCCATGAGTGCTTCGCGAAGCGCATAGATCATGGTCGATGAAAGAGTGTGGTGGTACTTTCGGCGCACCCAGAAGTCTTCGAGCAGTGCCAGGTCCAGATAGAAGCTCCGGCATGCCACCCTTCGCTTCTGTGCGGCAGGTGTAAACGCCACCGGAGCCATCCCCGACGGCGCGCCGACGCATTTCTGCGTGCAGCTATAGACCGCATCCAGTCCCCATCCGGCAACGTCAACTGGATGTCCACCGAGCGATGTGACCGTATCAACGATCACCAGTGCTCCATGTTCGTGTGCGAGTGCGGCGATCTCCTTGACGGGGTTCAATACACCGGTCGAGGTCTCGGCATGGACGCAGGCAACGATGTCCACCTGCCCTCCATCACGCAGCGCCGCCTGCACGGCGGCGGGATCCACAGCGCGGCCCCACTCGACATCGAGCCGAGAGACCGTCGCGCCGTACCGCCGGCACATCTCTGCCAGCCGCTCTCCGAAGTACCCTCCGACGACAACCAGAACCCGTGTCCCGTCGCCCACCAGGTTCGCAACCATCGCTTCCATCCCGGAGGTGCCGGTTCCCGACATCGCGATGGTCAAAGTGCCTTCCGGCGCCTTGAACACACGGGTCAGCCGCGCACGCACGTCGTCGAGCAGGGTGACGAGATCCGGATCCAGATGGCTGAGCACCGGCGCGGTCATCGCACGCATCACGCGCGGCGCTATCAGGCTTGGACCTGGGCCCAGAAGAACTCGTTCAATCGATGGTAACTGCTGGTCACTCATGAGAACCTGCTTTCCTCCCCACTAATCCCTCCCCTTCATCAGCTCCGCCCTCCATCGCCCGGCGTCGTCGAAGGCGGCGTCGATCACTTCTGCACGGAGCAGATCGCTCCGCAAGTCCGACAGCCGATCGATGAGGAGGTCCAAAGCGCCGCGGATCTCATCCGCGTTCGTCACACAGATATCCCGCCAGACGTCGGCCGGACTGGACGCCAGCCTCGTGGTATCGACCAGTCCCTGCCCCGCCATCCGAAGTCCGCCGCTCTCGGCCGCACGGCCAACGACTTCCATCAGCGCCGTCGCAGCCAGCTGTGGAAGGTGGCTGATGAGCGCCATGAGGCGGTCGTGCTCCTGCGCTGTCATGGTTGAGGGGAGCGCACCAAGACCGGCGACGAAGGTCGAAAGCCGATCGACCTGATTCGTCGCGGAGGCGTCGTGAGGCGTGAAGATCCAGGGCCGGCGGACGAAAAGCCCGGCGGTGGCAAACTCGAACCCGCCGCGGGCGCCTCCCCCAAGGGGATGGCCGCCGACAAACGTCACGGGTGGGACCAGGGCCGCAGCAGCGTCGACGATCGCCCGCTTGGTGCCACCCACGTCGGTGACAACAATCTGCGGGGACACGTGCTCGGCGACTCGTCTGAGCAGCGAGAGATTCTGGCGGACAGGTGCGGCCAGCACCACCAGATCGACGCCTCGGAGCTCCGACAGATCGCGGGCGACGGCGTCAATGGCACGACGGGCCAGCGCTTCCTTGAGCACCGGCTCCCGATCGATCGCGACCACGTGCACCGACGGCCACGCGCGCCGGGCCGCGAAGGCGATCGACCCGCCAATCAAGCCGAGGCCGACGACCGCAATGCGTCGAAAAGGGGGGTCGGCTACCTCGCCCATCCGCGCCGCGCGACAGCCTCCAGGCAGATGCTGCGACCGATCGCAGGTGCGATGATTCGCAACTCCGCCATGAGCCGATCGAACTGATCGGGGAACATCGACTGCGCCCCGTCGCTCCACGCGTGATCGGGATCGTTGTGGACCTCAATGAGGAGACCATCAGCGCCGGCCGCGACGGCCGCGCGCGCCAGTTGCGCGACCATGTCGCGCCGTCCCGCGCCGTGGCTCGGATCGGCCACCACGGGCAGGTGGCTCAGTTTCTTGACGACCGGGATCGCTGAGATGTCGAACGTATTCCGCGTCGCCGTTTCGAACGTGCGGATACCGCGCTCGCAGAGGATGACATCGTTGTTGCCCCCGGCGAGGATGTACTCGGCCGACAGGAGCCACTCTTCGATCGTCGCCGAAATGCCACGCTTGAGGAGCACAGGCTTCCTCGCGAGCCCAAGCTCTTTCAGCAGCGTGTAGTTCTGCATGTTGCGAGCGCCGACCTGGAAGACGTCGCAGTATTTCGCGATGAGCTCGATCTGGTTCGCGTCCATCACTTCCGAGATGAGTTTCAGGTTGTGCGCGTCCGCCGCCCGTCGCAGCATCTGCAGCCCGAGTTCACCATGACCCTGGAAGCTGTACGGCGAGCTCCGCGGTTTGAACGCGCCGCCCCGAAACACTTTCGCGCCCGCGCGCTTGACCGCCGCCGCAGACGCCATGCACTGCTCGTCGGTCTCCGCGGAGCACGGCCCGGCCATCACAATCACTTCATCCCCGCCTATTCGCACGTCGTCCACCATGACGACGGTGTCCTCGGGGTGGTAACTGCGGCTCGCGCGCTTGTACGGTTCGGAGATGCGGAGGACCTCGTGGACACCATCGAGAATCCCGATCATGTCCGTGTCCACTTTGCCGGCGCCGACAACACCCAGTACCGTGCGCGTGGCGCCGGACGAGCGATGCACATCCATGCCCAGTTCAATCAACCGGGCGATGACGTTGTCCACCTGCGCCTCGGTGGCCCGTTCCTTCATTACAACGATCATGACGTCTCTCCGCTTTCTGTGATCCGCACGTTCACTACCCGATCATTCGCCGATCGCAGGTCCCGATCCGTCGCCGCGAACGCTGGCAGCCCGTTCGGCCCGCCGCGCCTCGTCGATGACGCGTTCAAAAATCCGGACGACCGCCTCGGCCGTCAAAGGGCCCGCGAGCTCGCTGGCCGACTTCCTCACACTGTTGAGCACTTGCGTCTCGCGCTCCGGCTGAAAAATCGGAAGGCCCGCTTCGTGCTTGAGCCTGCCAACCTCCACGGCACAGGCAACGCGAACGTTCAGCAGGCGCACCAGCTGTTCGTCGATGACATCGATCCGGTTACGCAGCTCTTCGATACTCGTCAGGACTTCAGCCACCGCACATACTCCTCTACCCGTGTGTTGAGA
>JABFSA010000176.1 GCA_013140775.1 Acidobacteriota bacterium | reverse complement strand
CTGGCGGCAGGTTTCCCGGCGCGTATCCCTCAGGAGCCTGCAGGATCCGTTCGAGGACGCTGACATGAATGGCGGGTACGGGGATGCCTTTCTCGGCCGACAATCGTCTCGGGTTGCGTGGCTTCCAGCGGTAGAAGATGCCCATCCCGGATCGCGGGTTGTACAGCCGATCCGCGAACGAATGGCGGCTGCGGTATTCGTCGCGCGCGGACGCCGAAAAACGCAATCCCTGCTGCTCGGCCCTCGTCATCATCCAGTCCAGCGTGACGAGCGACATCCCTTGCTGCGGATAGCCGCCGCCGACGTTCGAGTGCGCACCGGCGAACCAGACCTGTTCGACCCGTCCCTTCGATGCCGCGTCCTCGTTCCACAGCACAGGCCCGAAGGCCCCGCGGTCGTCGTTCAGCGCGAGTGCATGACAGCCGCGCTCCACGATCGGACTGAGAGTCGTCGTCTTGAACTTGAATTGCCAGATCGCCGAGTTCCAGAATTCCGCGAGCCTGAAGGGGAGTCCGACCGCATCCACCGTGTCCCATACGCCCAGCAGCTTGATGCACGGCTCGAGCGGACGTCCGGTGGCGTCCCGGCGCGCGTAGCGCGCCCTGAACTCGTCGGCCTTCATGCCGCTGCCCGGCAGGAGACGGGTCAGCAGCGCTCGATACTTGCGCCGATAGGCACGGTAGGCGTTCCGAGTTTGCAACCGGAAGGCCTGCTCGGTCGCATATTCCGCCGGCGGCAGGATGCCGCAGTCTGTGATGAGTCCGGCCAGCGTCCGCACGGTGAACGCGCCGCGACTGAACCCAAACAGGTAAATCGCGTCGCCCGGCTCGTACACCCGACAGAGTTCCCGATAGAGCCGCTTGACGTTACGGCTCAGGCCATACCCGGTCGCTCCCGAGAACACGCGGATCCATCGGAGCTCCTGCGTGCCAACGCCGTCGTCGTAGAACGCAAGCTGACGACAGAGCGACATGTCGGCGCGATGCCCGTTGACGTCTATCGCTTCGAACAGCTTGAAGACGTTGGTGCCGCGTCCTTTGACCGCACTGTTGCCCGTGCCGTCGGAGCAGATGACGATATTCTTGTTGGCCATGTCGAACCTGTTGGGCGGGGACGGAGTAGATGCGGCAGCGTAGTCGCGGGTCGCTGAGGGTGTCAATCGATTACCGAACGCTCGACGACGTCGTCGAAGGGTTTGCCGGACTCGAACAGGGTTTTCGTGCACGACACGATCGACGCAGCATGTTCCTCACGCTCTACGGCGTGGTCTCGGCAGAGATGGGCGAGCGCATCGCCAGCGGGGCATTCGCTGATCCGGCCTGGGTGCAACGCTACGCTGTCGCATTCGCCAATCTGTATCGCGTGGCGCTCGAGGCCTACGATGCTGGCCGCGTCGCGCAGGTTCCCAGAGCCTGGCGCCTGTGTTTCGACGCAGCAAGAGCGGGCACGTGCACTGTTCTCCAGGACGTGTTGCTGGGCGTGAACGCCCACGTCAACAACGACCTGGCGTTCGCACTGGACCGTGTGACCGTGGGTCCCGACCGTGAGAGTCGCCGGCACGACCACAACGCCGTCAACAACGTGCTGTCCGGGGTCACCGAGCGTGCGACGCGGCAGCTGGCATCCCTCTACGCACCTGGAATTGCGACGATGGATGAGGTGGCGGGAGACTTTGACGAAGTGGTGAGCCGCGCCTCACTGGGGGGAGCGCGAGATGCCGCGTGGGAGTCGGCGTGCGCCCTGGCCGATGCACGAGGACCCGTGGAGCGCGGGCTGGCAGCAGCGCGCGTCTCGACGCGTGCGGCGGTACTGGCGCGCCTGCTTCTCGCACCGCTGCGGCGGCCGGATCTGGTAGCCGTCTGCCGGCGGCTGGAGGAAGAGGCGAACTGGTTGACGCTGCTCGATCGACTGAAGACGCCTTAACTGCGCTTCGAGGACCCAATGCCGAAACCCGCGCCCGTTTACAACGCACAGTTCGTATTGCGACCCGAGCAAGACGACTCGTATGTCCACTTCGAGAACGCCGCGGCCCATCCGTTTCAGCCTGACCCGGTTGAGTTGCCGAGGGTCAATGTGTGGTGGCTGGTTGAGGCGGCATTGCTGTCGTACTGGGACCCCGGAGCGGCGATCCCGATGTTCAACGCCGCAGGGTTGGAGGCCGAGTTCGTAGAGGCGGATGGAACGCAGTGCTACGTCGCGTGGCAGTCAGACTGGGTGCTTGTCGCGTTTCGTGGGACTGAGGGCGATCAGTGGGGCGACATCCTGACCGATGCCCGGTTTGCGCAGATTCCCTGGAAGGTCGGTCACACGCACGCAGGTTTCACTCACGGGGTACGCCAGATCCAGCCGAAGCTCACAGCTGTGCTCAATCGTGTGCTGCCCGGACGAACGCTGTGGTTCTGCGGGCATAGCCTGGGTGCGGCATTGGCCACGCTGGCCGCCGATCTGTATGCCGACACGCGCGGCGTCTGTACGTTCGGATCACCGCGGATCGGCGATCGAATTTTCTCTGTCGCGTTCAGTGAGAGGTTTGCCGGCCGATCGCTTCGATACGTCAACGGTCACGATGCGGTGACGCACGTCCCTCCGCCGATTATCGTTCCGTGGCATTTTCGGCACGTCGGGCCCGCACGTTTCATCAACCAGTCCGGCCGCATCTCCACCCATGCACCGAATCTCGGGCATTTCTTCTCAGACCTCTTCGGCCATCCCGAAACGCTGCTCGAGATGATTCACGGTCTGCAGGGCGGTTTGTTCGCCCATCCTCCCAGATTGTTCCTCGACCACATGCCGAAGGCCTACGCGATCTGGAGCTGGAACGACTACGAGGCGCAGGGCTAGCGGGGAATAGCAGAGAGTGAGCGGACGCGGGCCTGGAACTGGGCCTCGTCGAGCAGGGAGAGCCGCACGGCGTCCACGACGCCCAGGAGCATTGGAATCGCGGTCCAGATGAATACGCAGCACCACACCCCGCGCTGGCGATGGCCCAGGTAGAAGTGGTGGAGCCCGAGTGACCCGCCAAGGAATGCCAGCAGCACAGCCACGCTGAGCGACCGCTTCGACGTCTTCCACGGAAGTCCCAGCGCCGTGAACACCGGCTCCATGCCTCCCCTGAGCGCGGCGCCGTGCGGGCTGTAGATGTTCGTGACGAATGCCGTCCATGTAAATGGATGGGTGAGTGATTGCTGGTAGGGCGTGCGGGACGCGTCGAAGTAGATGGCGGTCCCCTGCGTGCGGCCTGGGAAGAGCCACCGAAGCACGAGGCCTGCGAATGGCGACGGGGGCGTGACAGGAACCACCCTCGGGACGCCAAACGCCTCGTTGAAGCGACGGTGGAAGTCCGACCAGCGCTTTTCAGGCCCGAGCACCACGATGATGACTCGCTCAGGACGCTGCCGGGTCATCGCCCGTTCAATCTCCCACCACAGGTTCGGTGTATTGCCGGCCCGGACGACGACGAGCGCGGACCTTGTCATCAGTGCGTCAATCGTGTCCTGCCACTGATCGTCGGCGACGTAGAGACGCGCGGCGCCGAGTTGTGGCAGCGGTTCGCCGGGTTTTCCAATCGCGACTACCGGGCCCACGCGGGCCATGATCCACGCCAGTTCCTGCTCGGGGCTGGCCATCGCCGTGTAGTGCAGCTTGGTCAAGAGCCTCGTGTACCGTCCCGTGTCGGTACTGACGATCTCATCGTCGATAGCGAAGGAGCGTAAATAGACGACAGGTGGCCGAGGGTCGTTGCGCAGCAGCTCTTCTGCCGACGGCGCTTCGTACTTCCAGCTGGACCGCAGGTGCAGCACGGAGGTTCCGGCAAGGTAGACGAACGGTACGAGTGAAAGAAAGACGATGACCTCCAGCGCCGGATTCGCTTCCATCAGTTCGTCGAGGTTCCCACCGTCGGTGAGCATGGCGAAAAGAAAGCAGGGGAGCAGGAGGTTGGCCCCGGCCAGTCGAACAAGGGCAGCTTTCCGCGCTTGCCGATTCGAGACGAGCGACAGCTCTCGAAGACCGGCAAGCAGAAGCGTGATCCCGATCACCAGCACGTTTGCTGATATGACGAAGCAGACAAGTGGCCAGAGCGCGCTAGAGGCCGTCGGGTCAGCGAGCCAGCGGCGTGGATCGAGGACATCCTCGAAGTAGGCGAACAGGATCAGCGACGCCCCGATGCACGCCAAGCCGCCGAGTCGCAGCCAGATCGTTTCGCGAGAGAGGCCCGGCGAGTTGTCCACGCGGGACTGATTCTAGTTCCTCAGTCTGCACACGACGGAGAGCATGGCTGACAGTCATTCCGATGTATCGTGCGCATCGAATCGGAACTCTTGACCTCGAGCAGAACGCGCGGCTCGCGACACCGGATCGTCGTTATCGGAGTGGACACCATGCCCATGAGGATCTCTGCTGACAGCTGTTTTGTTGTGCTCTGCGTCTTGGTCACCGTTGTCGCCGCTGCACCCGCCCACGCGCAGGTGTCACCGGCCTCAGGCGAGGCGGTCTACAAGACGTATTGCTCCTCGTGTCACGACCAGGCGGGCCCTCGCGTCCCGCCTCGCGATGCGCTGCGGAAGATGCCGGCCACCCGGATTCTGCGTACGCTGGACTTTGGCGTGATGATGGCCGTGGCCTATCCGATTCGGCGTGAGGAACGACAGGCGGTGGCGGCATTTCTCGGGACGAACGAACCGGAGGCGGCGCCGCCCCGGAGCGCCTTCTGCTCGGCCGACAGGGCGATCATGTCGGCCCCGCCGGCGCAGAGCTGGAACGGCTGGAGCGCCACGACCTCGAACACCCGGTTCCAGACGTCCGAGGCTGCGGGCGTGACCGCGGCTCAACTCGGCCGGCTGACGCTCAAATGGTCGTTTGGGTTCGACGGAGACGTCACCGCCTTTGCGGCGCCCACCGTTCTCAACGGCACGATGTTCGTCGGCAGCGCCAGTGGCACGGTTCACGCGCTGGACGTGCGCACGGGATGCCTGCACTGGATCTACCAGGCGAACGGTCCAGTGCGCTCGGCACTTCTCGGGGTCGAGGACGGCGGCCGCCGGACGCTCGTCTTCGGCGATCAGATTGGATGGGTATACGGGCTCGACGCGCGCACAGGGCGAGAGCAGTGGAAGACACGGATCGAGGAGCACGAAGCCACAAGGCTCACCGGATCGCCAGCCGTGCACAACGGCCTGGTGTTCGTGCCCGCCGCGTCGTGGGAGGAGACGCGCGCGATCGATCCGAAATATCCGTGTTGCACGTTCCGCGGCAGCGTCACGGCGCTACGCGTTCGAGACGGATCGCGGGCGTGGAAGACCTTCATGGTGGATCCGCCGAAGCGGACGGGCATGACCAGCCTTGGTACTGCCACCCTTGGACCGTCGGGCGCCGGCATCTGGGCCGCGCCGACGGTTGACGCCAGACGCGGCGTGCTCTCTGTGGCGACCGGCGACAACTATTCCCATCCGGCTACCGACACGAGCGACGCGATTGTTGCCCTCAACCTCACCACCGGCCGCATCGTCTGGTCGCAGCAAACCACCCCAAACGACGTCTACAACTCGGCATGCGGCCGTATGGGGGCGAACTGTCCGGCCGACAACGGCCCGGACCACGACTACGGGGCCTCTGTGATGCTCGTCAGGACGACGGCCGGCCGTGAGGTGCTCGTGGCCGGGCAGAAATCCGGAGTCGTGTACGGGCTGGATCCCAACCTGAAGGGAAAGCTTCCGTGGCAGACGCGCGTTGGGCAGGGGGGCACCAACGGAGGCGTGCAGTGGGGGATGACGACCGACGGGCGAAATGTGTATGCCTCCGTCTCAGACATGGTTCGCCTGCCCGCCGCTGCCGGCGATCCTCCTCTCGGTGACGCGCGTTTCGACCCGGCGCAAGGTGGCGGGCTCACGGCGCTCCGGCTCGAGAGCGGCGAGCGTGTCTGGTTCGCAGCTGCTCGGCCGTGCGATCCTCCGCGGCCGGGCTGCAGCCCGGCTCAACCCGGGGCGCTGACGGCCATTCCCGGCGCCGTGTTCTCCGGCTCGCTCGACGGTCACCTGCGTGCGTTCTCCGTCGAGGACGGCCGAGTGCTGTGGGACGTGGACACCGCGAAGGCCTACACGACCGTGAACGGCGTCCAAGCCAAGGGCGGTTCGCTCGACGGCGCCGGCGCCGTGGTTGTCGGCGGGATGGTGCTGGTGAACTCGGGCTATCCCCGCTTTGGCGGCACGCCGGGCAACGTGCTGCTCGCATTCGGCATCGACTGACGCTCCGGGACCACGAGGGGCACGAAGAGGACGAAGAGCACGAAGAGCACGAAGAGGACGAAGAGCACGAAGAGCACTCACACGTATAATCCAGCACGATTTTGGCCCTCGTTCCCGGTACCCGTCTCGGCGTCTACGAAGTCACCGCGCAGATCGGCGAGGGCGGGATGGGCCAGGTCTTTCGGGCCCGCGACACGACGCTCAATCGTGACATCGCGCTCAAGGTGCTGCCGGACTCGTTCGCGAGTGATCCCGATCGGCTCGCCCGGTTCACGCGGGAAGCACAGACCCTGGCCTCGCTGAACCATCCGAATATCGCCGCTATCTACGGCATCGAAGCCTCGAGCGGTGTCCGTGCCCTCGTCATGGAATTGGTCGAGGGAGAGGGCCTCTCACAGCGCATCGCCCGAGGGGCGATTCCGATCGACGAGTCGCTGCCGATCGCGAAGCAGATCGCCGAAGCACTTGAAGCCGCGCACGAGCAGGGCATCATTCATCGCGATCTCAAGCCCGCGAACATCAAGGTGCGGCCGGACGGCACCGTGAAGGTCCTCGACTTCGGGCTGGCGAAGGCGCTGGAACCCACGGGTGTGATGGCAGCGACCAACTCGATGTCACCGACGATCACGACGCCCGCGATGACGCAGGCCGGGATGATTCTCGGCACGGCGGCGTACATGTCGCCCGAGCAGGCGCGCGGCAGAGCCGTCGACAAGCGCGCCGACATCTGGGCCTTTGGTGCGGTGCTGTTCGAGATGCTGACGGGTACGAGGGCCTTTGCGGGCGAAGACGTATCTGACGTGCTGGCATCGGTACTCGCGCGAGAGCCGGACTGGGCGCGGCTGCCGGCAACTCTTCCGCCCACCATCGGCACGTTCCTCAAACGCTGTCTGCAAAAGGACTCCAGACAGCGCCTGCGCGATATCGGCGACGCCCGCATGGCCCTAGAAGGAGTATTCGAGCCGCCCGCTGCCGAAATCGGTGCGCGCGCGCCAGACCAGGCCGCCGTGCAACAGCACACTGACGCGGCAATCGCCGAGGTGCGCCGGGTGCTGGCCCGCTCGATGAATCGACGCGTGATTGTTGCCGGCGCGACGGCTGCCATCGCGGGTATCGTCCTCACGGGCGCGTCCATGTGGTACGCCACGCGACCAGTACCGGGCCCCGTTGTTCGCACGGAGATCGCCACGGCGGGCGTCACCGCACTGAGTGTCCAGGGGGCCTTCCGCGATATCGACATCACGCCGGATGGCTCTCGCATCGTCTATCGAGGCCAGAATCAGCTACTGGTACGCGCGCTCGATCGACTCGAGCCAACGACGCTCGGCGGACTTGGTGCGCCGGGGAGTCCTTTCGTGTCGCCTGATGGCCAGTGGGTGGGGTTCTTCGAGGTCACCGCTATCAAGAAGGTCGCCATTGCTGGCGGGCCGCCCGTCACGCTGGTCGCCAACGCAGGCAGTGCCTCACGTGGCGCCAGCTGGGGAGAGGACGGCACGATCGTCTTCGCCGGCCTCAACCCCGCTGTTGGCCTGCTGCGCGTATCAGGGGCAGGCGGCGACCCGACGGTACTCACCACGCCAAACCGCGAGTCAGGCGAAGGCGATCACTTGTGGCCGGAGTTCCTGCCTGGCGGTCAGGCGCTGCTCTTCACGATCACGCCGGCGACCGGGGGTCTCGACAGCGCCCAGACCGCGGTGCTCGACCTCCAGACCGGCGCCCAGACGGTGATCATGCGCGGCGGCCACCATGCGCGGTACGTGCCGTCGGGGCATCTGGTGTACGGTGCCTCCGGCACGCTGTGGGCCGTGGCGTTCGATCTGGCGCGGCGCGCCGTGGTGGGTACCCCCGTGCCGGTGGTCGAGCACGTGGCGACGACAGCACAGGGCGGCGTGGAGGCCGTCGTCGCGGCCAGCGGCACGCTGGTGTATCTCTCGGGCGGAGCGCTGACCGAATCGACGCGGACCCTGGTGTGGGTGGACCGCGAGGGATCAGAGGCGCCGGTAGCAGGGGCCCCCGCGCGTAACTACACGTACCCACGCGTTTCTCCTGACGGGACGCAGGTGGCGCTCGACGTTCGGGATCAGGAACAGGACATCTGGATCTGGCATCTCGTTCGACAGACCCTGACCCGCTTCACCTTCGGCGCCGCGCTCGACACGACTCCGGTCTGGACACCCGACGGGAAGCGGTTGGTATGGGCCTCCCGGCGTGCGGGGCCACTCAACCTCTACGGGCAGACGGCAGACGGCACGGGTGCAGTGGAGCGGCTGACCACCAGCCCCAATGAGCAGCGCGCCTCCGGCGTCACGCCGGATGGCCGCCAGTTGCTGCTCGCGGAGAACGAGTCCGCCGAACTGGGTGCACCGCAGGACCTTGGCATCGTGCCGCTGGACGGCGACCGCCGGACGACCCGCCTGGCGCCAGCGACGTTTGTCGAACGGAACGGAGAGGTGTCACCCGACGGACGCTGGCTGGCGTACGAGTCGAACGAATCGGGGACGTTCCAGATCTACGTTCGACCGTTTCCTTCGGTGGACACGGGACGCTGGCAGGTCTCGGCCGCGGGCGGGAGGCAGCCGCTGTGGTCGCGGAGCGGACGCGAACTCTTCTACTGGGGACCCGACGGCGCCTTGATGGCGACGGCCGTGGCGGGCGCCGGGAGCGGCGGCAGTTTCGCCGCTGGTGCGTCCGCCACGGTTGTGAAGGCCGGGTACTACACTGCGGCGGGCACAGGCAACCTCGGGCGCACCTACGATGTGTCGCCGGACGGGCAACGGTTCCTGCTGATCAAGGAAGGCGGGGTCGATGCGGCCGCGTCGCGAAATCTCACCGTCGTCCTCAATTGGACCGAAGAGCTGAAGCGCCTCGTGCCGACGCGGTGATCGCCGGCGCGAACTCGTGCCCCTCTATGCAGCGACAGCGTTTCTCCAGACTTCATCGAGCACGGCCATCAGCTCGTCCACCGCACTCTGGCTGAAGAGGCCTTCCGGTCCGGATGGCGCGAGATCCGTGAACGGCGACCCGTACAGCTGGCGCGCCTCCACCATTCCGTGTTCGGTGAGGTGGTTCACGATCAGATTGACGAACTCGATCTGGTTGGCGCCGAGCGTCTTGCCCGCAAGAAAACCTGCCAACGCACCCTTGGCGGCCTCCCGGTCCATGCCGACCAGCGACCGGACGAACAGGCCAAGGCCGTGCGACTCCGATTTCGCTCGCTCGATGTCCTCCGCGGCCCCCACACCGCTTTCGACCAGCACTCGCTCGAGTTCGGCGAGGTCTGACGTCGTGAGCGCCATGTTCGTCCGAAGCTTCCGAATGGCAGTGTGATCCTGATGGGCGCGCAGGAACGCCTGAGCCTTCGCGCGGAACCTGGCCCAGTCTGGTCCATCGCCGAAACCAGGGAGCGTCACGCCGGTTTCGACGCCCATTTCGTCTTCGAAATCGGTGTAGAGCGTGCGCCGCTGCTGCTTGTCGATCAGCTTCACGAGGTCGCGCAGGCGGCGCCGGACCAATTCGAACATCGGAACGGTCACGTCCTGCCACCACTCGTCTGTCTGGACATCGAGGATCAGTGGCATCTGCTCGCGGACCATCGGAATGGCGGACTTCTCCTCGAGAAGCCCGGCAATTGCTTTGACCTGATCGCGAAGCCGCTCGAACCCCGGTTCAGATCGAAGCCGTGCCAGCTGCAGGTGCAAGAGGAGCAAGTCGAACCGTTTGGCCTCTTCACCCTCGGGATCGAGTTCGGCGGGCAGACCCGCGACTTCGTGCGTGAGCTCGCTCAACGCCTCGGGCGACAGCACAAGCCAGGCCTCGGCCTTGGCGTATTTCTCGACGACGCGCCGGTGAGGCCGTACGACGAAGTTATCGAGGTTCATCGCCGAGACTTCCTGGTGCAGCCGCTCACCGGTCGCGACGCGCACTTCGGTCTCCGTTTTGGGGACCCCATAGATGGCCGCCGCCTCGCTGACGCGATTCGCTGCGTCGGTCGAGCCCTGGCGCCTGTCAAGCTCTCCAATCAATTCGAGACGTGTGGTGAACAGCCGCTTTCCGAGTGACTGGCCGAGCGCTCCATCCGTCGTCGCGAGGTTCTGGCTGAAGTACTCCAGGTTCTGGCAGTAGTCGAACAGGAAGAAGCTCTCTTTGTGCTGCCCTGGGCCGAAGAGATCCGGGCACAGCCTTGTGCCGCGCCCCACCATCTGCCAGAACTTCGTCTTCGAGCGCACGAGTTTGAAGAAGACGAGGTTGACGACTTCCGGGACGTCGATACCGGTGTCGAGCATGTCCACCGAGAGTGCGATGTGCGGAGCCTTGTCCTTCGCTGAGAAGCTCTCGATCAGGCTCTGCGCGTACTCGGTCTTGAACGTGATCACGCGCGCGAACTCACCCTTGTAATGGGGATAGTTCGCGTTGAAACGCTCGGCGATGAAGTCGGCATGGGCCTGGTTCTTGGCAAACAGGATCGTCTTGCCCAGGCGGTCGCCCCCTGCAACGGTCTGGCCGCGCGTCATCAGGTGCTCGAGCACCTTGTCGACCGTGTCCTTGTTGAACAGCCACTTGTTGACGGCCTGCGCCTCGACCTGGTCGGGCACGTTGCCGTCTTCATCCCACTCGAGCGCGTCCCATTGGTCCTTGTCTTCCTCAGAGAGCTCGTCGTACTTGATGCCCTCGCGCTGGAACTTGAGCGGCACCGACACTGCCCGCGGCGGGACGAGAAACCCATCGTGCACCGCCTCCTCGAGCGAGTAGGCATCCGTCGGAACGCCGTTCTCCAGCTCGAACAGGCCGTACGTGTTGCGGTCGAGCTCGTCCTTGGGTGTGGCGGTCAGCCCAACCAGCAGCGAATCGAAATGGTTGAAAATCGCGCGGTACTTCTGAAAGACCGAGCGGTGTGCCTCGTCGATGATCACCAGATCGAAGTGCCCGACGCCGAAACGGCGCTGGCCATCTCTGGACTCATCGATGAGCCCCATCATCGTTGGATAGGTCGAGACGAACACCCGTCCCTCGGCGTCCTTCTCGGTGACCAGATTGACCGGTGCGGCATCGGGCAAGTGCCGCTTGAAGGCGTTTACCGCCTGGTTGACCAGGGCCACGCGGTCGGCTAGGAAGAGCACGCGCTTGGCCCAGTTGCAGCGCATGAGCAGATCGGCCAGGGCGATCACCGTTCTCGTCTTGCCCGCGCCGGTGGCCATCACCAGCAGCGCTTTGCGATCATGGTCGCGCTCGAAGGACTCTGCGATACGCCGGATGCCGCGCGTCTGGTAGAAGCGCTCGACGATGGCCGGGTTGACCTCGGCGGTGGCGAGAGGCTTCCGGGTGCTTCGGCGCTGGATGAGTAGTTCCAGCTCAGCCTTCTTGAAGAAGCCCTGCACCGCCCGCGGAGGGTAGTTCACGTCGTCCCACAGCCAGTGCTCGTAGCCGTTGGAGTAGAAGATCACCGGCCGCTGTCCGAACTGCTGCTCCAGGCAGTTGGCATAGAGCTTGGCCTGCTGCTGCCCGACACGTGCGTCGCGGCGGGTGCGCTTGGCTTCGACCAGTCCAAGCGGCTTGCCGTCATCGCCCCAGAGTACGTAGTCAACGAAGCCCTTAGCCTGGTTGTTGGGCATTCCCGCGACTTCGAACTCGCGGTCGCGCGTCTGGTCGAGCGGCCAGCCCGCCTCCTTGAGCAGCAGGTCGATGAAGTAGTCCCGGGTTTCTGCTTCCGAGTAGTCGTGCGTGTCGGGCTGTGCGGCTGCTGCCTGCTTGGCGGCAGCGACTTCGGCGCGGAGGCGCTTCAGTTCGTCGTCCAGCGTCGCGCGATCCGCCAGAACGACCGCGAGCTTCTCGTCGCGTTCTTGAAGGGCGGCCTGCAGCTGCTGGAGTTGGTCTACGGACTGTTTCGGGCCAGGCGCGGGCTTCGGCACCTTGTCCGGATCGAACACCAGCGCGGCTGCCGGGCGATCCGCACGCGCGTAGGTGTGCGCGAGCCAGTAACACACGTGGAACAGCTCTCGCACGGCTACCAACGCGTCGTCCGATGGAACGGGGCGGTGCCCATGGACCGCACGGTTACCCAGCGTGTTGATGACGCGCGCCTTGCTGAACACCGCTTCGCCCGCCACCTGCTTAAAGCTCGGCTCGTGGATCAGCGCGGAGACGTTGTCTTGGTAGGGGAGATGGAGGGCCGCGTCAAACTTGAACGCCCACGACACGGCGAGCTCCAGGGCGCGCCGCGCATAGAAGCACGATGTGCGCGGGTCCCGGTTGACCGCGAACTCCGCTCGAGCCGCCGCCTCGTAGACCGGGCCCCACTCGGCGCGCAGGAAGGCGAACTGGCTCATCGCCGCCCAGGCAGGTCCATGCCTTCGTTGAGGATCCCGACATAGCGGACGTAGCTGAACACCCGTCCGCGTTGCTTGCGCGTCAGTTCAGCCACAATTCCGAGACGCTCCAGATGCGCCAGGGATCTGTTCACCGTCGCAGGTGTGAGACGGGTGGCGGCGGCGATTGAAGCGGCGGTGGCGATCGGCTGGCGCTGCAGCACGCGATGAATCGCCAGCACGGAGGCTGCGGCGCGGCCCAAACCTTCGATGCGTCGGCCATCGTCTGAGGCCATGTCCAGCAATCGCTTCGCCGACGAGGCCGCTTCCGTGGCGCTAGCCACGACGGCATCGGCAAAGTATTCGAGCCAGCGTTCCCAATCGCCGGATAGTCGCACCTCGTTCAGCAACTCGTAGTAGGTCCGCCGGTGCTCCTTGAAATACAGGCTCAGGTACAGCAGCGGCTCGCGCATCAAGCCATTAGCCGCCAGTTGCAGCGCGATCAGCAGACGACCGAGTCGTCCGTTGCCGTCGAGAAATGGGTGGATGGTTTCGAACTGCACGTGGGCAAGAGCGGCCTTGACCAATGGCGGCGTCGGCTCGGGCTCGTCGTGCAGGAAGCGCTCGAAGTGCTTCAGGCACTCGTCCAACTCGTTCGCCGGCGGCGGAACGAACACGGCGTTGCCAGGCCGTGTGCCCCCGATCCAGACCTGAGTGCGGCGAAACTCGCCCGGCGTGAGTCGTGACCCACGTCCGTCGTCGAGCAGGATTTGGTGCATTTCGCACAAGAGGCGCAGCGCCAGCGGGAAGCCCCCACGCAGCCGCGCGAGTCCGTGTTCCAGCGCCGCCACGTAGCGGCTGACTTCGCGCGCATCCTCCACCGGCACGCCGGGCTGCTCGTCGAGCTCGAAAAGCATCAGGTCGGCCAGCGACGACTGCGTGCCTTCGATCATCGACGACAGCACCGCCTCTTTGCGTACGAAGCTGTAGAGCAGCAGACCCGCGTTCGGCAGCAGATCCGTTACCGCGTCGAGACGACCGAGCGCCACGAGCGCCTCGTCGAAGCGCCCACGGAGCGCCGGACTCCAATCAATGGCAGGCCGCGGCGGGAGGGGAGCCGGGACGAAGGCCCGGAACGCCTCGCCGGGAACGGCGACCTTGACGTAGTGGCCCTGCAGCGTGCGTTTCATCGTGGCAACCTAAATTAACGGCGGTCGCTATTTTAGGATATGCCACTTTCCTAAATCAACGCCCCCTGGCGCCTGGCGCGGGGGGCGAACTGGCTCACGGGTTCCTGGCTGTCGCAGCTCGTGTCACAGCCTGTCGCACCGGTCTGTCCCAAGCGCAGCGCGGGGCAGTCGCTCGCGAACGGTCAGAGCGGCTTGAAGATCGTCTGGGGATTCTCGGAGCGGATCCGCCCGTAGAACTCGACTGCGTAGCGGTCCGTCATCCCGGCAATGAAGTCGCAGATCACGCGCGCCTTCTCATCGTCTCCAACGCGCACATACAGGTGTCTTGCGTCATCCGGCAGCAGGCGCTGGTCCTCCCTCAGTGCATCGAAGATGGCGTGCAAAATCTCCTTCGCCCTGAACTGCGAGACCGTGACGCGATTCGACTGAATCGTTGCCTCATAGGTGAAGTGTTTAAGCACCTCCACACGCCGCTTCGCCTGCCCGCTGATCCTCACCTTCGACAGGGCTGGTCGTTCCGGGTCGAATTCCAGTTCGATCCCTTCGATGGCCAGGCGAATCAGTCGAGACGAGAAGAGCGATCTGAGATAACCATCGCGCGCCAACCGAGCGGCAGCCTGATAGACAGTGGTCGCACTGGCAAGCTGAGCGTTCTTCCGAGTGAAATCGAACCCCGATTCCACCCCGTCGGCGAGTTCGGCGAACAGCTCGAGCAGAACCTGGGCGACGTCTTCGGCACTGACATCCGCGTCGGTCGCACGCGACACCTTTGCGGCGACGGACCCATAGAGATCGTTCGCGGCAAGCAGGTCGAGAGGACCCATGAAGCCCGCCTTGAACGTGTCTTCCATGTCGTACGTTGAGTAGGCAATATCGTCTGCCAAATCCATGATCTGGCACTCGATTGTCTTCAGTGTGCCCCGGTATCCTGGAGCAACTTGACGCTTGATCCAGCGCACGGTTTCGTTATCCGTGTGGTAGTAGCCCTTTGCGACATGTTTCGGATCTCTCCGGTCCGTCGACTTCAGAGGAATTGCCGCGTCGTATTTCAGAATCGCCGCCAATGAGCGCGCCGAAAGATTCAGTCCGAGACGGCGGTCGATACCTCCGTCGTCGATCCCCGACCCGTGAGCAGCCAAGTGTTGTCGCTTCTCGATTCGGGAAATGATCCGTAGGGTCTGGGCATTCCCTTCGAAACCACCCAAGTCCCTCATCCTGATGTCGAGAGCTTCCTCGCCTTGATGACCGAAGGGAGGATGGCCCAGATCGTGGCACCATCCCGCAAACTCGACCAGGTCGGCGTCCAGACGGTCCGCCGTCTTGCCTTTGAGCGTCTCATCGTTCAGGCGAATGGCGATTGACTTCGCGATCTGGCCGACCTCCAGCGAATGGGTCAGGCGATTCCTGAAGTAGTCCGACTCGACACCAGGAAAGAGCTGTGTCTTTCCCTGCAAGCGACGGAACGCGGGAGAGTGGATCAGACGCGCGGAATCGCGCCGTGCAGCAGATCGGTATTTTTCGACAGGGAGCTCGATCGCTTCTGCAACGCCCGCTCGCCGGGCCCAATCACCAGCTTGATATAGCCGCGGTCGTCGTGGAGCCGCCACCGCCTAGGTCGTTACTTCTTCTTCGCCGACTTCGCGGTGGATGCCGATGGGGTTGATGCCGATGGCTTTGGAGCGTCTTGAGATCTCTCGACGCTGCGGAGCAACACTGTCAAAGACGCTCGTGCCTGTGCACCGGCTTCTCTGAGTGGATTGACGACGACTGCGGCGGCGGTGTTGGTCTTCGCCATGGTCAAATCCTACCATGCGGTGGCCGCGCGTCGAGCTGCGTTGCCTGGCCTGGCAAGACCGGGAACTGCACGCTGCCTCGCGCACCCTATTCCGTGCTGCCAGATGCACGGTGGCTACAACTCTCCCCGGAAGGCGCGGTGCTGGAGGGAGGAGAAGAGGGTGTCGAGCTCGGTCAGGGAAGCGCGGTGGCTGGCCTTCAGTCGTTCGACGGCCGCAACGCGGCCAGCAAACACCTGCTGCAATCCAATCTCAGGTGTAGGGACATCAAGACCCCTGAGAATTTCAAGGTTGATGTTCTTCTGCGCAGACTCTGGTGCGTTCTCTTCAAGCGAGGCCTGAAGAAAGGATAGCCAGGACCGAACGAACTCGACGGTCGCCGGATCATCAGCACGAAAGCCAACCACGCTGTCGGGGAAGCATGCCTCGAAGGTCAGGATGCCTGTCTTGGCAATGTTCGCTGCGATGGTGATGCAGAGTGTTCCGGCTGGCCACATCCTGCTCTGGCGAAGCCCAGCGTCAGAATACGTGCCAGTGAAGGTACGGATGTAGCCGTTGGAGTTGGCGACATCTCCCGTTTGAACGAACGGATGCGAACCACCCAATAACTCGGGCGCATTCCGCGGTCGGTGCTTCGAGACACCGCGGTCGAGGCTGCCAAGTGAGGAGAGCTTCTTCGTAGGCCAACTCCGCGTGTTTGCAACCGGGTCGCCGAACATGTCGAGGAAGATGGATTGGGTGAGGGTGTCGAGTTGGGCGAGGGCGGCGCGGCGCTTGGCCCGTAGCGCCTCCGCCCGATCCAGCACCTCCGCAATCCGCCGTTGCTCTGGGAGGGGTGGGAGAGGGAGCGATTGGTTGAGGCAACGCTCGATGTTGAGATTGGAGATGTTCGTCGTCTGTTGCCCGAAGCTTCGGACAGTCGCCTGAATCCGTCCCGAACCGAACCAATGAAAGAGGTATCGCGGGTCGATCCTGCTCGGGTCGGCGCGCAGCACCGAGACGAATCCGCCAAAGCTGGCGCGCCAAGGGATTGGTGGGATCCAGCAGCACTTCCCGACAAGATTCCAGCTGTTGGCGCTCGAGACAAGGATGTCGCCCTCGTGGAGGTACTGGTCGTCACGCTTCACTAGTGCGTCGGCGACACCCCAGACGTCAGAGAGATCGAGTTCGGTCTGCACGTTCTTGGTCCGCATACAGGCGACGGTCCCTGGCGTTCCAACCGGTACGACATCTTCGGGCTTGAAAGTAATGCCACGAATGAACGCGGCTACATCGCCAAGGCGCCCACTCACCGCGGCATTCACTTGAGGATCCCCTCCAGCTCCTTCATCCCCTGCTGGATCTCCTCCTCCAGATTGGCGAGGTCGGCGAGGATATCCTTCGGCGCGCGGTGCTCGACCGCTTCGTGCACCACTTCCTTGTAGCGGTTGAGCGAGAGGTCGTAGCCCTGCGCGGCTATATCGGCTTTGGGCACACAGAAGCTCTGCGCGGTGCGCGGCCGCCCGCGCTCGGCGCCATCGCGTTGCCCCCAGCGCGCCAGCACGTCTGGCAGGTTGTTCTTCTCGTGCTCGTCTTCGATCAGGGCAGTACGGGGCGCGGGTCCGAGCTTGTCCTCGGATAGCAGCGGCGTGCGCTTGTCGTCGAGGCTCCAGCCGTCGGCGTCCACGTCGTAGAACCACACGTGGTCGGTGCCGCCGGAGTTGGTCTTGGTGAAGAACAGGATCGCGGTGGACACGCCCGCGTAGGGCTTGAACACGCCGCCGGGGAGCGACAGCACGGCGTCGAGCTTCTGTTCTTCCACCAGCAGGCGCCGCAGCTCCTTGTGCGCCTTGCTCGACCCGAACAGCACGCCGTCAGGCACGATCACTGCGGCGCGGCCGCCGGGTTTCAGGAGGCGCAGGAAGAGCGCGACGAAGAGCAGCTCGGTCTTCTTGGTCTTGACGATCGAAAGCAGATCCTTCGCGGTGTTCTCGTAGTCGAGGCTTCCGGCGAAGGGTGGATTGGCGAGCACCAGCGTGTAGGCTTCTTCGTCTGCCGCGTGGTCCTGCGCCAGCGAGTCGCGGTAGCGGATGTCCGGGTTCTCGACGCCGTGGAGCAGCATGTTCATGCTGCCGATGCGCAGCATGGTGTTGTCGAAGTCGAAGCCGTGGAACATGCGGTGGTGAAAGTGCTCGCGCAGCTTCGCGTCGAGCAGCAGGTTCGGGTCGTGCTCGCGCAGGTACTCGCCCGCCGTCACCAGGAAGCCCGCGGTGCCGCAGGCCGGGTCGCAGATGAGGTCGGTCGGCTGGGGCGCCGTCATCTCCACCATCAGGCGGATGATGTGGCGCGGCGTGCGGAACTGGCCGTTCTGCCCGGCGCTGGCGATCTTGCCGAGCATGTACTCGTAGAGGTCGCCCTTGGTGTCGCGGTCCTCCATCGGCACGGCGTCGAGCAGGTCCACCACCTTGGCCAAAAGCTGCGCTGTCGGGATCGTGAACCGCGCATCCTTCATGTGATGCGCGTAGGTGGAGTCGTCTCCACCCAGCGTGCGCAGGAACGGGAAGACATGTTCGCCGACGACGATGAACATCTCGGCTGGGGCGAGGTGCTTGAAGCGCGACCAGCGGAGGTCTTCGTAGGGGCGGCCCCTGGAATCGTTACCCTCTGGAAACACCCGCCGCCCCATCTGCTCCTTGATCCGAGCCGACTTCCTT
Source organism: Acidobacteriota bacterium (assembly GCA_013140775.1). GTDB lineage: Bacteria > Acidobacteriota > Vicinamibacteria > Vicinamibacterales > UBA2999 > JABFSA01. The sequence continues at coordinate 2,380 of JABFSA010000176.1, read as the reverse complement.
TCTTCCAGGGTGTGCAGGTCGTCCAGACGACGCAGGAAGAGCAGGTAAGTGATCTGCTCGATCACTTCGAGCGGATTGGAGATGCCGCCAGACCAGAATGCGTTCCAGATCTGGTCGATCTGGCTCTTGATCGAGCCCGTAATCATGGGTTTCCCGTCATGCGGGAGTCAGTATGAAGCAACTCATCTCTCGCCAGAAGGCGATGCAGCTAGACGGCCGGTTGAGTTGACGATGGCCGAGCCGTGTGGAGACGACCGACGGTTGACGCCTGACCGCGCGAGAAGGCCCTGGGTCTCAGCGAGGTTGAGCCCTCACCAGACCATCGGGGCGACCCGAGCGGCCATCGGCCAGTTGCGCCATCGCAGTGCGGTCCGGTCGTCGGAACCCGGGTCGGCCATCGTCAACTCAACCGGCCCCCGCGCGACCGCGTGGCAGCGCATCGGTCCGGCTGAAGCCGCACACTACGTACCCTCCGACCACTCGACCGGCCGTTGATATACTCGTGGTTTCGCAAACCCACCGGAGATCGATGCAATACATCTACACAATGAAGGGCCTCGGGAAGGTGCATCCTCCCGACGCCGTGGTCCTCAAGGACATCTGGCTGTCGTTTCTGCCGGGCGCAAAGATCGGCGTCCTCGGTCTGAACGGATCTGGTAAGAGTTCTCTCCTCAAGATCATGTCTGGCGACGACCAGGAGTTCATCGGCGAAGCCTTTCCCGCCGAAGGCATCTCGGTCGGCTTTCTCCAACAGGAACCGCACCTCGACCCAAAGAAGACGGTGCTCGGGAACGTGGAGGAGGGAGTTGCCGCCACCAAGGCATTGCTCGAGCGGTTCGACGAGTTGAACATGAAGCTCGGCGAGGACCTGTCTCCCGAAGCGATGGATAAGGTGCTGGAGGAGCAGGGACGCCTGCAGGACCGCATCGATGCGGCCAACGCGTGGGATGTGGACTCGCAGCTCGATCTGGCAATGGATGCGCTGCGCTGCCCGCCGCCTGACGCCGACGTGACGACGCTGTCGGGCGGTGAACGCCGCCGTGTCGCCTTGTGCAGGCTTCTCCTCCGGTCGCCGGATCTGCTGCTCCTCGACGAGCCGACCAACCACCTGGACGCCGAATCTGTGGCGTGGCTCGAACGGTTCCTCAAGGAATACAAGGGCACGGTTGTGGCGGTGACGCACGACCGTTACTTCCTCGACAACGCCGCCGAGTGGATCCTCGAGCTGGATCGCGGGTCGGGTATTCCATGGAAGGGGAACTACTCGTCGTGGCTCGATCAGAAGCAGCAGCGGCTCGCGCAGGAAGAGAAGTCCGAGACGAAGCGGCAGAAGACGCTGCAACGCGAGCTCGACTGGATCCGCATGTCGCCGCGCGCACGCCAATCGAAAGGTAAGGCGCGTCTCAACGCGTACGAAGATCTGCTCAACGCTGATACGGCCCAGAAGATTGACAGCGTCGAGATCTACATTCCTCCAGGTCCACGGCTCGGTGACGTCGTCGTCGAGGCCCGCGGCGTCCGGAAGGCGTACGGCGACGTCCTGCTCATGGACGATTTGAGCTTCACGCTGCCGCGCGGCGGCATCGTCGGGGTCATCGGTCCAAACGGCGCAGGAAAGACGACGCTGTTCCGGATGATTACGGGACAGGAGAAGCCCGATGCCGGTACGCTTCGGCTCGGCGAGACCGTGCAGGTGGGGTACGTGGACCAGAGCCGCGATGCGCTCGCTCCGAACAAGAGCGTGTGGGAAGAGATTACGGGCGGAGTTGACGAACTGCAGGTTGGCAAGCGAGCGGTTCCCTCACGTGCGTATGTGTCGTGGTTCAACTTCAAGGGCGCGCAGCAGCAGCGGAAGGTCGGAACGCTCTCCGGTGGTGAGCGCAACCGCGTGCACCTGGCCAAACTGCTCCAGCGTGGCTCCAACCTGTTGCTGCTGGACGAACCGACCAACGACCTCGACGTTGACACGCTGCGTGCGCTCGAAGAGGCGCTGCTGGACTACGCAGGATGTGCGGTCGTCATCAGTCACGACCGATGGTTCCTCGACCGCATCGCGACGCACATGCTGGCGTTCGAAGGGGATAGCCGGGTGGTGTGGTTTGAAGGCAACTACCAGGACTACGAAGCCGATCGGAAGCGCCGCCTCGGCGCCGCCGCCGACACTCCGCACCGAATCAAGTATCGGAAGCTCACACGCTAGGAGGAGCCATGACACCAGATCAAGCGAAGGGAACCACCGAATTTCTGGCCGCGGTGTGGGAAGGGGAAGCCAGGGCGACGTCGCAGGTTCTCGCGGCTGTGGGGGCTGGCAATCGCGACTACAAGCCAGACCCGAAGTCGCGCACCGCATGGCAGATTGCGACGCACATCGCGACCGCCG
>JABFSA010000062.1 GCA_013140775.1 Acidobacteriota bacterium | reverse complement strand
TCCGATCACGTTCAACTCCGACAGCATCCCTTCTCGTGGCTGGAGATCGACGCTCACGTTGACCCTGGCTGTCGTCGCTGGACCGGCGATGCGTCGCAGTTCTTTCAGCGCCACGCGCAGGCGTTTTCCTCGTACGTCAACCTCGGCCTGTCGGCCGTGCAGTTCCATCACGACACCTTCCAGGCCAAGGCCGCCGACGATCACGCGTGAGCCAGACTCGATGGCGCCAGGCTCCTCAACAATCGGCGCGGTCTCTTCGACCGTGTGTCCTTTCAAACGCTCGGCAATCTGGTCCAGAGACGCACGTGCCTCGGCACGCACGGCTCCAGTCTCACCGGTACTCAACCCAGCCGCCTTGAGCCTTTCGCCCGTTCTCAGCCGGACCGCTGCCTGATCCGAAAGCGCCGCCGCTTTGGCCTTCAGGCCTTCGACGACGGCATCGATCTCGAGACGTGCATCGCGGAGTCGATCGTCGAGCTTTACTTCAAGGCGGCGTCGCACCTTCTCTTCGCGATCGCGGACAGCATCCTCCCGCGAACGCAGCTTCATCGCGGACTCGGTAACGGCCGTCCGGTCCAGGGCGAGGTGCTGCCGTTCCTGTTCCACCCTGCGAAGGTCTTCGTCGATGCGTTTCAAGTGATCGGCGAGCTGTTTTTCGGGTTCGCTGAGGTTGGCGCGCGCGGAGGCGATGACCGATGCCGGCATGCCGAGTCTCGCGGCGATCTCAATGGCCAGGCTTCGGCCTGGTGATCCGTACACGATCCGGTAGGTTGGCGCAAACGTGACCGGATTGAATCCGAATGACGCGCCCGTTACGCCAGGCGTGGTCGAGGCGTACGACTTCAGCGAGTCGTAGTGGGTCGTGGCGACAACGTGCGCGCCTCGTGTACGGAAGTGATCGATAACCGCCACGCCGAGTGCGCTGCCCTCGACCGGATCAGTGCCGGCGCCAACTTCATCGAGCAATACCAGACAGGGAAGCGTCAATTCTCTGTCCATCGACACCAGATGGCTGATGTGGGCGGAAAACGTGCTCAAGCTTGCGGAGATCGATTGTTCGTCGCCGATGTCCGCAAACACCGAGCGGAACACAGGAAGACGGGAGCCCGCTTCGGCCGGCACGTGTAGTCCGCTCTGTGCCATCGCGGCGAAAAGGCCCGCGGTCTTGAGCGCCACCGTCTTGCCGCCCGTGTTTGGCCCCGTGATGACCAATGTCGTCGTGGGCGGAACGAGCAGGATGTCCACGGGGATTGGATCCGGGACTCGATCGGACCTTGACTCCGGATCTTCGAGCCCCGAATCCTTAATCCCGAGTTCCGCTTCAAGCCGCTCCTGCACTCGTCCCATCAAGAGCGGATGGCGGGCGCCCTTCAGCTCGAGCGCACCGTCAGTGGAGATGACGGGCTCGACGCCGCCCACCATGATCGAGAACCTGGCACGCGCCTGGATCACATCGAGCTCGGTGGCCACGTCGATCGACTGATACATCTCCTCGTGCCGCGCACGGAATGCGTCTGTGAGCTCGAGGAGGATGCGCTGCACTTCCTCGCGTTCCTGTTCCTCGAGCGCCACGATGTCGTTGTTGATGTCCACAGTGCCAAGCGGTTCCAGAAAGAGGCTGGCGCCGCTTGCGGAGGTGCCGTGGACGACCCCCGGTATCGACGAGCGATGTTCGGCACGCACGACGAGGACGTAGCGGCCGTTGCGATCGGTGACGACCTGGTCCTGCAAATACTTCGCGGTGTCCCGTCCGCGGAGGAAGCCATCGAGCGTCGAGCGCAGTTTCGCGCGCTGCTTCCGCAGCCGGTCACGAATGCTCGCGAGCGCGGGACTCGCGCTGTCGGCCACCTCACCACTCGAGTCGATCTTTCGTCTGACGTCCGCGCTCTCCGTGCTGAAGGACGCAACCGGCCCCACCAGCCTTCGCAGAATCGAAAACGACTCGCCCAGCCGTGACACCAAATTGCGCGTCTGCTCGATCGATTCGAGGTAGTCGGCCAGCGCCAGAAGTCGCAGCGGTTCGAGCGCCCGATTCTCCACCGCCAGCGCCCTCAGAATGATTTCGAGCTCGGCCGGGGCGCGAAGCGGGAATCCCGGGTTATCCGCCAGGAACCGAGTCCCCTCGCTGGTGGCTTTTTGCGTTGTCGAGACGACTGAGGCGTCCGTGGAGGGACGCAGGTCGCTCAGTCGATCACGCCCTGTCGCGGTGATGGCGAGGTCACGGATGACGTAGACGAGGTGGTCGAACTCGAGTGCTCGGAGTGCCCCCTCGTCCATGTTTCTATTTTCTCATGGCGAGAGGGCACGCCGCCCGGCATCTGCAGGCGGCGTCCGGACGACCTGGCGCTCGAAAGGTGACTACTTCCGTGAAATGTTGACCGACGCTGACGCACTCTTGGTCGGATCAGCCGCCGAAGTTGCGGTGACCGTGACCGATGATGGCTTCGGCGCCGTGTTAGGCGCTCTGTAGAGGCCCGCCGCCGTGATCGTCCCGACGGTTCCGTTGCCACCGGCGATTCCGTTGACCTTCCAGGTGACCGCCGTGTTGGTTGTCCCCTGCACCGTCGCTGTGAACTGGGCCGTTGCCTTCGTCTTTACCGTGACAGTCGCCGGCGAGATGCTGACGCTGACGGAGGCCGCCTGCACGATTGCCACATACAGCGTGTTCGAGACCTCGCTATCCGGCGTAGCGACGAACACAGGCACGGATGCTTTGGCCGCTGCTGCGTTGCCCGTGCCAGTCAGCACGCTCGAGGAGACGAACGTCGTCTGCAACGTCACGCCATCGACTGAGATCGTCGAGCCGGACACGAACCCTGCTCCGTTCACCGTGATGTTGAAGTTGCCGGTCGAAAGTGATGCGGGGCTGACCGACGTGATACTGGGCTTGGGAATCAGCGTCACCGACGCGGTTCCACTCGCCGTCGGCGTGGCGGTACTCGTGGCGCGCACCGTGACGATGGCAGGGTTTGGAACCGTTGCTGGCGCCAGGTAGAGACCGGCGCTGGTGATGGTGCCGGTGAAGGCGTTGCCACCGGTGACGCCGTTGACGCTCCAGGTGACTCCGGCCGAACCGTTGGTCACCGTCGCGCTGAACTGCCGCGACTGGCCGACGCGGACCGTTGCTGTCGAAGGATTCGCAGCGACCGAGGTGCCGGATTGGCGCGCGGCGCCCGAGTTTGGATCGATTCGAAGGACCGTCGCGTCAACGGCCTCGAAGTTCTCGCCGAGCAGGCGGCTGAACGAGCGCAGGTTCGTGTCGTTCCAGCGGGAGTCCGGCTTTCCCGAGATGTACCAGGCCGAGCCGTTGTCGGCCATGATGATTCCGTATTTCTTCATCGCGCGCAGGATGACCTGCACGTCGGCGGGGTAGGAGCTGATGTCGTAGTTCGCCTTCAGGCGAAAACGTTCACCCATTCGAGGGTACTGCGTGCCCGTCAGCGTCGAGGCGTAGTGCCGTGCGGGCCACACGAACTCCCGCCGCGACTGCGGCACGGTGAAGCGGATGGCGTGCTTGATTTCGCCGCTCAACACCTCGTCAACGGTCACAAGACCGGGAGCGATCGGCAGTCCCGCCGCATCGGCCGATGTCCATGTGCTCGGACGAAGCGCATTCGACTTGAGGTCGTAGATGGCGCCCGAGTCCGCGGTCCAGGAGTTCGAGCCGGGAAACGCGCGATACAGCTCGTAGAGGATGCAGTTGGTCGTGTCGATGGCGATCGCATGCCGGTCGCCCGTTGCGGCGCTGCCGCCCTCGATCGGCGCATTCAGTGGCACCGCATACGGCCCCACATCGCTCTCGTCGTCATAGAGAAATGACGCCGGATACTTTGTTTGCGTGCCTGGAACCGTGATGAACGGGATGCCGATCGGACCTCCGTCCCACATGCCCGCACCGAAGTCAGCGTGGAAGCCTCTCGTGGAACCAATGGTGGCCACCATCGACGCCGAATTCGACAGCACCGGCAGGGTGTCAACGGGGGTGTTCCAGATGTTGTCGGCCGGGAGGACCGAACAACCGCCGATTGTCTGCTGAGCAGAGGCGGCGCCTGCAAACAGCATCGAGAACGTGACGCTCAGTCCGATAGCGCGAATCATGACGGCTCCTGAATCGGTCGGGGACCGAGTGTCATGTGCAACCGATGTGCCTTGCAGGTATTCCCAAGAATTCCTGTGGACTTCGTGTCGCGTCGCGCGAATGTGCACGACCCTGGCAGTGTAATTACGTCTTTGGTGGGGCAGCCCGGGGTTCGGCGAATGAGGGGGCGCGGCTGAAGCCACGCACTACGACTGAGGGATGCGGTCGAGGTGACGTACGTAGTGCGCGGCTTCAGCCGCGCTGTCCGTCAGAGGTGATTGATCACGCTCGCCATGCAGGCGCCGCCGAAGCCGTTGTCGATGTTCACGACGGCCACCCCGTTGGCGCAGCTGTTCAGCATCCCGAGGAGCGCCGCGATACCGCCGAAGCTGGCGCCATAGCCGATGCTGGTAGGCACGGCGATCACGGGCACCGACACGAGGCCGGCGACCACACTTGGCAGGGCACCCTCCATGCCTGCGACGACGACGATGGCTTGAGCATCCTGAAGCCTTGCCTGCTCGGCAAGCAGCCGATGCAGGCCCGCGACGCCGACGTCGTAGAGTCGATCCACGCGATTGCCCATCAGTTCCGCAGTGACCACGGCTTCTTCAGCGACCGGCAGGTCGGAGGTGCCGGCGCACACGATCAAGATGGTGCCGTTTCCAACCGGAACTTCCCCCTGCGAGAGGCTGATCGCCCGGGCCTCCGCGTGGTATACCGCGGCGGGCACTCGCGCCTTTACTGCCTCGTACGCGTCGGGTTGCGCGCGCGTGACCAGGAGCGACTGGTTGCGCGCGACGATCCGTTCGGCGATCGCGGCAATCTGCTCGGCCGTTTTACCCAGGCCCAGGATGACCTCGGGAAACCCCTGTCTCAGCGCCCGATGCGTATCGACGCGGGCAAACCCTAAGTCCTCGAACGGCGACATGCGGAGGACCGTGGTGATCTCGTCGGCGGCGTCAGAAGGGGCGACGTCGCCGCGATGGACTTTGTCGAGGAGTTCGCGCAGTTCGGAACCGGTCATGATGTGGGCTGTGAATTGAGATTTTCGCGGGACCCGGCAGTATAATCACACACTGTGTCCCCCGCCCGTGATCCCGCCTTATGACCCTTTTTGAGACGCTGATCCTCGCGACCTACTTTTTTGTTCTCGTCATTCTGGCCGTGTATGGGTGGCACCGCTATTACCTGGTCTACCTGTACATGAAGAACAAGGGGCGGCGCCCGGAGCCGCTCGGGACATTCGAGCAGTTGCCGCGGGTGACGGTGCAGCTGCCGATCTATAACGAAATGTACGTCGCCGACCGGCTGATCGATGTTGTGTGTCAGCTGGACTATCCGCGCGACCTGCTCGAGATCCAGGTCCTGGACGACTCGACCGACGAGACCACGAGCGTCGCGGCTCGTGCGGTCAGAAGGAACCAGCTGACCGGCGTCAATATTTCTTACATTCATCGATCCGATCGCACTGGCTACAAGGCCGGCGCGCTCGAGGCGGGCCTGACGGTTGCGAATGGAGAGTTCGTCGCCATCTTCGACGCGGACTTCATCCCCACCGCTGATTTTCTCCGCCGCACGGTGCAGTACTTCACCGATCCGAAGGTGGCGATGGTGCAGGCCCGATGGGGTCACATCAATCAGGACTACTCGCTGCTCACGAAGATTCAATCGATCCTTCTGGATGGCCACTTCGTGCTCGAGCATGGCGGGCGCAACAGGGCCGGCCTGTTCTTCAACTTCAACGGCACTGCCGGGATCTGGCGCCGGACCGCGATTGCAGACGCCGGGGGCTGGCAGCACGACACGCTCACCGAGGATCTCGACCTGAGCTATCGCGCCCAGATTCGCGGCTGGCAGTTCGTGTTTCTTCAGGATTTGATCGCGCCGGCGGAAGTGCCGGTCGAAATGAACTCGTTCAAGTCGCAGCAGCATCGCTGGGCCAAGGGATCGATTCAGACCTGCCGCAAGGTGCTGCCGGCGATCCTGCGCGCGCCGCTTCCCCTTGGCGTGAAGGCCGAAGCGTTTTTCCACCTGACGGCCAACTTCAACTATCTGCTCATGTGCGTGTTGTCGGTGCTGATGGCGCCCTCGATGGTCATCCGCTACAACATGGGCTGGTACGAGATGCTGCTGATCGACGTTCCGCTGTTCTTCGCGGCGACAGCGTCAGTCGCCAACTTCTACATGGTGTGTCAGCGCGAGCTGCACAAGGACTGGACGGCGCGGCTCAAGTATCTGCCGTTCCTCATGTCGATCGGGATCGGGTTGACCGTGAACAACACCCGCGCCGTGCTCGAAGCGCTGTTCAACAAGCAGAGCGAGTTCGCACGCACGCCGAAGTACCACATCGAGGCGCAGGCCGACGAGTGGATCGGCAAGAAGTATCGTCAGACGGTCCTCGTCCAGCCGATGATCGAACTGGCGCTTGGTCTCTACTTCACGGCCACCGTGTTCTACGCGCTGGCCAATGGCATCTACGGCACCTTGCCGTTCCTCGTGCTCTTCCAGCTCGGCTTCCTCTACACCGCGCTCCTCTCAATCTTCCAGCAGTTTGCCGGCGGAGACGACGCCGTGCTGAAGCCGGAAGAGGTCTAAGCTCAGCACGAACGTGTCTACCGCTGAGAAGCCGAAGGCGGGACTCGAGGATGTCGTCGCGACATCCTCTGCCATCTGCTATCTCGATGGCGATCGAGGAGTGCTCGCGTATTGCGGGTACGACATCCACGACCTCGCCAGGTCAGCAACCTTCGAAGAAGTCTGCTACCTGCTCTGGCACCGGCGGCTGCCCAGCAGAGCCGAGTTAGGCGATCTTCAGTCGCAGTTTGCGGCTGCTCGTCCGTTGCCGGAACCGGTCGTGCGGCTCATGCGGTCTCTGCCGCCCGTTGACGGCATGGACGCCCTGCGGACCCTGACCTCCGCGCTCGCTCACTACGACGCGGAAGCCAGCGAAACCTCACCGGCAGCGCAGTACCGCAAGGCGGTTCGCCTGACCGCCCAGGTTGGAACACTCGTCGCCACCTGGGGTCGCCTCAAGGCTGGGGGCGGTGCCATCGACCCGGACCCGGTGATGGGGCAGGCGGCGAATTTTCTCTACATGCTCACGGGGCAGCGTCCCAACCCCACGGCGATCCGTGCCTTCGACATCGCGTTGACGCTGCACGCCGACCACGAGCTCAACGCGTCCACGTTCGCGGCCCGTGTGGCTGCTGCGACGCTGACGGATATCTACTCGGCCGTTGTCGGCGCCATCGGCGCCCTCAAGGGCCCGCTGCACGGCGGCGCGAACGCCGAAGTGATGAAGATGCTGCTCGAGTTCGGAGAGACGGCGAGCAGTGAGCGCGTCGAGGACGCCATTCGCGCGAAGCTGGCCCGCAAGGAGAAGATCCCAGGCTTCGGCCACCGCGTGTACACCACTGAGGACCCACGCGCCACGCACCTGCGGCAGATGTCGAAGGAGCTTGGCAAGCGCGCCGGAAATACGAAGTGGTTCGACATGTCGGAGCGGATTGAGGCGCTCGTCAAGGGCGAGAAGAAACTGAATCCGAACGTGGACTTCTATTCGGCGTCCACCTACTACACGCTCGGCATCCCGATCGATCTCTACACGCCCATCTTTGCGGTGAGCCGGATGTCAGGCTGGACAGCTCACATCCTCGAGCAGTACGCGAACAATCGCCTGATTCGGCCACGCGCGGATTACACCGGTCCCGCGTACCCGCAGCGCTTCGTCCCACTCGACCAGCGATAGATCGAACAGCCTTCACTGCGTGAAACGCGCGGACCCGGTCCCAGCGGATCGGGCATCGCACGCGCGTGATTGCCTTGAACCCTCGACGATGGTAGCGTCGTCCCGTCTCGCGGGACCGTGGGCACAATACTGGCACGAGCGGCCTCTGGCAGCTTTCAATCTCGAATGCTGCAGAGGGGAGTCGATATCGTGCAACCACGATCTCTGGAACAAAGGGTGACGATGCTCGAGGGACAGATGCAGGAACTTCGCGGGTTACCCGCGCGTTTCGCCGGTGTCGAGTTGCAGATCGCGCAACTCCGGGAGGAGATGCGCGAGTCATTTTCTGCCACACGATCGGATCTGCGTGGCGAGCTGCACGGGATTCGGGATGAGCTGCGGGGCGAGCTGCACGGGATTCGGGATGAGCTGCGGGGTGAGCTGCACGGGATTCGGGATGAGCTTCGGGGTGAGCTGCACGGGATTCGGGATGGGCTTCGTGCCGAGCTGCACGGGACTCGCGACGAACTTCGTGCCGAGATCCGCGCAGGGGATCAAGAGACGCGAGATTTCATGCGGATGCTCTACGAGGAGCTGAAGACGACGCTCAGGACCATCGCAGAGGGGACGAAGGGCCGGAAGCGGTGACGACGGCCTCACCGCATTGGCTGGCGTCCCCCACGCTGTGGCGACCGACCAGTTATGCCTCGTGAGGAATCCCGAGCTCGGTGTGTCGATCGCGCATGGCGCGACCAATCTCCGGAATCTGACGCCAGAACCATATCGCCGTGAGCGCGCACGCGATGCCGCTCACGACGAGCGTTGCCGTGACGCCGATCCGCGCGGCCAGCGATCCGCTCAACAGGCTGCCTATCGGCGCCGATCCGAGCAGCGCAATCGTGTAGAACGACATCACCCGCCCCCTCTTGTCGTCGTCCACAACCGTCTGCACGATGGTGTTGGTGCTGACGATCTGCGTCATCAGTCCGTAGGCCGTGATCGCCATCAACGGAACCGAGAGCCACAACGAGCGGGAGAACCCCAGCGCGATGCACCCGGCGCCAAACGTGGCGACGCCAAGGGTCATCGGGCGGGCCAGCGCATCGCCGCTGCGACGGAGGACGAGCCTGACCGCGCCCGCGAGTGCGCCGATGCCAGAGGCGGCCATGAGGAGACCGAGCGTATCTGGACCCCCTCCGAGCAGCTGGGCCGCAACCATCGGCGTCAGTACCGCATAGGGGGCACTCGCGATTCCAACGACGCCGAGGAAGGTCAGAATCTGGCGAATTGGTCCGGAGCCGATCAGATACGCCCAGCCTTCGGACAGCTCATGCCAGACCTCTCGTCGCTCTCGTGGCACCTCGGACTTTGCGATCCGCATGGCCAGCAATCCGGCGATCACGGCGAGATAGCTGAGTCCGTCGATCAGGAAACAGTAGCCTTCGCCGACCGCGGCGACGAGTCCGCCGCCTATCGCCGGTCCCACGAGACGTGCCGCGTTGAAGCTCGACGAATTGAGCGCGATGGCCGTGCTCAGATCCCGCCGGTCTTCGATCATCGTGATGACGAAGGACTGGCGCGTCGGAATCTCGATTGCGGTGATGAAGCCCTGAAGAAGGCTCAGGCCGATGATCCATTGAACCGTCACGTGGCCGCTCAACGTGAGCCCGGCCAGCGCCAGCGACTGGATCATGGCCAGCACCTGTGTGGCGATGAGCACCTTGTGGCGGTCCCATCGATCGAGCCAGACGCCGGCCACGGCAGGAAGCACCATCGCCGGGACCTGGCTGGCGAAGCTGACGAGCCCGAGCAGGAATGCTGAATTGGTGAGCCGGTAGACCAGCCACGCCGTGGCCAGTCGTGTCATCCAGCTCCCGATGAGCGAGATACCCTGACCGATGAAGAAGAGCCGGAAGTTTCGGGAACGCAGCGCGCGAAACGGAGAACTCAATACCTGATTTTATCGTTCCCGACGAGACACATGGTGGCTCGACGCTCAAGCAACAGGTTCACTTTAGCTGCGGGATAGTGTTTGCTCACCGTGCGCGGTTGTGTACGCATCGCCGGCCACGGTCTCGCAGCGACTGCCGATGCTGCGCCCGGGAAAGCGGCTTTCGCTCCTCGCCCGTCTAGCGGCGGTTTCGAAACGACGTCCATCACGGCACAAAACGACCGAGGCAACTCGGTGCACCCGGAACGTGCTGTGGGGAAGACGGGCATCGTCGGCTTCAGCCGCTTTCCAGGATCTTCCCGACGGGCTTGCATAGGCAGTCGCCACGAGACCGTGGCCAGCGCAGTGCGTCTCATCAGGACGTGCCTGCAGAGTTTGTCGCCCACACTGGATGCTCGGTCCTAGTGCTACCATCGGCGCGCGCTGGGGTTATCGGCGTGTGGACCGCACGGACCGCGCCGTCAAAGACTGCGAACACTTGGACCCTTCGCGGTCTACTTAGTGAGTAGTTAGGCGTAATTGAGAAGCACCAGCAAATCCGAATCGATCATGGACTCCGACCATCTCTTAGTTCACGCCAAGGAGCGGGCGGAGCTTAAAGGAGAGTACAAGCGGCTCTTTGAAAGCACGAGTACCCTCCTGTTTCAACATGATCCGATTGGGTTGAATTTCAAAACTAACATCGACGAGTACGATCCGGAGGCAAGAACCATTCTGCCGCGATTGTCAGGTTGTTCGTCCGCTGAGGATGTCGAGCGCGTCCTGCTCGAGGAGTTCGGCCGATGGTTCACACCAGAGATCGCGGGGCCTTCAGAGAGGTATCGCGGAGTGGCAGGCGATCTCTGGCAACTCTGGCAGGAGCACACATCCCGTGGGCGAGACGCCTAACCAGTGCTGGCAGCCGGCGGCGCCGTGCCATCATGAGTCGCCGCGGCTGAAGCGCGGGCGTTAGCCAGGCATTGAGTCCTGTCGAGCAGGATCATCATTTCGAACGTCGGATGATCTACATCAAATCATTCATGGCAATGCCCATTCGCTCGATGCGGTCGATTGCTTTGACCGCGATCTCCGATAGCGACGAAACGCTTTGTTGAACACGCGATTCTGAATTGCCCTCCCTAAGCGACGATGGTAGCGTCGTCGGCTTTGGAGGGCGCGGTGTCTATGACGTTGATACAGCGAGCAGTTCGGTTTGATGAGGACGGATCGCCATGGAGCAGCCAGCCCGATCCGGTATTGCGCGTACGCGTGCGTGAGGTGTACCGCGCGCTCTGAGCGTCAGGCGAAACAGGTCAGCAGATTGTCGCGGCACACCAGCAGATTGTGGCGAAGCCGGATGCGCTCATCGCGGGTCGCAACTCAGTTGATGCCTGATTCCCGTTCATTCTGGCGGCAGCCGGCTCGACTCAACTCAGAACGCGATCAGGTGGGTGTACTTCAGCATCAGGGCTCGACGCGTATCGTTCGGTTGCCGGGTCTCGTTCCACACGACGTAGATGTCGCTGAGGGGACGATGGACGAGGTTGAATCGGATGTTGGAGAGCCAGGCGTCGGCTTCTCCGTTGTACTGAACGAACGCGTTCAGGAACATACGAGGGCTGAAGGACCAGTCGAGCCGCAAGCGGGCGAGATCGCCGGTGAATGAGCCCTGCGGCAGCTCGATCGCGTTGCGAGTGAGAGTCGCGCTCGCTGCCACGTTCTCGTTCAGCCGCACGCGTATGCCTGCGGTTGTGAGGCGTTGGCGGCCGTTCCAGTACTCGCCAGCTTCCAGATTGACGTTCCCCGAGATACGAGCGCTCTGATTCGATCGGTACTCGATCGACGCGCTCTCAAACGCGTAGTCGCCTCGCTCGATGCTGAGGCTGGAGCCGACGGTGAACGGCCGGTCGAGCTGTTCGCGCGTCCCGTTCAGCTGGGCGTTCACTACGGCGCCGTCCCGCAACTGCAGACCATAGGTGACGGCGCCAACCTGAGTAAGGACCTGGCTGTAGTCGTCGTTCACGGTCTGCTCGGCTTCGACACCGACTGTCTGTTCGCGAATCAGTGCGCGCGTGTCAGACGGTCGGAAGACCCGTTTGTAGCTGCCGAAGGTTGTGGCGATGCCCCGGCGGAGGACGAAGCCGAGATCGTTACGGAAGTCGCTTCCGACGTGAATGAGTCCGAGGCGTGCTCGATGCGCGTTCGTATCGACGCGGATTCCCGTGCGGCCTGCGAAATCGCCAGCGCTCCCACTGGTGGCGCTGCGCATCGCGAACGCTTCGATCTCGATGGCAGGCCTTGGTGTGAGCCGGAGGTCGAGACCACCGACTCGGTTGAAGCCGTCAGTCCCCACCGCCTCGCGACCAAAGTAAAAGGCTCCAACGGATGCGCTTGGGGTCAGGTTGCGCGATACCCGAGCCGCCGTGAACTGGGCGCCCGGCTCCTGCTCGAACGACTCGGTCCGCATCGAGAGCAGGCCGATGTTCTGGGAACCGGCACGTCCGGTCAGCCGCAGACCTCCGACGACAGGTATCGGTTGGCCCGACGCAGAGAGGCCGATTCGCCGGCTGAAGAAGGGAAGGAGGTCGCGCCGCTCGGTCTCGACCGAGGCCAGGCCCACCTGGAAGCTCGCCGGGCTCTCGAGAAAGAACTGACGCTTTTCGGGAAAGAAGAGGCTGAAGCGAGTCAGATTGATTTGCTGCTCGTCCGCTTCGACCTGCGAAAAATCTGTTCGGTAGCTTGCATCGAGCAGGAGCGACGACCCGAGGCCCCACTTCACATCAACGCCCCCGTCGGCATTGCGTCCCCAACCTCCGGCGCGCGGTTGCCTGTTGGTGACCTGAGCGGTGGCGAACGGCGTGACCCGCAGATCGCTGCCGCTTCGGACGTCCGAGATGCCCGCCAGCGTTCCTGCGTAACTAACGGCGTAGTGCGAGAACTGACGCGGCACCGGCGCCCAGGTCGTGAACTCGTTCTTGCGCCGGATGATGCGCTGGATCTGCATTCCCCACTCCTGCTCCGCGCTGGCGGGAAATCGCAAAGTCTTGAATGGCACCGCAATTTCGGTGCTCCAGCCGTTCTCGAGCACCTTCGAGCGGACCGACCAGGCGCCATCCCAGTTGGCATCGTTCCGCCGGCCGTTGTCGGACGCCTGGACGTCGCGAAGCGCCCCGGCCGCATTGGTCACGAATGAGTAACCGCTTCGCTTGTCGAGAAACGTATCGAACACGACGAGGAACGAGTCGGTCTGAAAGTTCGAGAAGTCGCGGCGAAGCGAGTCGATGATGAGGCGTCCCGGCTCGCTGTCGTACAGCATCGCGCCGATGTAGAGCGTGTCTGAGTCGTAGAGGAACCGAACCTCCGTTCTCTCTGAAGCGGCGGCGAATTCGTCGGGGAACTGCTGGTAAAACCCTTCGGCGAGCGGCGCCTGCTTCCATGCCTCCTCGTCGAGTGAGCCGTCGAGAACAATCGGTTGCGAGGTGCGGACCGCCGTAGCGCGCTTCGTGGCGCGAATGGCCTCCTGATCGAACTCCTGTCCCGCGACGTCCTGGGCTGACAACCCGAACGTGCAGGTCACGCACAGGGCGGTCAACCAGGCCCTGGTCACACACAATCGGTGCTGTCGCAGAAGGAATGACATCCGCAAGAGAGGGGCGGGCATTGTAATGCGGCCGGGCGCGCATTCCGGCACACCAAAGTGGGGCATGCCGCGAACGGTTTCATCTTCTGTCGCAGCCATCGCTATTCAGCTTGGGGGGAGTCGCCGCATTGCCTTCGAGGAAGGACGATGGTAGCGTCGTCAGCCTTCGGCTGATCGTACCCTGGGCATGGTCCTCGCACGAGGCGTTCCTGAGCCGCTTTCAATCTCGAAGGCTGCGAACGGGGAGCGATGTCGTGCGACCACGATCTCTGGAACAAAGAGTGACGATGCTAGAGGAGAAGATGCAGGAACTCAGGGAACTTCCGGCGCGGGTCGCCGGCGTCGAGTTGCAGATTGTGCAGCTCCGGGAGGAGATGCGCGGGTCATTTTCTGCCATCCGGACGGAGCTTGGCGGGAAGGTGGACGGCCTTCGCGACGAACTGCGAGGCGAAATGCACGGGATGCGCGGCGAGCTGCTGGCCGAGATTCGGCAGGGAGACCAGGCCACCCGGGACCGGCTACTCGCCGAGATTCGGCTGGGAGATCAGGCGACGCGGGACTTCATGCGGATGCTCTTCGAACACCATCAATCGAACTTGAAGACTATCGGTGAGGGGACGAAGAAGCGAAAGCGATGAGGCGTCTGTCTGAGCCACTAAGGCCGTGGAACCGGCTGTTGTCACCGGCGGCAGGTATAATTTCCTGTTCGCACCTCCATGGATCAGGCACACATCAGGAACTTCTCGATCATCGCGCACATCGACCACGGCAAGTCGACGCTCGCGGATCGCTTTCTCGAAACGACCGGCGCCCTTCAGGCTCGTGAAATGGAGGCACAGGTCCTCGACGCGATGGACCTGGAGCGCGAACGCGGCATCACCATCAAGGCGCACCCTGTTCGACTGAACTACACCGCGACAAACGGTGAGCAATACGTGCTCAACCTGATCGACACGCCAGGGCACGTGGACTTCGGCTACGAAGTCACGCGGTCGCTCGCTGCGTGCGAGGGCGCGCTGCTGCTGGTGGATGCGGCGCAGGGGGTCGAAGCGCAGACACTCGCCAACGCGTACCTGGCCGTCGAGAACAACCTCGAGATCATTCCCGTCATCAACAAGATCGACCTGCCGAGCGCGCAGCCCGACGAGTGCAAGCGACAGCTCGAAGAGATCATCGGCCTCGACAGCTCGACCGCGATCCTCGCCAGCGCTAAAGAGGGGACGGGCGTCCTCGAGATTCTCGAGGCCGTTGTGGAGCGTGTCCCTCCGCCCGCGGGTGATTCGGAGGCTCCGCTCAAGGCGCTGATCTTCGACTCCTGGTTCGACCCGTACCGCGGCGTTGTCATCGTGGTGCGGGTGATCGATGGCGTTCTGAAGACGAAGAGCAAGATCCGGCTCATGGCGACGAAGCAGGACTTCGAGGTGGATGGACTCGGCGTCTTCTCTCCCAAGGCCATGCCCGTCGAGTCCCTGGGTGTCGGAGAAGTCGGGTTCATCGTCGCCAACATCAAGGTGGTCGCGGACGCCAAGATCGGCGACACCGTCACCGATACCGCACGCCAGACCACAGAGCCGTTTCCCGGGTTCAAAGAGCTGAAGCCCATGGTGTTCGCCGGCTTGTATCCGGTGGAGAGCCACCAGTACGCCGAGTTGCGCGAGGCGTTGGAGAAGCTGCGTCTGAACGACGCGTCGTTCTTCTACGAGCCCGAGACGTCAGCGGCGCTGGGCTTCGGGTTCCGCTGCGGCTTCCTCGGCCTGCTGCACATGGAGATCGTCCAGGAGCGGCTCGAGCGCGAATACAACATGGATCTGGTGACCACAGCACCAGGCGTGTTGTACCGGGTGACGACGACGGATGGGCAGGTGCAGGAGATCGACAGCCCCGCCAAACTGCCGGACGCGGGGCGGATCACGAAGCTCGAGGAACCGATCATCACCGCCACGATTCTGACGCCGTCTGAACACGTGGGCGCGATCCTGCAGCTATGCCAGGACAAGCGCGGTGTGCAGAAGAAGCTGGAGTACCTGAAGTCGGACCGCGTCCTCGTAACCTACGATCTGCCGTTCAACGAAGTGGTCATGGATTTCTACGACCGGTTGAAGACGATGTCCCGTGGGTATGCGTCGCTGGACTATCACGTGACCGGCTACTGGGATTCGCCGCTCGTCAAGATGGATATCCTGGTGAACGGGGAGCCCGTGGATGCGCTGTCGATGATCGTCCATCGGGATGCCGCGTACGAACGGGGGCGTGCGCTCGCGACGAAGATGCGAGAGTTGATTCCGCGGCAGATGTTCGAGATTGCCATTCAGGCGTCCATTGGCAACCGCGTGATTGCGCGCGAATCGGTCAAGGCCCTTCGTAAGAACGTGCTGGCCAAGTGCTATGGCGGTGATATCTCCCGCAAGCGCAAGCTGCTCGAGAAGCAGAAGGAAGGGAAGAAGCGGATGAAGCGGGTCGGCCGCGTCGAGATCCCGCAGGAAGCGTTTCTCGCTGTCTTGAAACTCGGTACTGAGTAGGTGAGCATTGCAGCCGGTAGCCGGTAGCTAGTGGCCCAAAGGCCCAAAGTCTAGAGCCCAGCGTAATGAAAAATCAGCCCCACGCGCCGTCCGAGTATCGCAAGTCCACTGCCCGGGAGTACTTCGAGTCGATCTGCGTGGCCGTCATCCTCGCGCTCTTCGTGCGCACGTTCGTCGTGCAGGCGTTCAAGATTCCTACCGGGTCGATGGAGAACAACCTGCTCATCGGCGATCACCTGCTCGTGAACAAGTTCGTGTATGCGCCGACGCTCACGGGTGTCGAACGTGCCGTGCTGCCGATCGATCCGATCCGCCGCGGAGAGGTGATCGTGTTCAAGTATCCCGAGGATCCTGAACGCGATTTCATCAAACGGGTGATTGCGCTGCCGGGCGAAACGATCGAGTTGCGGAAGAAGCGCGTCTATATCGACGGCAAGCAGCTTGACGAGCCGTACGTTCGCTACCTAACGCCTCCGGACGAGGAGGGTGGCGACGAATTCGACGTGCGCGTGGAATATGGACCCGTCACGGTGCCGCCCGGGCACCTGTTCATGATGGGCGACAACCGTGACAACTCACAGGACAGCCGCTATTGGGGCTTTCTGCCGCAGGAATATGTGAAAGGGCGTGCACTTTTCATCTATTTCTCCTTCGGCGAAGGCGGATTGTCGAGCCTCGTCTCCGGTGTCCGCTGGGGTAGAATCTTCCACCAGATCCACTGATGAAGACGATCATCAAGCTCGCGATCGCGCTGGCGCTTGCGAATGCCGCCGTGCGGGCTGGCCTGGTGGCGATGGCGTACTACCAGCTCAAGGATGCAGCCCAGCAGGAAGTCACCTGGGGCGGACGGATCGCGCCTGCTGAGCTGGCGACGCACGTGCTCGAAAAGGCCGCAGAGCTCGACGTGCCGCTCGAAGCCGACGGCGTCGCTGCCTCACGCAACGAGGATGTCACCGTCATCAGTGTCGCCTATACCCAGCCCGTGGAACTTTTCCCCGCATTTATCTACCCGGTCATCTACCCGGTCGATCTCGAGTTCGAGGTCCAGGCCAGAACGATGACCGGACTCAAGTAATCCGCCCCATCATGAACAAGTTCCTTTTCGTCGCGATGTGGGTCGCCATTGCCCTGGTGGGAGCGATTGCCTTCGGCGTTATTGCGCTGTCACGCGGGGAAACCATCAGCGCCGGCTGGCTGGTCGTGGCCGGCGTCAGCACATACCTCGTGGCGTATCGGTTCTATTCCCGGTACCTCGCCTACACGGTCTTCGGTCTGGACGACCGGCGCGCCACGCCGGCCGAGCGGCTCAATAACGGTCGCGACTTCGTCCCCACAAACAAGTGGGTCGCCGCAGGGCATCACTTCTCGGCGATCTCCGGAGCAGGTCCCCTCGTCGGACCGACACTCGCGGCACAGTTCGGGTTTCTGCCAGGCACCTTGTGGCTGATCATCGGCGTCGTGCTGGGCGGCGCCGTCCAGGACATGATCGTGCTCTGTGCGTCGATCCGGCGCGACGGCAAGTCACTCGGACAGATGGCCAAGGAAGAGGTGAACCCGGTCGCAGGCATGGCCGCGATGGTGGCGGTGTTCGCCATCATGATCATCCTGCTCGCGGTGCTGGCCCTGGTCGTCGTCAACGCCCTTCGCGACAGTCCCTGGGGACTCTTCACCATCACCGCGACGATCCCGATCGCGCTGCTCATGGGTGTCTGGATGAACAACATCCGGCCCGGCAAAGTCGCCGAAGCGACGGGAATGGGGATCGTGCTTCTGCTCCTGGCACTCCTCGGAGGTCAGTGGGTGGCTGCGCATCCATCGTGGGGCGCCATGTTCACGTGGTCCGGTACGGATCTGGCGTGGGCCGTGATGGTTTACGGTTTCGTCGCGTCTGTGCTGCCGGTCTGGCTGCTGCTGTCCCCGCGGGACTACCTGTCCGCGTTCCTGAAGATCGGCACGGTCATGATTCTGGGCGTCGCGATCGTTCTGCTGATGCCGCCATTGAAGATGCCCGCCGTCACGCAGTTCATCGACGGGACAGGGCCTGTGTTCGCGGGCAAGCTCTTCCCGTTTGCGTTCATCACCATCGCCTGCGGCGCGATCTCTGGATTCCACGCGCTCATTGCGAGCGGGACGACACCGAAGATGGTGACGCGTGAGAGCCACGCACGCCTCATTGGATACGGCTCGATGCTGACAGAGTCGCTGGTGGGCCTGATGGCGATGATCGCGGCCGCGACGCTCGATCCGGGCGTTTATTTCGCGATGAACGTCGGACCGGCCGTGCTTGGCACGACAGCCGAGAGCGCATCACAGGCCATCGCGCAGTGGGGTTTTGTCCTGCACCCGGAGCAGATGAACATCCTTGCGCAGCAGATGGGTGAAGCGACGCTGCTGTCCCGCACGGGCGGCGCGCCAAGCCTGGCCGTTGGCATGGCAGGCATTCTCGGAGGTGTCTTCACGGGCAGCGGGCTCGCGCTCTGGTATCACTTCGCGATTCTCTTCGAGGCCGTTTTCATTCTGACGACCATCGACGCCGGTACGCGGGTTGGCCGGTTCATGCTCCAGGAGCTCCTCGGACACGTGTACGAGCCTCTTGGGCGCTACTCGTGGTATCCGAGCATCATCGTGTCGTCGGCGCTCGTCGTCCTGGCGTGGGGTTATTTCCTGTATCAGGGGGTCATCGATCCTCTTGGCGGGATCAACTCGCTCTGGCCGCTCTTTGGCATCGCCAATCAGCTGCTGGCTGCGGTCGCGCTGTGCGTGACGACGACCGTGCTCGTGAAGATGGGTCGGCTGAAGCACGCATGGGTGACGCTCCTGCCACTCGTGTGGCTTGCGGCGGCCACGCTCACGGCCGGTTACCAGAAGGTGTTCTCGCCCCTGCCCAACCTCGGGTTCCTCGCGCATGCGCGATCGCTGGCCGATTCGACCAATCCGGCGGCGGCGCGGATGATCTTCAACGATCGCATCGACGCAGCGCTCGCGCTGTTCTTCATGGTGGTCGTGCTGGTGGTCATCGCGGCCTCCGCGAGGGAGTGGTGGCTGGTGGCCGCGAAGCGGCAAACGCCTCGTGTGCACGAGGCGCCCTACGTCGAAACGCAGATGGACTCAGTTACGGTCTGAGTCCAGCCCGACTCGGGGCTCGGGACTCGGGGCTCGGGATTCGAAAACCAGCCTCGGTTCGCCGAGAGTCTGAAGCCCAGAGCCTGCTTATGCGCTCTGCGCAACCTGCGGCCGGTGGGGCACCACGTTGCTCTCGCGTCCACGGCGCTCCCGATCGCGCATGAACTCGAGTGAGCTCTGCAGCACCGTGATCGTCGCTTCGACGCTCGCTTCCGCTTCGCGGCGCTTCATCCAGAGGCCATCGACATCCCGCTGCGCGGCGTCGATCTTTCCATGAGCGGCCTGCACGATATTCTCGGCCTGTCCCTCGGCTTCACGCACGAGACGCTGTGATTCCTTGACCGCGTTTTCACGCATGTCGTCCGCGATCTTCTGGGCGTTCATCAGCGTGGATTTCAGGCTGCCTTCGAGCTCGCGGTACTGCTGAAGAGACGTCTCGAGCTTGATGATCTCCTGGCGCAGTCGGTCGTTTTCGCGCAAGGCCAGCTCGTATTCTCCCGCGGCTTCCACCAGGAATGCGGTGACTTCGCCTCGATCGAACCCGCGTATGGCGCTGCCGAACTCGCGCTGGCGCATGTCGATGGGCGTCACGCTCATGTGGCGGTCTACCGAGGACAAACGCGCCACATCCTCAGCCGGTTTCGCGGTCTCTTCATTGAACATGTCGGCTCCCAAAAATTGCCGTCCCTACCCGCACCATCGTGGCGCCCTCCTGGATGGCGACCTCGAAGTCGCCGCTCATGCCCATCGACAGCTCGCGAAGCATGGAAGCGGGAACTCCGGACTGCACCCAGCGGTCCCGGAGTTCGCGAACCCTTTGAAACCAGGGCCGCGCGTCCTGGGGCCTATCCGCCGGAGGAGGTATCGTCATCAACCCGACGACCGAGGCCGCTTTCAGGCTCCCGGCCGCGTCGAAAATCCGTGGCACATCCGCAGGCGCCGCCCCGAATTTGGAGGCTTCACCTGCCACATCCACCTGAATGAGCAGCTCCGGTCTCGATCCGGCTTCGGCTGCCGCTGCATCGACCTTCTGGAGCAACTCGACGCTATCGATGGACTGAATCGTCGCAAACGCGGTCCCGGCTCTTCGGGCTTTGTTCGTCTGCAGGTGGCCGATGAGATGCCAACTAATCAGAAAGTCGGTCGATGCCTGGATTTTCTGTAGGGCCTCTTGCACGCGGTTCTCGCCGAAGTCGCGTTGACCCGCGGCGTGTGCTTCGAGAATGCGATCGAGGGGAACGGTCTTGGAGACCGCTATGAGCTTGACTGAAGAGGGGTTCCGTCCGGCTGACCGGGCCGCGGCGTCGATACGCGCGCGGACCTCAGCCAGCCGGTCGGCGATCACGGACTTACTTGGGGAGCTGCTGCAGGAACGTCTTCACTTCGCCCGCCTTCGGGCCGTTCGCGTCCGCCTTGAGGTAGGCTTCGAACGCCTCGCGAGCCTGCGGAATCTGCCCGAGGTTCAGGTTGGCCATCCCAAGCTGGTACTGGGCCATCGCCATGTTCGGATCGATTTTGACGGCGGCCTCGAACTGCGTCTTGGCTTCCTGATACTTGCCCGCATTCCACATGATCACGCCCTGGTTGTACAGGCCCTCCGCTCCGCCGCCCGCCCCGCCGGCGCCCGCGAGCTCGGTTGCCTTCGCACTGGCCTGCTGCGCCAGGTCGAACTTCTTCTGCGCGTTGTACACGTTCGCCAGGCCGGTGTAGGCTTCCGCGGAATTCGGTGCGAGTGCGATGGCTTTCTGGAACGACGCCTCGGCTTCAGCGTACTGCTGCTTCTTGGAGTACGCCACGCCAAGGTTGTAGAGGCAGTCGCTGCACGAGGGCTGCTTCACGAGGATTTCATTGAACTTCTGAATCGCCTCGTCATCTCTCCCTGCGCGCATGGCTTCGACGGCGCCCGACGCGAGGGCCTGCATCTCCTGCTGAGCCTTGACCTGCTCGGCCGT
>JABFSA010000153.1 GCA_013140775.1 Acidobacteriota bacterium | reverse complement strand
GTGCTGAGGAAGAAGGGTGACGTCGCGGGCGGTCGAGTCGGCGATCGTGCCGATGCGTCCACCGAGATTCGCAGCGCGCACGAAGAGCGACGCCGCGCGCGCGTAGGGGACGGCGAAGTAGCACGCGACTCCGACGAGCGCAAGGGTGACCAGGAGTGCTGCGCGTCCGCGAAATCGCATGAAAGTCGCATGTTACACTCGGAACGATCGGATTGTTCGGAACGTCTGCAACGTTTGGAACGTTCGAATCGCCGAGTGATCCGACCGCCGAACCATCCAAACCCCCTGACGAATTGTGAAAAAGCTGATCATTGCCATTGACGGTCCATCGGGAGCAGGGAAGGGCACCATCGCGCGAACCATAGCGGCCACGCTTGGCTATCGACACATCGATACTGGCGCGATGTATCGGGCCGTCGGCTGGAAAGCCGATGCTGAAGGCATCACGCTCGACGATGAGTCTGCCGTTGCTGCGCTCGCCGAGCGCGCAGCAGTCATTGTTGAGGGCGGCGTCGTGTCCATCGATGGGCACGATGTGACGCGTGCGATTCGGACGCCCGAAATCGACAAGGTGGCTGCCACCGTCGCGCGGTTGCCGCGCGTCCGCGAGGTACTCGTCAGCCGTCAGCGCAGCATTGGGGAGGCCGGGGGGGTCGTGATGGAAGGCCGCGACATCGGGTCGGTCGTGTTTCCCGAAGCCGACGTGAAGATCTATCTGGATGCGTCAGCCGCAGAGCGGGCGCGTCGCCGGGCCAACGACACGCAGCATACGGGTGGCCAGGCGGGTGCAGCAGCAGTTGCCGCCTCGATTGCGGCTCGCGATCAGGCGGACTCGACGCGCTCGGCGTCTCCGTTGACCATCGCGCACGGTGCAACCTACATCGATACGACAGAATTGCCGATCGAGCAGGTCGTCGAGGCGGTTATGACAATCGTTCGTCAGCGCTCTTCGTAGTCGTCTGACGACTCGGGATCGAGCTCCCAACGGTGCTTGTCCCGATCGCTGATCTTCTTTTCGCTCGTCAGTTCTTCGTCGTCTTCATAGACGACACCCAGCGCACTGCCGATGTCTTCCACAACCGTTTGATCCGGAGTGGGACTGCTCCCACCAGGCGCCTCGTCGCCCACGCTGTACGCAGACTCCCAGTTGCCGTCGATATCACCGCCCGTGAGCACCGGGCTCGTCTCCGTGTGGTCGTGAAACTTTTCAGCCAGCTCATGTCGTCCCGAGCGTGCCGACGATGCGGTGCGATCGAGATCCAATGACGAGGGTGGTGAGGGCGCGAAGTCGTCGTCTACTGCGACCCGGCGCTCGCGGTCGAGGGATGGCGCCTTGCGGGCGCGAACAAGAGGCGTCGCCATCTTCGCGGACCGCGGCGGCTTCGGCGCTGCCGCTTGTGGTGCGATCGGCTTGACGGCTGTCGTCGCCGCCGCTTTGACCGGTGCGAGCACCTTCTTCGTCACGGGGGCAAGCACCTTCTTCGGTGCGGCACGCTTCGCGGGCGCCTTTCGAGTGGCTGCTGCTACCCGCACGGCGGTCTTCCTGGCCACCCGCACCGCGGCCTTCTTGCGCGAGGCTCGACGCGGCGGATGTTTCTTCGATGCCTTTCTGACTGTCGTGGCTTTGGCGACGGATCGTTTTCGAGCCGGGCTCGCTGTTCTGGTGGACCGGCGGAGCGCTTTCCTTCGGGGCACCTTCTTCTTCGATTTCCTGGAGGCTGTGGCCTTCCGAGGGCTGCGGCCCGAAGCCGAGGCCGTGCGTCGCAACCGAACTGCGCCCCGGGCGGGTGCTTTGGCCTTTCGCGCCGGTGCTCGCCCTGACTTGCGTTTCGCCATTGAATAATTCCTTTCGTTCGGGGCGCTATTGCGAGAGGCCGCCCATTTTAGAGGGAAAGCAAGCGATCCCTCCTGCCTTGACAGTGTGCCGATAAGTGGCGTAGCCTCTATGTCTTGCGGCGGTCCCAACCTTCCACGCGCTTCAGATGAACCTGAGTCGCGTCGAGGGGCACCACACTGTGTACACCCATCGCCGTTTATAGCCGCGGGGCGCCGCTCCCCGCAAGCCTTCGATGCAACTCAGGTGCCCTCGGGGTTTCGAAGGACAAAAGAAAAGCCGGCACAGCTGTGATCGCGTCCAGCACGAACGCGCGACACGGTACTTACGACCGAGGAGGAAGCGCACTGAATGGCGAATGTAGATAACGGGTCCGTCTCGCCCGAGAAGGTGGGCGATACGCCCGGCGCACCGGGGCGCACGCGGGCAGGTAAGCCTGCTGGTCCGGCTTTCAAGCCGATGCACCACGAAGACACCGACCCGCAAGAATTTGCGGCCATGCTTTCCATCTATGACGACAGCTTCCGCAACATGGCGGAAGGTGAGGTCGTCAAAGGCACTGTCCTCAAGGTCACCGAGACCGCCATCGTGATTGACGTGGGCTACAAGTCCGAGGGGCTCATTCAGATCACGGAATTCCTCGACGAGAGCGGCCAGGTCACCGTGCAGGCGGGCGACGTGGTGGATGTCCTGCTCGAGCGCACTGAAGACCGGGAAGGCCACATCGTGCTCTCGCGCGAGAAGGCCGAGAAGATGAAGATCTGGGATGAGGTCGAAAAGGCCTATACCGATCGCAAGGTTGTCATCGGTCGAGTGGTTGAGCGCATCAAGGGCGGTCTCGCCGTTGATATCGGCGTGCGCGCATTCCTGCCGGGTTCACAGATCGACGTTCGTCCCGTTCGCAACCTCGACGCACTCCGCGGCCAGGAGCTCCGGATGCGCGTCATCAAGGTCAACAAGAAGCGCGGCAACATCGTGCTTTCCCGCAAGGCGCTCCTCGAGGAGGAGAACGCCGAGAAGAAGAAGACAACGCTCGAGACCCTCGCCGAGGGCAAGGCGCTCCGCGGCACCGTGAAGAACATTACGGACTACGGCGCATTCATCGACCTCGGCGGCATCGACGGTCTGCTGCACATCACCGACATGTCCTGGGGCCGCGTCGGGCATCCCTCGGAGCTCTTCAAGGTCAGCGACGAAGTCGATGTGGTGGTCCTGAAGTACGACTCGGCCACCGAGCGTGTGTCGCTTGGACACAAGCAGCTCGTGCAGGATCCGTGGGCGACGGTGCAGGAACGCTATCCCGTCGGCGCGCGCATGGGCGGCAAAGTCGTGAGCCTCACCGACTACGGCGCCTTTGTCGAGCTCGAAGCAGGTGTCGAAGGGCTCATCCACGTCTCGGAGATGTCGTGGAGCAAGCGCGTCAAGCACCCGTCGAAGATTCTCAACGTCGGCGACACGGTCGATGCCATGGTGCTCGGGGTTGATCCCGCGGCGCGTCGCATCTCGCTGGGTCTCAAGCAGGTCGAGAGCAACCCGTGGCACGAGTTGACCGAGAAGTATCCGGTCGGCACGCGCATCAAGGGCAAGGTGCGCAACCTCACCGAGTTCGGTGCGTTCGTCGAGGTCGAAGAAGACATCGACGGTCTGATTCACATCTCCGACATGTCGTGGAGCAAGCGGATCAAGCATCCTTCGGAGGTGCTCAAGAAGGGCGACGTGGTCGAAGCGATGGTGCTCAGCATCGACGCCGAGAACCAGCGTCTGTCACTCGGCCTGAAGCAACTGGCCACCGACATCTGGGATGACTTCTTCTCCCGGCACCAGGTGGGCAGCACCATCGAAGGCAAGGTCACGCGCATCACGAACTTCGGCGCATTCGTCGAGCTGGACGAGGGCATCGAAGGGCTCATCCACGTGTCGGAATTCGACGATTCGCACGGCGGCGAGAAGATCGATCTTCAGGTGGGGACCAACTACCAGATGAAGATCATCAAGCTCAGCCCGCAGGAACGGAAGATCGGTCTGAGTATCCGCGCGATGAAGCACGACGACTGGCAGAACTACGCGGAAGGGGAAGGTACCGGCACCGCGACTCTCGGCGATCACTTCAGAAACAGGTAAGGTCATGGGATCGGCTGCGGGCTCATCGCCCGCGGCCGGCTCTGCAAGGGGAGCGAGAGCGTGAATACACCTGGCGGCAGCATGACCAAGGCGGAGCTCGTGGAGGAGGTCTCACGGGTGTCCGACCTCACCAAGAAGCACGCAGAGGTCATCGTCGACACCGTGTTCAAGAGCATCATCGACGCCCTGCACCGAGGCGAGAAGATCGAGCTTCGCGGTTTCGGCAGCTTCCGGCTCAGAAAGCGTGAGCCTCGCAAGGGCCGGAACCCGAAGACGGGCGACAAAGTAGACGTGCCGCCGAAGAAAGTCCCGTACTTCAAGCCGGGCAAGGAACTGAAGGATCTCATCAATCGCGAAGCAGATTCTCAGGACGCCGCCGATCTATCCATTCCCGCACTGTGAACGTCTGACTCATGGACCATCTCTGGTCCCCGTGGCGCCTCGAGTACGTCACCCGGGGCGAAGGCGCAGACGATGGGCGCTGCGTGTTCTGTAAGGCTCCTGAGCTTCCCGAGATCGACTCCCTCCTCGTTTTCAGCGGCACGTCCTGTTACATCATTCTGAATTTGTACCCGTACAACAGCGGCCACCTCATGGTGGTGCCGTTCCGGCACGTGGCGTCGCTTGCCGCGCTGACAGCTGCCGAGATGGATGAGGTGGGACGCCTGACGCAACGCTGCGAACTGGCGTTGACCGAGGCCTTCCAGCCGCACGGGTTCAATGTCGGCGTGAACCTGGGCAAGCCCGCTGGCGCCGGTGTCCTCGACCATGTGCACGTGCACATCGTGCCCCGCTGGAGTGGAGACAGCAACTTCATGACGGTGGTGGGCCACACCCGTGTGCTGCCCGAAGAGCTTGGCGCGTCCGCCGAACGCCTCCGCCCGATCTTTTCCAGACTCGCCGGCGAACCGTCGCGAACCTGACGCTGCGTCCCGTCTGATATATTTCCGCGCACGATGATCCAAACCGAGTCGGTGTCTGTACCCGTGACCGGCGAACATGGCCGGCGATGGCTCCCCGCGCTGCTCCTGCTCTTCGTCGGGTCCGGGTGCGCGGCCCTTGTATACGAGATCGTCTGGTTTCAGCTGCTTCAGCTCTCGGTCGGTTCGTCCGCGGTGTCACTGGGCATCCTGCTGGGCATCTTCATGGGTGGGATGTGTCTGGGCAGCCTGCTTCTGGCGCGTGTCGTCGGCCCGCAGCATCATCCGCTGCGTGTCTACGCCTGGCTCGAGCTCGGCATCGGCGCGTTCGGCATCGTCGTGCTGTTCGCGGTGCCGTTGATCGGTGGGTGGTACACGACGATTGCCGGTACCGGCCAGGCCAGTCTGTACTTGCGCGCGATCGTGGCCGGCATCTGTTTGCTTCCACCCACAGTGCTGATGGGCGCGACGCTCCCCGCGATCGCGCGTTGGGTCGAGGCGACGCCGACCGGCGTGTCGTGGCTCGGCTATTTCTATGGTGGGAATCTTGCGGGCGCCGTGATGGGATCGCTCCTCGCCGGGTTCTACCTCCTGCGTCTGTTCGACATGCCGACGGCGACGTACGTTGCGGTCGGATTGAATGTCGTGGTCGCCCTGCTGGCGTTGGGCATCGCTCGATTCACGACGTATACCCCGTCGGTGCAGGCATCAACGGCGATCACGTCTGCGCCGGACGCACGACTCATCTACGTCACCATTGCGCTGTCGGGGATGACGGCTCTCGGGTCTGAAGTGGTGTGGACGCGCATTCTGTCTCTGCTCTTCGGCGCCACCGCGTACACGTTTTCGCTGATCCTGGCGGTCTTTCTCGTCGGACTCGGCATCGGCAGCACGATTGGATCGGAGCTGGCCCGGCGGGTGCTGCGTCCGCGCATCGCACTGGGCACGTGTCAGCTGATGCTCTGCGCCACCATTGCGTGGGCAGGGTACGCGTCGGAATCATCGCTGCCGTACTGGCCGATCAACCCGTCGATTTCGACGAGTCCCTATTACACCTTCCAGCTCGACCTGATGCGTGCGCTGTGGGTCACGCTCCCGTCCACGATCCTCTGGGGCGCGAGCTTTCCGCTCGCACTGGCCGCTGTCGCACGAGGCGGGAGCGATCCCGGCCGCGTCGTCGGCAGCGTCTATGCCGCCAACACCGTGGGTGCGATCGTGGGCGCGATCGGTACCGGGCTGTTTCTCGTGGGTTCACTCGGAAGCCAGGTGACCCAGCAGATCCTGATTGGGATCGCGGCCACTTCCGGCGTACTCGTGCTTGTTGGTACGAGCTCATCCGCCCACGCTCCCCAGGGGCTGCGGGCGCTCCCCGCCGTGCTGCTCGTCGCCAGCGTGTGCATCGCGGCGATGCTGCTGGTCCGC
>JABFSA010000075.1 GCA_013140775.1 Acidobacteriota bacterium | reverse complement strand
CACGAGAAGTGGACGTGGGGCGCCGCACAGGGCATCTTCGCCGAGAGCCCCAACCGGGTTTACCTGCTGGGACGCGGCGAGCTGCCGAACTTGCCTGAGCCCGAGACGACCAAGCTTCCGCAACTCGGACCGAGCCTGCAGTTCCCGGTTGGCGGCCTGCCGTGGCGCAGCGCCACGGCGACGGCGCTGCCTGGCTCAGGCGGCACTGGTCAGGATCCCGCCAAGGCGATGGAGAACTGGCGCGGACAACCGCCGTACCGCGTCGTCGGTGTTGACGCTCGCTGGGAACACTGTCTCGTCGTCGTTGATGCGCAGGGCAACATCACCGAGGAGTGGACGCAGTGGGACAAGATCTTCAAGCGTCCGCACTCGGTGTACGTCAGCCCGTACGATCCCGAGAAGCATGTCTGGGTGGTGGACGACCATCAGCACGCCATCTACAAGTTCACCAACGACGGCAAGCAGCTCGTGCAGACGATCGGCACCGTGGGTGAGCCAGGCGCTGACGACAAGCACTTCAACCGCCCGACATTCATGGCGTGGGGACCGGACGCGAGCATCTACGTCGCCGATGGCTACAACGGGACGCGCGCGGTGAAGCTCGACAAGGACGGCAAGTTCGTCACCGCATGGGGTGAGAAGGGCGAACCCGGCGGCAACGAGAAGCGGCCTGGCTACTGGAACAACGTGCACGGCATCGCCGTCGATCACGCCACGCGACGCGTATTCGTGAACGACCGCGGCAATCACCGCATCCAGATCTTCGACGAGAGCGGCAAGTATCTGTCCGAGTGGTCGATCGCCGTTCGTCCGTCGAGCCTGCACCTCATCCAGATCGGCGCGGACGGGATGCTCTGGACCTTCGATCGCAACACGCAGAAGCTACTGAAGTACGACCTCGAGGGACGCCTGCAGTACGCCTGGGGCTCGGTGGGTGACTTCACGGGCATCCTGTGGGGCGTGCACGGCATGAGCGTGGACCAGGAAGGCAATCTCTACACGGCGTCGGTTGACTCGGGGCTCTTCCAGAAGTTCACGCCCCGCCCAGGTGCCAACCCGGCATACCTGATGAGCAAGGGCCACTACTCGGCCTGGCAGTAGGCTGCAAGTTATGGATCCGGTAAGACGCAAGATCCTGGCGGGTGGCGCAGCGGCTGCGGCGATCGCCGCAACGCCGCGAATACTCGCGGGGCAGAGCGGGCAATCAGGAACCACCCGCTTCTACGAGCGAGGCCCCGTGCGCATTCGCTACGAGGAGTCCGGTTCTGGTTTCCCGCTGTTGCTCATCGGGGGCGGGGGATTGGATGGCTCGACGATCGCTGGCTTGCACCGCGGCGATCCCTTCAACCCGATTGAGGAGTTCAAGGGAGAGTACCGCTGCATCGCGTCGGATCTGCGAAACGCCGGCGGTGGCCAGTCTACCGGTCCGCTCGAAATCGACCGGCCGTGGGATTCCTATACCGATGACCATCTCGGCTTGATGGACCACCTGGGCATCGACAAGTTCATGGTGCTGGGCTTCTGCATCGCCGGTCCCTTCATCTGGAATCTCCTGGAGCGGGCGCCCAATCGTGTCGTCGCGGCGGTGCCGGTGCAGCCCAGCGGGTTCCGGCCGGAGCTGCCCAATCTCGGCTACGAGAACAACGTCAAGGGCTGGGGGGCGGGATTGGTGAAGCGCCGACCTGACATCACGACGGATATGGTCGAGAGGTTCCTGACCAGGATGTACAGGACTAATCCCGACTTCGTCTGGACCGTGACGCGTGACTTCGTGCGGGCGTGTCAAACGCCCGTGCTGGTCCTGCCGGACGACACGCCAGGGCATTCACTCACGGTCGCCATGGAGTGCGCGATGCTCGCGCCCAAAGCGGAGTTGAGCATCTACCCGTGGAAGGAGCCGAAGGAGCGGATTCCTCTGGCAGTGCGCCAGATACGTTCCTTCCTTCGTGCCCACAGGCCGGCTTCTGCGTAGACCGGACGCGTTGAACGATGCTCACTGCATGAGCAGGCCCGCCGCGTCGGCGTGGTTCTCGAGGCAGACGAAGTCGAGCAGTTCAGTGTCGAGCGCGAGGAACTGGCGAAGCGTGACGGTGAACGGGGCCCGATACGCCTTGGGGTCGTCCACCGTCACCTCGATGTCCATGCGGCCGATGTTCAGGCGCGTGAAGCGTTCGGTAATGGTGGCCGCCTCCGTGAGCGGACTGCCCTTGCGATCCAGCCAGATGCCCTCGCCGCGGAAACCCCTGGACGTCACAACGAGCGCGTCCTTGTCCCAGCGTCCCACTGAGTAGCCCTTCCACGTGGGCAAGGGGCTCGTCGGCAACGGCCGACCATCCAGGAAGATCTGTCGATAGGTGACTTCGCGTTCCGTGAGGATCACGAGCAGGTTCGCGGTCTGCAGGAACTTGCTGAAGCTCGGATATGTGTGGAGCCTCACGATCCCGCCCGGGAAGCACTGGGAGGTGGGATCGTCCTTGCCGCTCTGGTCAGTGCGCGCCTTGACGAGCGCGGCCGCCCACGGTTGGTAGGGAAGCCCGCCGGGCAGCCCCCACCCGAGATCGAGAAATTGCTCACTCATCTGGTTGTCGGGGCACCCATCCGGCGGGCACTTCTGGTTGCGCTCGGGGCGCCAGATTCCCGACAGGTCCGGCATGCCGTCGGCGGTGCGCGGCGCCGGCGCCGTCAGATTCGGCGAGCCGTCGGCGAGCCTCGGCACGCCCGGCGTGGGGTAGTCGAGCCACTGCGCTGTCAGCGTTTCCGAGGACAGGAGGATGGCCGCGAGTGACGCGCTGATCAGCGCCAGGCCGATCGCGTGAATCCTGCGAAGCGTGGCACTCCGCGTCGCGGCCTTTGTCATCAATTGCCCGGCGCGTCCGGCACCGTCCCACCCGACATCTTGCGGCCGTCTCGCAGCGTGACGACGCGCGCGTTCGCGAGGCGCGAGCCGTCCCGCGCCAGGTAACCGTTGACCGTGACCGTGTCGTTTGGCGCGAGCATGGTGGTGGCCCATCCGCGGCGGAGCAGGCCGTTGACCGCGCCCATCGTGAACTCCCAGACGGTCACGGCCCCGGCCGTATCGGTGACGTCCATGAAGAACCGTACGTGCGGGTTGGTCCACTCGACCTTCGTCACTGTGCCGGTCATGGTCACCGGACGCTGCGCGTCGTACTCGGCCGCGAACGAGTGGTGTGCACTCGTGGTGTCGGCCCATGCACACACGCCGAGGGCGGCGATGACGACCAGACGACGCACGCGTGCCATCTCGTTCTTATACACCGGTCGGTCGCTCTGTGTGTCGACGGACGCGAAAGGTCTGCACGATCTCGTGGCGGCCCAGAGATTTTTCATCCCGGACAGGTCGCCGACATGCTCTGCAGCGCCTGCCACTCGTCCGGGGTCGCGGCTAACGTCCACCGCCGCTTCACTTCGATCCACGCAATGGCGTACTGGCACCAGAAGGCGATGTTCGGCGGTCGCCACGATTCTGGACCCCTGTCGCCCTTGGACCGGTTGGCCGACGCGGTGACCGCCACGAGATGAAGCGGGTATGAGAGATCGTTGGCGTACCGCTCTTTCTCAGCGGGCGTCCACCGCCAGGCGCCCGAGCGATGGGCGTTGGAGAGCGGCACCAGATGATCGATGTCGAGGGCGCCTGCGTCGGTCAGGGTTCGAGCCGTATAGGGGTCGGCCCACGAGCCGCTGTCCACTACGCACGGGCGCTGAAGATCACGGAAGAAGACGGGGCCGACGCTCTCTTCGATCAGGACCTCGGCCCGTGTGTCCTGACAGTCGCCGTCGGCGTCGGTCCAGAGTCTCCACTCGCTCCGGTTGAACGGGGGCAACCCCGAGGGGACCGCCGCGATCACAAGGGGTGAAGCCGACTCGGTCGGAGCGGTCGTTGGTGAGGTGGGTGCCGTCGGGATCGGGGAGGACCCGCACGCAGCCACCACGGCCGCGAGCAGCAACGCAGTACACGCCCTCGCGACTCGTAGTGTCATCTGGTCCTGACCGACCGTTCACCATCGTCTCACGCCCTTCCAAAGGAGTTCGCCCGATTACAGCGCGGTGATCAATGAGGGACACGCCTAAATGGTGATAGACCGCAATTGCACAGACTATCCCGTCATGGCCACGCGAGAGGCTCGGTCGCGTAGGTCGCCGACCGGTCCTGGTTTTGCAGCCGTCGTATCGATGGCTCGCCTGAACAACGCTCTTCTACCATCGACAATCCTGGTGCTTCTGGTGTCCTATCCATCGTCGCTGGCTCCTCGCGTGGTCGCCGCGGGCGCGCCACTGGCGTCAGCCGTCGAGACGGCGGCCTCGGTGCTGGCTCTCACGAACGCCGAGCGTGGCCGGGTTGGCCTCTCACCATTACGAGCAAACCCACGGCTCGTACGGGCGGCACAGCTGCATGCAGATCACATGGTCGCGGCGGGACGCCTCGATCATGTTCTGTCAGGGTCTCAATACGCGGAACCGAGCGATCGACTCGCGGCGGCGGGCTACACGTGGCAGGCCTACGCCGAGAACATCGCGATGGGTCAGCCATCTGCCGCGAGCGTCGTGGCAACGTGGATGCGCTCGTCACATCACCGCAGCAACATCCTCAACGATACGTACACCGAACTTGGTGTGGGCTTCAGCGTCGATCGCAAGGGTCAGCCGTACTATGTGCAAGTATTCGGGCGCCCGGCGTCCTAAGGGCGTCCCAGCTTGTCAGGCGTGAGCGAAGGTTGGTGGGCGCGGATGGAATCGAACCATCGACCCTTCGCGTGTGAAGCGAATGCTCTACCGCTGAGCCACGCGCCCGGATGGTGTGCAGGGGCGGACTCGAGGAGCCGCCGAACCCAGTAAGTTTAACACACGAGTCTGGCCTCGTCCTCAGGCCCTACTCGGTCCCATAGAGACGGTCGCCGAAGTCTCCGAGTCCGGGGACGATGTACTTGTGCGCGTCGAGGTGGCTGTCGATGACGGGCGTGTACACGAGCACGTCCGGATGATGCTGCTCTACGAGCGCCAAGCCCTCCGGCGCGGAGACGATGCAGATCATGCGGATCGTCCGAGCCCCCGCACCCTTCATGAGATCGATCGCGGCAACGGCACTCCCGCCGGTGGCGAGCATGGGGTCGATCATCAACACAAAGCTCCGTCCAATGCTCGGCGGAAGCCTCGAGTAATACCTGGACGCGATGGCAGTCGCTTCATCCCGCTGCAGGCCGATGTGACCGACACGCGCGGCCGGCAGCAGCTCCAGGACAGCGTCCAGCATTCCGAGGCCTGCACGCAGCACAGGCACGACCACCACGTCGTCTCGTACGACGCGCCCATCCGCGGGGCCGAGAGGCGTCTGCACGGTCTCGGGAACGGAGGGCACTTCCCGAAGTGCTTCCGCGGCAAGGAGGACGCTGATTCTGTTTGCCGCGCGGCGAAATGCGGGGGGTGCGGTTCGGACGTCCCGAAGCTCCATCAGAGCGTCCTGGACGAGTGGATGATCGACGAGGCGGAGAGGCACGAGGGCTATTCTAGTGCGGGGTGCGGCGGTGCGGCGGTGCGAAGGTGCACGGACTGAGGTGCGAGGGTGCGACGGTGCGAAGGAGATAGGATTCCGGGCATGAGAACGATGCGAAAAGCAGTCCTGGGGCTGCTGCTGGCCCTGGCATCGGCAGGCTGCGCGCAGGACGGCCAGCGGCTTGTCTCGCTGATCGTCACCAATGGCACTGTGGTGACGATGGACGACGACAGGCGGGTGATTGCCGACGGGGCAGTGGCAATTAACGGAGGAGAGATTGTGGGTGTCGGCACAGCCGACGAGGTTGCCCGTCAGTTTCGCGCCGCCGACACCATTCGCGCCGATGGGCAGGTGATTGCTCCGGGACTGATCAATACCCACACCCATGCACCGATGGTGCTGTATCGAGGTCTGGCCGATGACCTCGCGCTGATGGATTGGTTGCAGAAGTACATCTTTCCGGCTGAAGCGAAGACAGTCTCGCCGGAATTCGTGCGCGCTGGCACCAGGCTCGCGGCCCTCGAGATGATTCGATCGGGGACGACGACCTTCGCGGACATGTATTACTTCGAGGAAGAGATCGCAAAGGAGACGAAAGCCGCGGGTCTTCGCGCCGTGCTGGGTCAGACGGTCATTCAGTTTCCGGTGGCCGATGCGAAGACACCGCAGGAGGCGTTGAACCGCGCGGGCGCATTCATTGAAGCCTACAAGGGTGATGCGCTGATCACGCCAGCAGTGGCGCCTCATGCGATGTACACGCTTGACGCCTCGACGCTCACCGCCGCGCGCGACCTTGCGCGACGCCACGGCGTCCCGACACTCATCCACCTCGCAGAAACACGTGACGAAACGAAAGTCGCCCAGGAAAGGTCGAGCGTCTCGCCGGTGGCCTACCTGGACAGTCTGGGTTTTCTCGGTGAAGGCGTGCTTGCCGCACATGGCGTCTGGGTCTCAGACTCTGACATCGCGATACTGAAGAGCCGGGGCGTCGGTGTGTCCCACAATCCCGAGAGCAACATGAAACTGGCCAGCGGGACGGCCCCCGTCCTTGCCTACCTCGCGGCGGGCGTTCCAGTCGGCCTTGGCACGGACGGCGCCGCGAGTAACAACGACCTCGACATGTTCGAAGCGATGCGTGTCGCGTCGCTGCTCCACAAGCTGCAGAGCGGCGATCCCAGAGCGATTAGCGCGGAGACAGCGCTTGAAATGGGCACGATCGGCGGTGCCCGCGCCCTCGGCATGGCGTCGCAGATAGGCTCGCTCTCAGTGGGGAAGCGGGCCGACGTGATCCTCGTGGATATGACGTCCGCACGGCAGACGCCGATGTACAACCCGATCTCGCATCTCGTCTACACGACGCATGGCGACGATGTGCGGACGACGATCGTGCAGGGGAGAGTGCTGATGCGAGACCGCCGGGTGCTGAGTCTCGATGAGGAGGCCGTGCTTCGCGAGGCCCGGCAATGGGCAGAGAAAGTTCGTACCGCGGTGAACTGAAAATCAAACCACGAAGAAACGAAGGTCACGAAGAATTCTTAAGGTTCAGTGCTTCGTGGATCTTCGTTCCTTGTGGTTTCGAAGATCACTTCGGATTATCGAGCGCGGCGATGAACGGCAGGTTGCGATGCTGTTCGGCGTAGTCGAGCCCGTAGCCCACGACGAACCGGTCCTCGATTGAGAAGCCGACATAGTCAACCGTCACGTCCACGAGGCGCCTCGACGGTTTACTGAGAAGACACGCCGTTCGAAGACTCCGTGGGCTCCGTGCTCGCAGAATGTCCTGCAGGTAGGTCAAGGTCAGTCCGGTGTCCACGATGTCCTCGATTATCACGACGTCGCGCCCCTCGATGCCCGTATCGAGGTCTTTGAGCAGCTGTACCTGCCCGGATGAGATCGAGCCCTTGCCGTAGCTCGACACGGCCATGAAGTCGATCGAGCAGTGGCCGGGCATCGCGCGCGCCAGATCCGAAAGAAAAACAAACGCGCCTTTGAGTACCGCGATCAGGTGCACGCCCTCGGGATGATCGCGGTGAATATCGGCGGCAATGTCGCGGACACGTTTCTGAATGTCCTGTTCAGAGATGAGTATGTTCATGACGGAGAGCGACCACGAGGCCCGTCAGCGTCTTCGTGAGCGTCGTGTTCTTCGTGGTTCCGTTGTTGAGTGGTTGTCGCAGCCGAGAGTAACATAGCCGTCGCCCTGATGAAGCGCTTCCAGTTGATAAGCGAGACCGACGCCCGTGTGCTCGATTACGGCAGCACCGTGGTCCTCGTCGCTGGAGGGCACGTGACGCCGCTGGCGGCCGACACGTTGAAGAGCCGCCGTGTGACGGTGATTCGCGAAGGCACCGACGTGGATGCGGAGCGGCTTGCGCCGCCCAGCAAAATTCGAACAGTCGCCATCGCAAACGATCACACGGGCCTTGCGCTCAAGAAGGCACTTGTCCAGCATCTGAGAAGCCGCGGTCTCGGCGTGCACGACCTGGGCACGGATACCACCGAACCCGTGGACTATCCAGACACAGCGGCGGCTGTGGCGCTTCAGGTCGCTCGAGCTGAAGCTGAAGCAGGGATTGTGATCGACGGGTCGGGGCTCGGGTCCACCATCGCCGCCAACAAGATCAAGGGGATTCGGGCCGCCATGTGCGTCAACCAGACGCTCGCCCGATACGCGCGTCAGCATACGGGGGCCAATGTGCTGGCGCTGGGCTCCACGCTCATCACGGCTGAGGAAGCCCTGACGATCGTTGACGCCTTTATCGACACGTCGATGCGTGAGCCTCGGTACATGCGGCGGCTCGCGAAGATTCGGGATCTGGAGTGACGCAGACACCGGATCTCCGGCGCCTGATCGAGATCATTGTCGAGGAATTAGCCGCGGCCAGCCGAGGCGGGGCGCCGTCCCGGTGCAGCTGTCATTCGATCGCGTACGAGTGCTGCCCCGATCGATTGCACGGCGTCCTGGCGGCGGGCGCAACGAGGATTGGCGTGCATGCGTCGGGAGGCGCTGCTGCCGATGTGGCATCGATGATCGACCACACGCTCCTCAAGCCGGATGCCACCAGGAGGGACATCGAGCTGCTCTGCCAGGAGGCAGCGCAGTACTCGTTCGCCAGCGTGTGCGTGAATCCAACCTGGGTCGCCACGTGCGCGTCACTCCTCAAGAAGAGCAGCGTTGCTGTCTGTTCGGTGGTGGGATTTCCTCTGGGCGCGAGTACGGCGGATGCCAAGCACTTTGAGACTCGTCGAGCCATTTTCGATGGCGCCTGCGAGATCGACATGGTGATCAACGTCGGCGCGCTCAAGTCGGGCGATCTGCGACTGGTCGAGCGCGACATTGAAGCCGTCGCCGGTCCGTGTCGCGAGTCCGGCGCAGTGAGCAAAGTCATCATCGAGGCAGCGCTTCTCACGGACGAGGAGAAGATCACGGCCTGCACGCTGGCGAAGGCCGCGGGGGCTCACTTCGTGAAGACGTCCACCGGGTTCGGTCCCGGTGGCGCCACGGCTCATGACGTCGCGCTCATGCGCAAGGTGGTGGGCGAGGACATGGGCGTGAAGGCCGCTGGCGGTGTCCGGGATCTGGAGTCGCTCAAAGCAATGGTGGCGGCAGGCGCCAGCCGCATTGGCGCGAGCGCCGGGGTTCGTATCGTCCAGGAGCTTGGTGGCCAGACGCCGACCGCGACGGCGAAGGCCTATTGAGGTGCTGCGCGCCACTGTTCTCGGACTGATGCTGTCCCTCGTCCTCGCCACGCGTGTCGAGGCGCAGCTTGCATCACCCGCTCCTCCGGGGCCCTATGCGATCGACGCTCGCGGGGCGATCAGCGGGCTCCCAGTAGACGCGGGTTTCTATCCTTCAGCTCCCACCGGCACGAACGTCCCTGGAAGGGGGCCTGGCATCGATGTGGGAGGGCATGTCTATCCGTGGCAGCTGGGAATAGCGCGCCTGGGTATTGGAGCGACCTTGCTGAGGACCCGGGGATCCGCGTCCGCGGCTGTCGCTTCCAGTGGCTCTCAATCGACGGACACGGTCACGCCCGATGCCAGCATGACGCTGACCGTGCTCGCGCCCCAGCTCTCGTTCAACTTCGGCACGTCGGCAGGGTGGAGCTATCTGAGCGCCGGTGTTGGGCGTGCGCGCATCGCCTCGGCAACCTCAGCGTTCGGGAGTGCCACGTCACAGGGCGGCGTGACGCCAGCTGATGAGGTGAACAGCGGTTTCAGGCACAGTGTGAACATCGGCGCGGGCGCCCGCTGGTTCGCGAAGCCCCGCCTCGGGGTGTCGTTCGACCTGCGGGTCTACGTGATCTCGGCGGGAAAGGCCAGCGAGACGCGTCCGGCCACGCCACGTGCCACCGTGACCGTGGGGTCGGTTGGAATCTCGGTACGATGATAAAATTCAGACGCTTCGAGAGGGCGGGAGTAGTTCAGCGGTAGAACGCGAGCTTCCCAAGCTCGATGTCGCGGGTTCGATCCCCGTCTCCCGCTCCAATCCTACCCACGCATCAGTTCCAGCACCTCGTCGCGTTTTCGCTCCATCATCGCCGGTGACGCCGCTTCCAGGTTGAGGCGGAGCAGCGGCTCGGTATTCGACTGACGCACGTTGAAGTGCCAGTCGGGGTAGTCCACGGAGATGCCGTCCATTTTCGCGATGGTGGCATCGGCATATCTAGCCTCGATAGCCGCGAGCTTCCTGGGAACTTCCTGCATCGACGCCAGCTTCGTATTGATCTCGCCCGAGATGAAATAGCGCTCCCTGAAGGGCTTCAGGAGTTCGTGCAAAGACTTGCCCTTCTTCGACATCAGCTCGAGCATGAGCAGTGCAGGGATCAGCCCGTTGTCGGCGTAGTAGAAGTCGCGGAAGTAGTAGTGGCCGGTCACCTCGCCGCCGAACACCGCGTTTTCGTCGCGCATGCGCTGCTTGATGAATGCGTGACCGACACGGTTCATCAACGCCCGCCCACCGTACTGGGCCACGATGTCCTTCACCGCGTGGCTGGCCCGAAGATCGTAGATGACCGTCGAGCCCGGGTACTTCAGGAGGAACGCTTCTGCCAGCAACGCCGTGACGAAGTCGCCGGAAATGAACTCACCGGTGCCGTCGATAAAGAAGCAGCGATCCGCGTCGCCGTCCCACGCGATGCCGATGTCCGCCTTGCGAGCGATCACCTCCGCCGTGATGTCCTGACGGTTTTCCTCAATGAGGGGATTGGCTTCGTGGTTCGGGAACGTGCCATCGATCGTGAAGCACAGCTTTGTCGTGGAGCAGGCGAGCCGGTCGAACATCGCAGGGGCCACGAGGCCGGCCATCCCGCTCCCGGCATCGAGCACGACCGAAAATGGCTTGATGGCCGACGCATCGACGAAAGACATGACCTTCTCGATGTAGTCGGACACGACACTTCGTGTGGACACGGTGCCGGCTTTCGCCGCGCGAGGAGGCAGGCTGTTCGTCGCGATCATGTCGCGGATGTCGCCGATCCCTGCATCGCCGCTCAAGGGCAATGCTTCGGCGCGCACCATCTTCACGCCGTTGTACTGCTTGGGATTGTGCGACGCGGTGACCTGGGCCCCGCCGCCAAGGCCGTCCCGGACCACGGCGAAATAGAGCATGTCCGTGCCCATCATCCCGTAGTCGATGACATCGGTTCCCTGTGCCGTGATCCCGTCGATCAGCGCGGCGGCAATCGATGGAGACGACACCCGCATGTCGCGAGAGACGCCGATGCAGGGCACGCGAAGATACGTGGCAAGCCCTCGCCCGATGAGACGGGCGACGTCCTCGTTGATTTCACCGGGATACAACCCACGGACGTCGTAGGCCTTGAAGATATCTGGATTGATTTGCATGGGTCAGGTGCGCGTGTAATCGGAAAGGATGGAATTGTCGCCGAGCACTGTGCCGCTGGCGATGCGAGCGCCGCGCCCGATCTGGCAATCGCGACCAAGAACGGCGTCAATGACTGAAGCTTCTGAACTCACTCGGCAGTTGGGCCAGAGAATCGAACCGTCGATCGACGCGCCTTCCTCGATGACCGAGTCGCGTCCGATCGCGGAGTAGGCCCCGATTCGTGCGCCCTTCGCCACCACAACCCCCTCGTCTATGAAGCACGGGCCTTCGATGGTGGCTCCGTTAGCGACGCGCGCGGTGGGGGAGATTGACTGCTGCCTCGCGGACGCCCCGACGAATGGGGCCGCCCGGAATGTCCCATCCATGATGTCGCGATGCACCTGCGTGTACTTGTCCGGCGCACCGATATCGATCCAGTAGCCGTCGTAGAGATACGCCACGAACGTCTCTTTGCGCTCGACAAGCGACGGAAAGTACGCCCGTTCGATTGACCACGGCACGCCATTCGGGATGCGGTCAAACGTGTCCGGCTCGAGCACATACACACCGGCGTTGATGTTATTCGTCGTGATGCTGTCGGCTGTGGGCTTTTCGACAAACCGACGCACGCTGCCATCCGGCTCGGTT
This sequence comes from Acidobacteriota bacterium, assembly GCA_013140775.1. Taxonomy (GTDB): domain Bacteria; phylum Acidobacteriota; class Vicinamibacteria; order Vicinamibacterales; family UBA2999; genus JABFSA01. Next base: position 9,502 of record JABFSA010000075.1, on the reverse strand, counting down.
TCGACGAGCCCATAGGCCATCGGATTCTCGACTGGCGTGAGGACGATCGTCGCGCGCGCGCGTCGCTCGCGATGGAGACGGATCACCGATGCCAGATCGATCTGGGTCAGCACGTCGCCGTTGAAAACCACAACCGTGTCGGTGACGCCAGTGCTCGCGTATTTGATCGCGCCACCCGTGCCCAGTGGCTCCGGCTCGACGACGTAGCGGAGGGCGAGGCCGTTGGCCGATCCATCGCCAAGCACTTCGGCGATCCGGTTCGGCTGATAGTTGAGGCTCAGGATGGCCTCGTCGATGTCCGGAACCTTCTTGAGGAGATCGATCTGATAGTGCAGGAAAGGCCGGTTGAAGATCGGAACGATTGGTTTGGGTGTGTGCGCGGTGAGTGGTCGCAGTCGAGTGCCCATCCCGCCCGCGAGCAAGATCGCCTTCATCGAATTGTCATGTTACTCGATGATAGAATTGCGCGCGTCGGATGAATCTGCCGAACGCACTGACAGTCGTGCGGATGTTCCTCGTGCCGCTGCTGGTGGTCGTGCTCCTCACTGAGTTCGAGGGCCGACGGATTTTGGGCATGCCGAAAGAGCTCGTCGGCGCAGCCATCTTCGGCATTGCATCGTTGACGGACTGGCTCGACGGATACCTCGCCAGGCGCCGTCGTCAGGTCACATGGCTCGGTCAGATGCTTGACCCGATCGCGGACAAGCTGCTGACGTCCGCCGCCTTCATTTCACTGGTGCAGCTGGACCTTGTTCCGGCATGGATGGTGGCGCTGATCATCGGACGTGAGTTCGCGGTGACCGGCCTGCGGAGCGTCGCCCATACCCGCGGCATCACGATGCCGGCGTCGTCTCTCGGCAAGATCAAAATGGCGTCGCAGGTGACCGCGATCCTGTTGCTGATTCTGGGATGGGGGCCACTGCCGTGGCTCGCGCCACTCGGTCACCTGGCGCTGTGGGTGGTGATGATCACCGCCGTCGTGTCAGCAGTGGATTACTACAGACGCTTCCAGCAGCTATTGAACGCGCGGGAAGCCGACGTGAGCGTGCGGAAGGCCGGGTAGAGACCGTCTACTTGCGGAGAGCGACGAGGTCGCCCACCGTGAACGCATCGCGCGACAGCGTCGCCCGGAGCGTTGAGGATTCCGGGCGGACGTCAATGGCCACGGCTTCGCCCAGCTCAAAGAGAAAGTTTCCCGCCTCGCGCTTGTCCCGATACACCACGAACTGCGCACCGACCGTGATCCCGTGGTCGCTACCCTGATCGACCACAAATGCATCGCCACGGCTGAAGCTCGCCCGGTTTTCGTTTCCGATGACCACGTGCGCGTAGTTGTCGCGCTGGGGCTTCGGTTTGTCGGTTGAGATCGTCGGGATCGTGGGGACGACGAAGGGTTCGAGATAATCGTTCAACTGCAACGAGTCGCAGGCGAACGTCACCGTGGCGAGAGACATTTCCTTGTCCACGGCATACACGCGAATCCATCCGCTCGTACGAATGGTGGCCGGATTGTCCCGGCTGATGGGTCTTCGCTGGATGGGAATCAGCCGGCGTGTGAAGAATTCCTGGCCGACCTCGATACCGTTGTCCGTTCCGGCGTTGATGGTGATGAGGTCTCCGGGCGCAAAGGTCGTGCGCACGAACGATTCCTGGCTGCCGCTCACGCGGAGCGGCGTCATCGGCGCCTCATGAACCAGGCTCGGATTGCAGGCGAGGGCCAAAACTTCCCGCGATAGCCCAGTAGGCTTTGCCACGGGTGCGCGCTGTGCAATAGCAGGCAACGCCAGAGCTACGACGCCCGCGGCCACGAGCAGGGCCACGGTGTTCCGATTATGTGCGGTCATGAGTCACCGATAAGTTATTGATTCTTTAGCGCTTGAAGCCTCACTTTCGCGTCGTCGAGGTGCTCGCTGGTCTCGAACTCCGTCAGGAGCCGCTCGAAGTACGGAATGGCCTCAGCGGCCTTATCGGTTCGGGCGAGGGATTCCGCCAGATAGAAATAGACGTTGTCCCGGGCGGTGAATGCCGCGTCGTCACGAAGGATCTCTTTGAAGCGGTCGATGGCCCCTGGGTACCAGCGGATTCGGTAGTAGTGCAGCCCCACGAGGTAGGAGGCCTCGCTCAGCCGGTCGCGGGCGACGCGCCAGTTCTGCTTGACCTCGGGTGTCAACGGACTGTTTGGAAACTTCTGGAAGAACACATCGAACTCGGTGAGCGCTGCCTTCGTCTCGGTCTGGTCGCGCTGCGGTGCGCGCATCTGCCTGAAGTGGCTCATCGCGAGCTTGTATTGCGCGTAATCGGCCCGCGGGTTGGTGGGGTAGAACGTCAGGAACTCCCGGAACTCGTTCGCGGCCAGGACGAAGTTCTCCGCACCACCTTCGCCCAGGTATGCGTCCCCCACGCCGAGCTTGGCGTCGGGGCGGAACGGGCTCTGCGGATACCCGTCCACGATCTGCGTGAAGTAGGTGCGGGCGTTGATCCACTCCCGCTCCTGGAGCGCGGCGTTCCCTCGCTCGAACAGGAACCGATCGGGTTGAGCCGTCCCGGCCGGAGGGGTGGTCTGCTTGGACCCGCAGGCGCCAGCCACCATCGTCAGCAGCAGGAGCCCGCTGAGATACCACCCGTGGACTCTGCGATTAGTCATGTTGCGTCATTATCCAGTCGTACTGTGCGCGCAGCCCGGCCTCCAGTCCGACCACCGGCAGAAAGCCAAGGTCGGCGCGGGCGCGCGAGGTATCCGCGTAGGTGTCACGCATGTCGCCGTGCTGTGCGGCGGCACGTTCGATCCGGAGCGGCGAACCGGTGATTTCTCCGATCAGTTTGAAGACCTCCAGGAGCTCGATTCGCGACCCCCCTCCGATATTGTAGACACCCCCGGGCGTTCCAAGCGTCGCTGCTGCGATCGTGGCTGCCACGGCATCCCCCACGAACGTGAAATCTCTGGTCTGCCGGCCGTCACCGAACTGCGTCACGGAGTCGCCGCGCATCGCCGCGTGCAGGAAGCGTGAAAACCCCATGTCAGGACGCTGGCGCGGCCCGTAGACGGTGAAATATCGAAGTGACACGGCAGGTACACCATGGTTGACCTGATACAGGTGGCAGAGGTGCTCCGCGGCCAGCTTCGTGACGCCGTAGGGCGACACGGGCTGGGGGCGGAGATCTTCGACCATGGGGAGCGGGGTGTCGTCACCGTAGACCGACGAACTGGACGCAAAGACCAGCCGCTCGATGGGACGCCCCACACACGCTTCAAGCAGCAGCTGGGTGGCATCCACGTTGTTCAATGTGTAGACGGCGAACTCGCGTCCCCAGCTCTTTCGTACCCCCGGCTGAGCGGCGAGGTGGAAGACATGGGTGACCCCGTCAAGAAGCGCCGAAAGGCTGGCATCGGCCAGGGACGACTCCACGAACGTGAAACCTGGACTCGTCAGCAGCCCCGCGAGGTTCTTCTGCTTGAGGATTCGCGGGTAGTACTCCGTGAGCGCGTCGAGGCCAATCACGGTGGCGCCCTGCTGCACGAGGCGTTCGCTGAGGTGCGATCCGATGAAGCCGGCAGCGCCGGTCACGAGCGCCTTCACGAGAGCATCTCCCGAACGCGTTCAGGCAAACGACAGGGCTTTCCGCGCGCGTCCATTCCAGCGTGGACCGTATGCCCGGTCGCCGCAACGGAGTTGTCAGCGACGCGTACCACGTCGTAGTCGAATCGGATTCGCACCGGGGACAGCAGGACACCACGAGCGGCGATCTCGAGCTCGTCGTCGTAACGGGCCGGCTGGCGGTATTCGCAGTGCGCCTCGATCACCGGCAACGATGTCCCTTCCTGTTCCATGTCCCGATATGTCCACCCACCCTGGCGTAGCCACTCGACGCGCGCCACTTCGAACCAGGTCAGATAGTTACCGTAGTAGGCGAAGCCCATCTGATCTGTTTCCGCGTAACGAACGCGGACTCGGGTCCGACGAACGTGCCCTGGCTGGGTGACTTCGATCTGCGGTCCGTCCGTCATGCGCGGGCGACGGCGGTCGCGACGGTGCGGAGCGCGCGCGTGGCCGCCTCGGCGTCGGGTGTGCCAAACACGGCCTGGCCCGCCACGAGAATCGAGGCGCCTGCCGAGACGGCCTCGGCCGCGGTCAACGGGTCGATCCCGCCGTCGATCTCGATCGGGGCGGCAGAGCCAACCTGATGCAGCATTTCCCGCAGGCGACGGACCTTGTCCAGGCTGTGTCGAATGAACGCCTGGCCGCTGAATCCTGGGTTGACGGACATCACCAGCACGAAATCGAGGTCGGCGAGGATGTCTTCAAGCATCGTGACGGGCGTGGCCGGATTGATGACGGCGCCGGCTTTGACCCCGCGGCTCTTGATGTGCCCGATCGTGCGGTGCAGGTGCGTCGCGGCTTCCACGTGCACGGAGATCATGTCGGCCCCGGCGTTGGCGAAATCATCGATGTAGCGATCCGGTTCCGAAATCATCAGGTGCACGTCTAGAGGGCGGGTGGCGAATTTCTTGAGCGCCTTCACGACGGGGACGCCGATGGTGATGTTGGGAACGAAGTGGCCGTCCATCACGTCCACGTGAATCAGGTCCGCGCCGCCGCGCTCCACTGCCGCAATGTCGCGGCCAAGGTGCGCAAAGTCCGCGGAAAGAATCGACGGGGCAATCTGTATCCCCGAAAGTGTCATCGGCTCACCTCGAGTGAAATCGAATCCGACGGACCGATCTGGAATCCTTCTGCCGGCTGTTGTCGCACCACTGTTCCTGCTGGAAGACCGGGGGCAGGCTGCGATCCGACAATGCTGACGCGAAGGCCTCGTGTTCGCAGCACCTCGGCTGCACGTTCGCCCGCGAGGCCGGTCAGGTCAGGCATGAGGTAGGTGGCAGATGACTCACCGCGATTCACCAGAAGCGAGACGCGCGGCGCACGCGAGCCCGGAGGGGGGTCCTGCGATACGACGGCGTCAGCAGAATACTCGGGCGATCGGAATTCGGAGACGGTGACCACTTCGATGCCGTCCTCGCCGACACGCAGCCGCGCGGTTCGCTCGCTTTGCCCCACAAGCCCTGGCATCATCGTGGACCGCGGCCCGGAGCTTACCCACACACGCAGCGTCCGCTGTTGGCGAACACCCTCGCCTGCGGTTGGGTCCTGCTGCAACACACTTCCTGCCGGGATGCGCTCGTCAGGGCGGGGATTGGGATCGACTCTGAGCCCGAGGCCGAGGTCTGCCGCAATCTGTGTTGCGCGCTCAATGGGTGCGCCGACCAAATCCGGGACCTGCACCTCACGCGTTCGAAGCGCGAGGCGCATGCCAACGAGCGCAAAACCAAAGAAGGTGACCACGAGTGCGCCCGCGAGCAGCAGCAGCTTCCCCAGGCTCCAGACACGGGCCGTCAACGGCATTCGGTGGATCGTACCATGGCGGCCGCGAAAAATGCTTCGAGTCCGTGCGCGAACGGCAGCGTCCGCAACATGCCTCTCGTGTCGAGGAGAGGCTGAAGAGGCGCCGATCCCTGGCTGCGAAGATCGAGAAGCTCGAACTCGGGGTTGCTGGCAAGGAAGGCGTCCACGACAGCCTCGTTCTCCTCAGGCTCGCTGGAGCAGGTGGCATAGACAAGCCGTCCCCCTTGCCGGACAACCGCAGCCGCGCGTTCGATCAATGCGCTCTGCGTGCGAGCGAAGCGCTCGAGACTGGGTTCGTCCCGACGCCATCGGATATCCGGATCGCGGCGAACGGTGCCCAGGCCTGAGCAGGGTGCATCCACGAGCACACGATCGAACAGCGTTGCGAAGGGCAGCGGACCTTCAGACGGCACACGCACGACTCTGATTCGCGATGCGCCACTCGAGCGGACTGTGTCCTTGAGCAGTGCGATGCGTCGCGGCCGCACGTCGCAGGCAACCAGCAATCCCGTGTCGCGCATGTCCGCAGCCATTGCCGTCGTCTTTCCACCAGGCGACGCGCACAGATCCAGGATGTGTTCCCCAGGTTGTGCATCGACCACCAGGGTCACGAGCTGTGACGCCTCATCCTGTACGAAGAAGGCACCGGTTGCGGACGGTTCCCGCAACGGATTGCCGGCAGTGACGACGAGCCCGTGTGGCGCGTGCCGTGTTGGCTCGGTAGACACCTCCACCTTGCCCAGTGTCCCCGTGAGCGTCTCACGGCTGCCTCGGAGCGTGTTGGCGCGCAGTGTCAGCGGTGGAGGCTCGTTGTTGAAGCGCACCCATCGCTCTGTGGCGTCGAAGCCATACCTGTCGAGCCACCGCGCAACAAGCCATTCGGGATGTGACTGAGTGATGCCCAGGTAGGTGAGCATTGCGTCGCGGTCACCGCCCTCGTCGGGTCGCGGCGGGAGCGGCAAACGGGATCGTTGCCGCACAGTTGTCCTGAGCACGGCGTTCACGAACCCTGATGCGCTGGTCTTTCGTGCCAGACGGGTCAGATCGACGGCGTCGTCTACCACCGCGGACGCGGGCACACGATCAAGGTGCAGGAGCTGATAGAGACTCAGGCGCAGGATATGAAGGACGTCGCGGTCCACCTTGTCCAGAGGCCGGGCCGCGAAGTGTTCGATGAGGTAGTCGAGGCTGCGTTGCCACCGAAGGGTGCCAGCGACGATCTCGGCTGTTAGCGCACGATCGCGCTCGTCTGACAAGTGCTGCCGGCTCTGCGCGAGCGCGGTAGGAAGGTCAGCTCGTTCGTCGGCGATGGCGCGGAGCGCGTGATAGGCGGCAACCCGCGCCGGTGCGGTCATGGGCCGGTGAACCGGGCGCCTGGCTGGACGCGGTGACCCGCAAGAAACTCACGTGTCTCCATCGGTCGGCGTCCCTCCGGTTGCACGCGATCGATCGCGATGCGTTCACCGTGTCCCGTTGCGACAGAGATCGAGCCCCGCGAAACATCCACAATCGTGCCCGGCGCTGCCTCGGTGACTTCTGCCTCGAGATGAGTCTTCAAGAGGATGAGCCGCGAGCCGTCGAGGTATGAGTACGCGTGCGGCCAGGGATAGAGCCCACGCACACGGTTGTGGACGTATGAGGCCGGAAGCGACCAATCAACCAGTCCTTCAGCCTTCGTCAGTCGCGGCGCGTAGCTGCAAATCATGAAGTCCTGCAGCTCGTCGGTCGCGGTTCCGGCTGCCAGCTGTTCGATGACCTCGAGCAGCAGCGGCGCGCCGAGCTGTGCAAGGTCGCGTTCGACGACGTCGCTGGTGTCGTCGGGGCCGATCGGCCGGATGGCCTTGCCGAGCATCGCGCCAGCGTCGAGCATCTTTTCGACGCGCATGATCGTCACGCCGGTTTCACGCTCGCCGTCCATCACCGCCCGGTGCACCGGAGATGCGCCGCGATACTTTGGCAGCAGGGAAGCGTGGACGTTTATCATTCCGAAACGCGGCAACCTGAGGATGTCTTCGGGGATGAGTTTTCCGTACGCGGCCACCACGCCGAGATCCACATTCCAGTCGCGGAGCGTGGCTGCGACCTCTGGAGCCTTCAGCCGATCAGGCTGGAGCACCGGCAGACCGCGAGCCACGGCGAGGGCCTTGACCGGCGCGTCGGAGACCTGTTGTCCGCGGCCTCTCGGACGGTCAGGCTGGGTGATCACACCGCAGACCGTATGGCGCGAGGCCAGCAGCGCTTCGAGGGAAGGCACCGCGAATGCTGGCGTCCCGAGAAACACGATGCGCAGTGGATCGCTGGAGGCTGTGGTCACCACTTGCCCGAGCGCGAAAGCTTCTTGATCTTCCTGAGGATCAGATCCTTCTTGAGGCCGCGAAGGCGATCGACGAACAGGGCGCCGTCCAGGTGGTCCATCTCATGGATGAAACACCGCGCCAGCAGCCCGACACCTTCGACGACCTGCTGACGTCCGTCCCGATCGAGGCCCTTCACCACCGCGCGCGTCGGGCGTTCGACGATGGCAGTGAAGCCGGGAAGGCTGAGACAACCTTCATCCTCATGCTGAGTGCCATCGGCTTCCACGAGCTCAGGGTTGATGAAGGTCAGCAGGTCGCTCGCGACACGTCCGCCAGAGACATCCGCCACGAAGATGCGGAGTGGAACGCCCACTTGTGTCGCCGCCAGGCCGACGCCAGGCGCCGCATACATCGTCTGGATCATGTCGTCGATGAGCCGCTGAATGTCTGCCGTGATCTCCGTGACGGGGGCGGCAGGGTCGTGAAGGATCTGGTCGCCGTATCGGAGGATCGGACGAATCATGCGGGCGTCGCGCGCGCGGAGAACCGGCGCCGCACGTGTTCGATCGTGCTCTTGTAGTGCTGCTCGATTTCGTCGATCGAATCGCCGCCAAACTTCTCGAGGAACGCATCGGCGAGCACGAATGCGACCATCGCTTCGCCCACCACGGCCGCCGCGGGGACCGCACACACGTCACTGCGTTCAATGGCGGCCGGAGCTTCCGTCATGGTGGTGAGATCGACCGAGCGAAGCGGTTTCATCAGCGTGGAAATCGGCTTCATGAAACCGACGACGCGTACGTCTTCGCCGTTGGTCACGCCGCCTTCGAGTCCGCCCGCGTTGTTGGTAGGGCGTACGGGAGCGCCAACTTCCGGGGCTGGAAGGATTTCGTCATGGACGCGCGACCCGGGGCGGACCGCCACCTCTGGCCCGATGCCGATGCCGACCGCCTTGATCGCGTGAATGCACATGAGGGCCTGGGCCAGACGGCCATCGAGCTTGCGGTCCCACTGCACGTACGATCCCAGCCCGACCGGAACTCCCGTCACGATCACCTCAAATGCGCCACCCAGGGTGTCGCCTGCATCTCGTGCTTTGTCGATGGCGGCAATCATCGACTGCTGGACGGACGCATCCACGCAGCGGAGCGGTGAATCCTGCGGGATGGCCTGGGCTTCGGCAAACGAGACCGTTCGGTTCTCGTCGAGCATGACGTCACCAATCACGGACACGTGGCTGGCGATCTGCATGCCGAAGCGGCCAAGGATCTGGCGAGCGAGGCTGCCAGCCGCGACGCGCGCGGCGGTTTCACGTGCGCTTGCGCGCTCAAGGATGTCGCGAACATCGTCATGGCCGTATTTGATCGCGCCAGCCAGGTCCGCATGGCCCGGTCGCGGGCGGGTGACCTCGGGTCTGCGGACACCGCTCGCGCCTTCCGGCATCTCCGGCTCGACGTACATCGTCTGTTGCCAGTTGACCCAGTCGCGGTTCCGAATCAGAAGGGCGATGGGCGCGCCGGTCGTCCGGCCGTGGCGAACGCCCGCCAGGATCTCCACGCGGTCGCTCTCGATGGCCATCCGGCGTCCGCGCCCGTAGCCGCCCTGCCGGCGTTTGAGTTGTTCGTCGAGGGAAGGGATGTCGAGTTGAAGACCGGCCGGCATTCCGTCCACTGTGACGACCAGTGCCTGGCCGTGCGACTCGCCCGCGGTGAGAAATCTCAGCATGTGGCGCTCATTTTACCTTCTCGGGCCTGAGCGAGGGTGAGCACGGTCTGCGGATGGGGCGAGAGGCTGGTGATACAC
>JABFSA010000134.1 GCA_013140775.1 Acidobacteriota bacterium | reverse complement strand
GCCGAGTTCCTTCATCGCAATCATCGGAACCATTGCAAAGGCTTCGTTGATTTCGAAAAGGTCGACATCGGCCACGGTCCAGCCTGCCTTTTCCATCACGGAGCGGATCGCCGGAACCGGCGCGGCAACTGGCGCGGCTGGCGTGCCGGCGCCGCCCCCCGCCGCAGCGCCACCGGCCGCAGCACCTTCCGGCGCCTCCGCGGTCGCTGCTGCCTCTGGAGCCGCCGTGTCACTGCTACCGCCGCACCCCACGCACAGACTGGCCACCGCCAGTACGCTCGCCCATCGCTTCACGAAACCTCCTCCAGGCCGGCCTGTTCGCCCGCGCCTGACACGTGTGAACATACAGCCGATTATCGGGACGGGCAAAACCGCCCGCCAGAGTCCCGAGACCGCGTGCCTCCGAAATCAATTCCAGTGCTACGTTAAAGCATGCAGAAATGCCCGGCCCTGATCGTGGCACTGCTCCTGCTGGCCAGCCCGGCGTGGGCACAGCGTCTTTCGGGCACTGCTGTGCCGGAGCACTATACGCTCTGGTTTGCGCCCGACCTTACGAGCGCCACCTTCCGCGGACGCGAGTCGATTCGTCTCCAGATGCGCGCTCCGAGCCGCGCCATCACGCTTCACGCTGCCGAGATTGAATTCGACGAAGTCACCGTTGAGTCGGTCGGTGGCCTGCAGACAGCACAGGTCACACTGGACTCGACAGCCGAAACTGTGACGTTCACAACCGCGCAAGAGATCCCGACCGGGCTCGCGACGATTCACATCCGGTACCGTGGGCTGCTCAACGACAAGTTGCGTGGCTTCTATCTAAGCAAAGCGAACGGTCGAAGCTACGCCGTGACGCAGCTCGAAGCCACCGACGCGCGCCGTGCCTTTCCCTCGTTCGATGAGCCTGTCTACAAGGCCACGTTCGACGTGTCGCTGATGATCGACAGCGCGGACACTGCCATCTCGAACGGTACGCAATTGTCGGACACTCCAGGGCCTGAGCCCGGCAAGCACACACTCACGTTTGCCACCACCGCAAAGATGTCCAGCTATCTGGTCGCGATGGTCGTGGGCGACTTTGTGTGCCGCTCAGGCAGTGCGAGCGGCACACCGATACGGGTGTGTTCGACACCGGACAAGCTGCCACTGACGACGTACGCGCTCGACGCGGCGCAGCAGCAGCTGGCGTTCTTCAACGACTACTTCGGCATCACGTATCCATTCGGCAAACTCGACATCATTGCCGTGCCCGACTTCGCCGCTGGCGCCATGGAGAACGTGGGTGCCATCATCTTCCGCGAGCGCAGCCTTTTGATCGATCCAGCAAGCGCATCCGTCAACGCACAGCGCGGCGTGGCGTCGATCATTTCCCACGAGATCGCGCACCAGTGGTTCGGCAATCTCGTCACCATGAAGTGGTGGAACGACATCTGGCTCAACGAAGGTTTTGCGACCTGGATTGCCAGCAGGCCCATTGCCCGGTGGCGGCCGGACTGGCGCGTCGAACTGGACGATGCGGCGGACACGCAGAGCGCGTTGGGAATCGACGCTTTGCGATCGACACGGGCAATACGGATCGACGTCAGCACACCAGATCAGATCAACGAAGTCTTCGACGGGATCGCGTACGAGAAAACCGCCGGCGTGCTTCGCATGATCGAGGCCTATGTCGGCGTCGAGGCTTTCCGCAAAGGGATCGCTTCGTATCTCAACACGTACGCGTTCTCGAACGCCGCCGGCGAGGATTTCTGGGGCGAGATGACCCGTGTCACTGGACGGCCCATCGATCGCATCATGCGTGGTTTCGTCGAGCAGCCTGGCACACCGGTCGTTGCGGTGCAGACGCAGTGCGCCGCGGGCAGGGCCGAGACGACGATCGCGCAGCGCCGCTTCGTGGGGATCCCTGGCGCGCCGCCGGACGAGCGGGTGTGGACGATTCCTGTCTGCTTCAAGGCCGGCTCAGGCCGGGCGAACTGCGAGGTGCTGGATCAGCCGCAACGGACGATCCCCGCTCAAGCCTGCGGAACCACCGCGTTTGCAAACGCGGCCAGCCAGGGCTACTACTTCACGGAATACAGCCCTGACGCCGTGAGAGACCTCGGGCGGAATGCCTCGAGATTGGCGCCGATCGAACGTCTCGGCCTGCTGGGCGACGAGTGGTGGATGGTGCGGGCTGGCCGTCACGATATCGGCGTCTATCTCGATCTTGCGGGCTCACTTGCCCGGGACGAGACGGCCGCGATCACCGACACGCTTGCGACGCGCCTCGGTTTCGTCGGCGAGTATCTCGTGACACCCGATCAGCAGTCACGCTGGCAGACCTGGATCCGATCGCGATTCAGGCCGGTGCTCGACACGCTGGGGATTCCGGGAACGGCGCGCGATCCCGCGGAGCGTCAGACACGCCGGGCCGAGCTGCTCGGCCTTGTCGCCAGCGGTGACCCGGTACTTCAGCGTCGTGTGCGCGAGCTGGCCGAACGATACCTCGCCGATCCCACGTCGCTGTCAGGAACGCTGGCGCCCGTGGTGTTGCGTGTGGCCGCCGCGTCGGGCGATGTGGCCCTGTACGATCGGTATTTCTCCAAGCTCGCAGCGCTCACCGCCAAGCCAGAGGACTACTACCGCTTCTTCAACGCGCTCCCCGCGTTCGGTCAGCCGGAGCTCGTCCAGCGGACGCTGACCTTCGCCCTTTCACCAGACGTACGGACGCAGGACACCGCGTCGCTACTCGCAGGACTGATGGCGCGCCCAGCATCACGCGAAGCCACGTGGACGTTCATCAAGACGCAGTGGCCCGCGCTCACGCAGAAGCTCGGCACGTTCCAGGGGATTCCCACGATCGTTGGATCCGTGGGAGGGTTCTGCTCAGCGGAACGTGCAGCGGACGTCCGGCAGTTCTTCGAGCGCAACCCTGCCCCCTCGTCTCAGCGGACGCTGCGCCAGGCGCTCGAACGGATCGAGAACTGCACAGCGTTGCGCGAGGCGCAGTCCACCGCGTTTGGCGCGTGGCTGCAGTCGTCCCGCTAGCGACCCTCAAGTTTCCCCACCGGACGCCGATGGACTGAATATCCCGCCATGGGCGACACCATGAAGAACCGCCGGAATTTCTATCGTCTCCTGCAGGTGCAGGCGGATGCGCCGGTCGAAGTGGTCAAGGCCAGCTACCGCGCCATCATGCAGCAGCTCAAGGTACACCCCGACCTCGGGGGGGACCACGCAGAGGCTGCCCTCATCAACGAAGCCTTTGCCACGTTGAGCGACCCCAATCGGCGCGCTGAGTACGATCAACGCCTCAAGCCGGTTGGGCTCATCCGTCACCGCGGCGCGCCACCCGCCTCCCCGCCGCCAGTCACGTCCGTCCCTGCCGCGCGACCGACTGTCGTCGAAGCGGCCAAGCCGCCCACCTGCAGTTTCTGCAATGCGCCTTGTCCGCGGGCGCAGGTCGAGTGGCATGAAGGGACATGTTCAGCCTGCAGCAGCCCGCTCTTCCCCGCCAAGAAGCATCAGGACGGCGAGGATACGCGCCGCGCCATCGGACGCGTGCCCAGGAACACGCCGGTTGTCTTCTGGTTGGCGACGTCGGGAACGCGCCGCCATGCCGGTACGACCGAGGATCTGTCGATGAACGGGATGCGATTCCTCTCCACCGCCGAAGTGCTCGTCGGCACACGCGTGAGGATCGAATGCGACTTCTGCAGCGCCGTGGCTGTCGTGAGACGCGCAGTACGTGATTCAAAAGATCCGAGCGCCGGCTGGCACTGCGGCGTGGAGTTCCTGACGTTGCGATTCAGGCACGAACGCGGCGGGATCCTCTCGACGATCGCCTGACGACGCACGCTCAGCGTGTCGGGAGCTGGGCTACTCGATGCTGAGTCGATCGATCCAGCGGTACCGGTGTGGACTGCAACAAACTCGACATGGGTATCTTCCCCCACAGGCTTCGAGGCTGGCGTTCTAATCGGCGTAAACGAGGGCGTCCTTCATTGTACCGGCGGGTATTGTGACGCGCGCCCCAACCTCGTCATGCCGAGCGTCGTGATGGTCAATGACTTCCCCCAGCACCTGCGTACGTCTCGTCGATCTTCCGGGGCTCGAATCTTCACGACGGCTTCTCATGAGAACCGAGGACAAGAGAGGGCCCGCTGGCGTCAGGGTGACACAGACTGAGACCGCCGGGCGCGGTTGCTGGCCGTCAAGCGCATCAGCGACGCGGCCAGACCGAGCGCCCCGGCAATGGCAACGATCAGGACGACTCTGCCGGAGACATCGGGCACCGAGACCGCCCCAGTCGCCAGGCGCTGACTCCACTCGGCGACGAGCATGTAGTTGCCACTGATCAGCAGAACACCGAAGCCGGCCATGAGGACGGCGCTGGCCAGTCCCATCCACGGGACAGCCCTATCGAGCTTCATTAACAGCGGGAGTGCGCGAGCCATGGCCAACGCGGCAAGCACGAGAGGAATACCCATGCCCAGCGAGAAGAGAAAGAGGACCAGCGCGCCATAGAACGCCGATTGGGCAAGGCCGACGTACACCACCATGCCAACCACGAGCGCCGAACCGAAACAGGTCATGCACCCGGTCGCGAAGGCCAGCCCGGCGAGCATCATCTCCAATCGCGTGGCGGGCTTCTGCGCATTCCCCATGTTCGACAGAATGGGCATTCGGCACACAAGAGGCGCCTTGACCTTCGCCGCCACGCGCAACGCGAGGCCGATGACCACCACGCCGGCAGCTACGCTGAAGTACCGCTGCCAGATCTCGAACTGGGCGGTGTTGCCCAGCCGCTGCGCGGCAAAGCCGATGAGCGCTCCGGTGGCCGTGTAGACGAGCGTGAAACCAAGGATGAAATAGAACGCCGCCACAAGCACTCGCCGGCGGCTGCTCGACGCGGGTGCGCCCGGTTCCTGCATCGCCACACCAGCGAGCGCGGGGATGAAGTAGACGGTCAGCTGGAACAGACACGGCCACATCGCGGCGACCATGCCCCCAAGCAACGCCAGAATGAGGCCCCATTGCTCCCCAGCGCCGATAGGCCCGTCCATGCCGGCGCCGGCGCTGGAAACGGGCAGCGGCAGGTGCCACGTCGCTTCGGGTCCGGATGGTAGATGAAGCGTCACCATCTGATGTCCACTGCCAAAGGCATCGTCACGCACGAACCGGTAGACGGTGGCCCGATGGTGTACCGATCCTGTCATGACCTTGGAATCGACGAGCGGCACACGACGTCCGTTCACCATCAGCTGTGGCGGCGCCGCGACCTCGGGCAGGCTGGCGATATGAGTGCGCTCCGTCAACAGAAACGCAATGTGCCGATCGGGCTGCAACGCGGCGACGGCGGTCGCTCCACCTAACGACTGCATCACGTATTCAGGGGTGGCATAGGTCGCTTCGATTTGCACGCCCTCCACTCCCGGATAGTTCACGGTGCCAAGATCCCGACTCAACGCACGCGTGAGGGCTTGCCTCCGTCGTGGAGAATCGGCGGCGCTTTGCGCCTCGCCCGCCGGGGCGAACACCGTGAGAGAACCGACCCGATCTCGATGGAGGTCGCATTCAACGTCGAACGTTCCCATCTGGCTCGCGGTGAAGAGCACCACATCGACGTCGCCGGGCACCGCCACGTAGGCATGCACCTCTTTTCCCGACGGACGGATGCCGGCCGGCGACGACGCGCGCGATCGAAGCAGTTGCAGCCCGTGGTGAGCGCTGTGTTCATCACCGACGCCGGCGTCCAGCGCAGGCTCCGGCCGCGACACCCACAACAACTCATCGGGAACCAGGCCCACGACGCGGTAGTGATGCTCCACCGAACCCCGGTTCCGCAACATCAGCTGGACTGGCCTTCCTGCGGGGACGAAAACCGCCGAGGGCTGAAGCCCCGTGTCCGACAAGGCCACGTTGACGGTCAGGTAGTCGGCCAGGTTCGGGGATGTCGGGTCGGCAGCCGAGACGTGGGCGCCTTCGTGGTTGTGCACCTCGACCGCGGCGGGCGTCTGGGCCTCCGCGACATCCACTGCGCCCAGGCATATCGCGAACACCGGCAGAGAAAGCAGTGTCCCGGTGATGGCCCTCATCATTTGTTGATCTCCCGGAGATGGGCCACGACCGCCGCGATCTCTGCATCGTTCAGCGTGATGCGACTCATGACCGCGACTCCGGCGAGCGCAGACCGCACACGCGCTTCGTCGGCGCCGCGGACGTCAGGCGCGTTGAACTGCGCGCCCCCGCGCCCGCCCATCCCGTGACAGAAGGCGCAGCCGACACCGCCGGCCGTCTTCTCGAAGCTCTCACGGCCAAGAGCAAGCGGATTGGCCGCCGCTGCCGGCGCTGCGGCTGGCGCCGCGGATGCGGCCTGCTGCGTCGCGGCCGCCCGCTG
Source organism: Acidobacteriota bacterium (assembly GCA_013140775.1). Taxonomy (GTDB): domain Bacteria; phylum Acidobacteriota; class Vicinamibacteria; order Vicinamibacterales; family UBA2999; genus JABFSA01. The sequence goes on along the minus strand of JABFSA010000134.1, from coordinate 35 downwards.
GCGCATCAGGGCCTGCATCGGACCTTTTGGCCCGC
>JABFSA010000043.1 GCA_013140775.1 Acidobacteriota bacterium | reverse complement strand
CACGGCGCGGCTGAAGCCGCGCACTACGGGAGCGCCAGCGTCGGCGCGGACGCGGGAATCCGGGAGCAGCGTGATGTCGGTGAGCGACCTCGTGCTGATGAGCAGGTCGCCGCGCGGCGTTGCGCCCCCCGTCAGCGACGACTGTGCGCCGATCGGGAGCACTCGACGCGCGGATCGTACGAGCGCGGAGACCTCATCCGCGGTCTTCGGGAAGGCGATACCTGTCGCGACGCCTCCAGGGACATGCGCGGCGTCGCTCAGAAACGACTGCAGGACGTCGGCGTTCCGCTCGACTAGTGGTGGAGCTGCGGCTGGTGCGGGTGAAACCTGGATTCGATGCGTAGGGAAAGGCCTCCTGCGCGCGCTGCCAGGGAGTGGAGCGCCTGCGGGTCTCCTGATGATACCAGCCGCGATGACGTGGAGGTTGAAGAGATAAGGCCGCGGCGACCAGGGCGGCTGGCGGCGGCGTGAGTGCGGCTCGTCGGCATCGGCGCAACCGTCACACTACCGGAGCAAGACCACGCGCTGGGCTACGTCCAACCGACCCACCCGCTTCGCGAGGGCGCGATCGAACGTCACGAGCTTCGTCGCTCGCTCGCTGAACGCCAGGTGGAGGGCATCGGCAAAGTCGAGACCCCCATCGAACAACTCCAACGCCTGCAGAAGCGCGGCGCGGTTATCGACGACGACGTGCTCGATGCCCATAAGGGCACGGAAGACCCGCGAGACATCCTTCCGGCTCATGGCATAGAACCCGCGCATGACCCACTCGAATTCCAGGAGCACCGTCACCGGCACGAAGGAACGCTCCGACAGGGCCGCCACAGCGGCGGGCCGTTGCCTGGCGGACTCGCGGTCGTCAGGGTCATCGATGAAAAAGCGCGCGAGGACGTTGGTGTCCAGCGCGTTCATCGTGAACGCTTCCTCCGTTGAGCGGTGATTGACGCCGGATCGAAGTCGGCCAGTCGCCTCGGCACGCCTCGCGACGGCAGGCGCACCATGCCCGCCAGTCGCTCGACGAATACGGTCGGCACAGTCCGCACGACTTTCAGTCGGACTTCGTCGCCTTCCTCGATAACCTGCAGCTTCGAGCCGGTGCCCAGTCCGAGCTTTCGTCGCGTGGAGGCCGGCAGCACGATCTGTCCCTTCGATGACACGACCAGCGTAGTCATAGCCTGAGTGTATCACTTACCAGGTAAGACGAGCCTCTGTCCGTTCGTTCCGACACACACAGTCAAGCGGGTCAGAGTGCGCAGGAGACGTTCGCGTTCTCCCGCTTGTCGTCGGCGAGTTGCTAGGGTGTTGCGAGCAGCGCGGTCTCTTCAGCGAGCCACGCGTCGTATTCCGCCTGGGTCTGAATCGTGTAGAAGCCACGCATGCGGTAGTGACCGAGGCCGCATAACTGAGAGCACGCGATCTCCCATTGGCCGGTCTGCCTGGGGGTGAACCACACAGGTTGCGGGATCCCGGGAATCACGTCCTGCTTCACGCGCATCTGCGGCAGAGCAAAGCTGTGGATCATGTCCTTGCTCGAGAGGTGCACGATCACCGGTTTGTCCACAGGCAGATAGAGCTGGTTGATCGTCGTGATGTCGTCCTTGGCAGTCGGATCGGCTCGGTCGAGGCCGAGAGGATTGTCAGGACCGAGAAGCTGCAGGGTGGTCCGCCCGAAGCGGCCGTCGGCGCCGGGATAGTGGACGTTCCAGGCGTACTGCTCAGCGACCACGCGCACCACCGTGCTCTGGGTCTCTGCCGGAAACGCATCGACGCGTGCGCTCCAGGCCGGAATGGAGAAGAACGCCAGCAGCGCGACCTCGGCGACGAGCACGCCTCCCTCGACCCACGTGGACCAGCTCCCCTGGAGACCCGCGTGGGTGGCCACGGGGTTGGCACGCCGGCGAAAGCGCACGAGCACATAAAAAAAGAACGCGCTCCAGCCGACGAACAGGACCAGCATCAGCCAGTGCACCAGCACCATGATGAAGTCCACCTGGCCGGCATGAGCCGACGCTGCCACGGGCATGCCGAGCCACTCGAGCATGGCTAAACGGCCGGCTCCTGCGTCGTCTCAACCAGATGCGCTGCCGCGCGCGATCTCCGTGCGAGCGCAACAAAGAACCGCGCGAAACAGGCGAGCACTACGGCGGTCACTCCCAGCAGCACGAGAATCCCGGCATTCATGCTCTCGCGAACGATGGGTTCAACGGCGCCGAAGCAGACCGCGCAGGCCGTCATCATGAAATCAGGCGCCATAGCTAACGTAGTGCGCGGCTTCAGCCGCGCCGTGATAGGTAGTCAGCACAACGTGATCTGCTTCCGACAACAGCAGGAACACGAACAACGCGACGAACAGGAAGGCCGTGAGCGCGAGCGGCCAGAGCACCATCGGGCGCTCACCCTTGAGGTGCATGAAGAACATCACCACCAGCGTGGCTTTGGCCGTGGCAATCGTCAGGCCGAGCGCGACCGTCGGTCCCATCGGCAGCGACAGGTTCGCAACGCCCACCGTGACGAGTGTCAGCGCGAGCAGAGTGCCGAAGATCACGACGTAACCTCTGACGTCAGCCACTGCCATCTCAGAGCAAATACAGGACGGGGAACAGGAAGATCCAGACCACGTCCACGAAGTGCCAGTATATCCCCGCAACTTCGACGCGATTGGCGAAGCGCTGCGGCGCACTCGACCACATCTTCAGACCGGGACCCAGGAGATAGGCATTCACGATCATCCCGCCAATCACGTGCAGCGCATGCAGGCCGGTCATCGTGAAATAAAGGCCCAGAAAGTTGTTCGTGGACGGCAGCAGCCCGTGCGAAAACTTGTCGCTGTATTCCACGGCCTTGATGCACAGGAACACCGCACCAAGCAGCAGCGTCAGACCCATGAACAGCCGGTATCGTCCGAGCGGCAGCGGCGTCGCAGGTGCACCTGCTTTGCCGGTTGTCACACGAGACGCAAGCGCGGGCGTGAGTGACGCCCACGCGAGAACCATCGTGACCGATGAGGAAATCAGCACGATCGTGTTGAGCGTCGCAAGCGGCACGTTGACGACGGTTGACTGATCCGGCCACGCAGGATCGCCTGACCGCAGCAGCGCGTAGGCAGAGAAGAGCGACCCGAAGAGCATCACCTCCGACGCAAGGAACAGCCAGATGCCCAGCTTCGGGTTCGTGAGCCCCGTATCCGGCCTGACGTCAGTGGTGTAGGGGACGATCATGGTTTGGCTTCGCCCTGAGGGGTGAAGTCAGTCAGTGCGCCCGGGACGCTGTACTCGTACGGATCCCGGTAGGCGCGCAACGGTGCTCCCGCCGGGCTCCACTCGAGCGTGGTCGCCTGCCAGGGATTCGCGTCAACCTTCCGTCCGCGTTTCACGCTCACGAATAGATTGACGATGAAGAACAGCTGGAAGAATCCCAGCGTGAACGCCGCATGTGACATCGGGATGTTGAGCGCCAGCACCCCTTGCGCGTGCTCGTAAGACGCTCCGCCATCCCAGAGTCGCCGGTTCACCCCCGCGAGACCCTGGATGAACATGGGCATGAAGATCACGTTCATGCAGATGAGCGATCCGACGAAGTGAATCCTCGCCAGCGTGTCGTTCATCATGCGACCGGTCACTCGGGGGAACCAGTAATAGATGCCCGCGAAGAGCGCGAAAATCGTCCCCGGCGCGACGAGGTAGTGGAAGTGACCCACCACGTAGTTGGTGTCGTGCAACGGGATGTCGGTCGTGGCCAGCCCGAGCGGCAGTCCCGTGAGTCCACCGATGCCGAACATCGGAAGGAACGCCAGCGCAAAGAGCATCGGTGACGTGAAGCGGATCGATCCGCCATACAACGACAGGATCAAAGAGCTCAGTATCACTACCGACGGGATCGAAATGATCATCGTCGTCGCCTGAAAAAACGCACTGATGGTGGTTCCCATCCCCGTGAGGAACATGTGGTGCGCCCAGACGATGAACGACAGAAAGCCCAGAACGAACACCGAATAGACCATGAGGCGGTAGCCCCAGAGTGGCTTTCGGGTGTTGTTGGCGATGATCTCGGCGACGATGCCCATGGCCGGAAGGATGAGGACATATACCTCCGGGTGCGCGAGAAACCAGAAGAGATGCTGCCAGAGCAATGCGTTGCCGGCGCCGGCGACGTTGAGCGCCTGGCCCGCAACGGCCAGTCCGCTCGGGAGGAAAAAGCTCGTGCCGGCGAGGCGATCCATCGCCTGCAGGATCGCCGCGGCCTGCAGCGCCGGGAACGCGAGCAGCAGCAGGAACGACGTGATGAACTGGGACCAGACAAAGAAGGGCAGACGGAACCACGTGAGGCCCGGTGCGCGCAGTTGAATGATGGTGGTGATGAAGTTCACCGCGCCGAGGAGCGACGAAAAGATCAGCAGTCCCATGCCGCCGAGCCACAGCGTCTGACCCATGCCGGGCGCGAGATCGGAGAGCGGTGCGTAAGAGGTCCAGCCGTTGTTGGCGGCACCGCCGGGCACGAAGAAGCTGACGAGCATCACGATGCCGCCCGCGAGGTAGAACCAGTAGCTCGCCAGGTTCAACCGCGGGAACGCCATGTCCGGCGCGCCGATTTGTAATGGAACAATGTAGTTGCCGAAGGCGCCGACGGCGAGCGGCACCACGCCAAGGAACACCATGATCGTTCCGTGCATCGCGCCAAGCTGGTTGTAGAACTCGGGCAGGATGATGCCCCCCGGGGCGTTGGCCACACCGAACAGCTCACCGAGGAACGGCAGCGGTTCGCCCGGATACGCGAGCTGCCAACGGATGACGAGAATCAGCAGGAACCCGACCAGCAGGAACAACAAACTGGTCACGGCGTACATCAGGCCGATGACTTTGTGGTCGGTCGATGCCAGGGATTTGAGTACCAACGTCCGAGGGCTGGATTCTATAGAATGCAGCACATGGTCGCAAGAATCCGCGGACTGTTGCTGGCCGTGTTCGTGCTCCAGGCCGCGTCCTTCGCCTCTGCGCAGACCTCCCCCGATCCCATGAAGTACACGCTTCGATTTCCCGAACCGCACACACACTACGTGGAGGTGACGGCGGTCGTGCCCACGAGCGGACGAGCCCAAATCGAGTTGATGATGGCCGTGTGGACGCCTGGTTCATACATGGTGCGCGAGTACTCGCGGCAGGTCGAGGCCGTCACCGCCCTGGCCCAGGACGGACGGGCGATCGAGGTCGAGAAGTCGGATAAGAACCGCTGGCGGATCGCGACCGGCGGATCGTCATCCGTGACGGTGAACTACCGCGTGTATGCGCGCGAGATGACCGTGCGCACCAATTGGGTGGAAACCGACTTCGCGATGCTCAACGGCGCGCCCACGTTCATGACGCTTGCCGACGACAGTGCGCGGCCTCATGAAGTGACGATCGAGCCCGCGACAGGCTGGACGAGATCGATGACCGGACTGGCAGCCATGCCAGGAGGGCCGCACCGCTACAGCGCGCCCGACTTCGACACGCTCGTGGATTCTCCGATCGTGGTGGGCAACCCCGCGGTCTACGAGTTCACCGTCGAAGGCAAGCAGCACTATCTCGTGAACGTTGGAGAAGGGGGCACCTTCGACGGCGCTCGCGCGGCCAGGGACCTTGAAACCATCGTCGCCCAGTACGCGCGCATGTGGGGCGCACTGCCGTACGACAAGTACCTGTTCCTGAACATGCTGACGCTCGTCAACGATGGCGGCGGCGGGCTCGAGCACAAGAACTCGACGATGCTGATGGCGAGCCGGTGGGCGACAGGAACACGACGCGCGTACCTGTCGTGGCTGGGACTCGCGAGTCACGAGTACTTCCATGCGTGGAACGTGAAGCGGCTGCGACCGGTGGAGCTAGGACCGTTCAATTACGAAGACGAAGTCCTGACGCGCAGCCTGTGGGTGTCCGAAGGCGTGACCGACTACTACGCCGATCTGACGCTGCACCGGGCCGGTCTCATGGCCCGCGAGGAACTGCTCGACAGCATCTCGAACCACATCGAGGACCTGCAGAACACCCCAGGACGCCTGGTCCAGTCGGTCGAGCAGGCGTCGTTCGATGCCTGGATCAAGTACTACCGGCCCGACGAGAACAGCCCGAATGTCGCGGTGAGCTACTACACGAAGGGCGCCGTGCTCGGATTCCTGCTCGACGCGAAGATCAGGGCCGCCACGAAAGGCGAGAAGAGCCTGGACGACGTGATGCGGGCGGCGTTTGCCAGGTTCTCAGGGACCAGGGGGTTCACGCCTGAAGAATTCCGCGCCGTGGCGGAGCAGGTCAGCGGCGTGAGCCTGGCATCCTTCTGGGCAACGGCTGTGGCAGGCAAGGCGGAACTGGACTACGCCGAAGCGCTCGAGACGTTCGGCCTGCGCTTTCGGCCTGTTGAGACGCCACGGAGCGATCGTCCGGGACGTGCGTGGCTGGGCATGTCCACACGCAGCGATGGCGGCCGCCTGGTCGTCTCCGAGGTGCGCCGCGAAACTCCAGCCCACCTTGCCGGGCTGAACGTGGACGACGAGGTCCTGGCCATCAATGGATTTCGAGTCCGCACGGACCAGCTTTCCGGGAGGCTCGACCAGTACAAGCCGGGCGACAAGGCGACGCTTCTCGTGGCGCGGCGTGACCAGATCCTGACGCTCAGTGCGACCTTCGGAACCGAGCCGGCGCGCAGGTGGAGGCTCGAGGTCAATCCTGAAGCAACGTCGGCCGAAGAGCAGCGCAAGCGATGGCTGGCGCGCGGATGAACAGCCCGTCCATGGAGAAGGACGCCCATTACGGCCGCGTGTTGATCATCTGGGTCCTGGTGCTCGTCGCCCTCTACGCTTTCCAGGAATATTTTTCGTGATCTTTGAGTCCCGAGCCCCGAGCCCCGAGTCCCGGTATCCCGTGCGCTCCTGATGCATCCTGTCGATTGGGCGATCATCGCAATCTACCTCGTGTGGATGGTCTGGGACGGGTTGCGTCTCACCAAGCGGGGCGACGAGCTCGAAGGCTACTTTCTCGCCGGCCGGAGTCTTCCGTGGTGGGCGGTCGGCCTGTCGGTGATGGCCACCCAGTTGAGCGCGATCACCATGATCGGCACGACCGGTCAGGGCTACGCCGACGGCATGCGGTTTCTGCAGTTCTATTACGCGTTGCCGCTGGCGATGATCGTGCTGTCGGTCACGCTCGTCCCCTTCTTTCACAACGCCAGGGTCTACACTGCATACGAGTATCTCGAGCAGCGATTCGACGCCAAGACGCGCGCGCTGACGAGCTTTCTCTTTCTGATCTCCCGCAGCATGTCCCTGGGCGTTGTCATTTCCGCGCCCGCGGTCGTCCTCTCCGTCGTCCTGGGCCTCAGCGTCACGAACACGGTGCTGCTGATCGCGCTGCCAACCGCTGTGTACACCATGTTCGGGGGCGTGCAGGCGGTCACCTGGACCGACGTCAAACAGATGGTGGTGATTGTCGGGGGTCTCATCGCGGCGGTGGTGGTGCTCGTCTTTGCGTTGCCGGCGGATGTCGGCATGGTGCAGGCCCTGCGCATCGCCGGTGCCGCCGGACGTCTTCAGACCTTTGATTTTTCGTTCGACCTGACGAACCAGTACACCTTCTGGTCCGGGACCATCGCGGCGCTCTTTTTGTTCTGTTCGTACTTCGGAACCGACCAGAGTCAGGTGCAGCGGTATCTCACGGCGCGATCGATCAGCGAAGCCCGGGAGTCGCTGCTGATGAGCGCCTACTGGAAGATTCCGCTGCAGGCGCTGGTACTGCTCGTGGGCGTCCTGATGTTCGTGTTCTACCTGTTCACGCCGGGGCCCATGTTTTTCAACAAGGTCCACGAGGGGGCGTTACGCGAGGGGCCTCGCGCCGCAGACTATGCGGCGCTCGAGGGCCGCTTCGCCGCGGCTGTGGACGCACGACGCGCCGCGGGTACGGCTCTCGTGGAGGCGGACACCGTCAGCGATGTGACGGGCCAGACGACCGCGCGTACCAACTTTGCCGCACGAGACGCCGAGGTGCGTGCCGTTCGCGGCGAGGCACTGGCATTCGTGCGTGAGGCAACCGGCGATCGCTCGTTCAACGACGTGAACTACGTGTTTCCCAGCTTCATCACGACGTACATGCCGGTCGGCCTCGTGGGACTGCTGATTGCGGCCATCTTCGCCGCAGCCATGTCCACCATTTCGGCGGAGCTGGCGTCTCTTTCGACGGCCACGGTGATCGACTTCTACCGACGGTTTGCCAGGCCTGACGCGGAGGACCGGCACTACGTGCGCGTGTCCCGGCTGGCCACGGGCTTCTGGGGTGTGTTTGCGAGCGCCGTGGCCGTCTGGGCCGCAGAGCTCGGGTCGCTCATCGAAGTCGTCAACCGCTTCGGCTCGTTCTTTTACGGGTCGATCCTTGGGGTTTTCATCCTGGCCGTTGCCTTTCCCAGGACAACCGCCAACGGCGCCTTCATCGGGCTGATCGCGGGGATGGCCTCGGTATATGGCGCTGCCAAGTACACGAGCGTTGCTTTTCTCTGGCACAACGTCATTGGCGCCGTCGCTGTCGTTGCGGTGGGGTTGCTGGTGAGTCGGCTTCGCCCGCGATAAAATCAGGCTTTTGTGCCCGGGACTGACCAGATGACCTATCAGGAGCGTGAATGACCAAGATCAAGGTAAAGAGCCCCGTCGTCGAGATGGACGGGGACGAAATGACCCGCATCATCTGGCAGAAGATCCGCGAGACATTGATCCTGCCCTACCTCGACATCGACTTGAAGTACTACGACCTGGGGATTGAGTCGCGCGACAAGACCGACGACAAGATCACGGTCGATTCAGCAGAGGCCACGAAGAAATACGGCGTGGCGGTGAAGTGCGCGACGATCACGCCGGACGAGGCACGCGTCAAGGAGTTCAACCTCAAGCAGATGTATCGGTCGCCCAACGGGACGATCCGCAACATCCTGGACGGCACGATCTTTCGCGAGCCGATCATCTGCAAGAACGTGCCGCGCATCGTGCCGCACTGGGACAAGCCGGTGGTCGTCGCCCGTCACGGCTTTGGGGATCAGTATCGCGCGCAGGATTTTCACTTCCCAGGCGCGGGGACGATTCGCCTGTCATGGACGCCGGCCGCTGGCAGCAGCGAGGCGCCCATCGATCGCGAGGTCATCACGACCAAGGGATCGGGCGTGGCCCTGGGCATGTTCAACCTTGATGCGTCGATCGAAGGCTTTGCCCGCGCGTGCTTCACGTATGCCCTCGGACGCAACTACCCGGTGTACCTCTCCACGAAGAACACGATCCTCAAGGTGTATGACGGCACGTTCAAGAACACCTTCCAGCGCGTGTTCGACGCCGATTTCAAGGATGCGTTCACGGCGAAGGGCCTCACGTACGAACACCGCCTGATCGACGACATGGTTGCTGCCAGCCTGAAGTGGAACGGCGGGTACCTCTGGGCCTGCAAGAACTACGACGGTGACGTGCAGTCGGACACCGTTGCGCAGGGATACGGTTCGCTCGGATTGATGACGTCGGTACTGATGTCGCCGGACGGCAAGTCCGTTGAAGCCGAAGCAGCGCACGGCACGGTCACACGCCACTATCGTCTGCATCAGCAGGGAAAGCCGACGTCCACGAACCCGATCGCGTCCATCTTCGCGTGGACACGAGGGCTTCAGTATCGCGGCCGATTCGACAACACTCCGGATGTCGTGCAGTTCGCCGAAACGCTCGAGAAGGTCTGCGTGGACGTCGTCGAGTCAGGAAAGATGACCAAGGATCTGGCGGTGCTCATCGGACCAGACCAGCCGCACCTGACGACCGATGCCTTCATGGATGCCATCGATGCTGCGCTCAAGCAGCGCATGAGTTAACCACGAAGGGACGAAGGCCGCCTTCGTGGTTGGTTCAGATAGGATTCGCAACGCGTGACTGAGACACCGCTTGTCGCTGTCGTGATGGGGTCATCGTCTGACTGGGAGACGATGAAGCACTCCGTGGAGATCCTGGAGCGCTTCGCGGTGCCGTTTGAACGCCACATCGTGTCGGCGCACAGGACTCCGGTGTGGATGGCGGAGTTTGCCTCCGGCGCCGAGGCTCGTGGCGTCGAGGTGATCATTGCCGGCGCGGGCGGCGCGGCTCACTTGCCCGGCATGGTTGCGGCTCACACCGTCGTGCCCGTGCTCGGCGTGCCCGTGCAAAGCGCCGCGCTCCAGGGGCTCGACTCCCTGTTGTCGATCGTGCAGATGCCGGGAGGTGTCCCGGTGGCAACACTCGCGATCGGCAAGCCGGGCGCGATCAATGCGGGCCTGTTGGCCGTGTCGATCCTCTCCGGATCCCGCCCGAAGTTGCGCGCAGAGCTTCGACAGTTTCGCGCCGAGCAGACCGAGAAAGTCCGCAGGGAACAGCTGCCGTGACTCGGGTCATCGCGCCGGGCGCCGTGCTGGGCGTGCTCGGTGGCGGTCAGCTCGGGCGGATGTTTGCCATAGCCGCCCGTCGCATGGGCTACCGCGTCCATGTCTTTGCGCCGGACGGCGACTCGCCGTCCGGACAGATTGCTGACGTGGAGGTCACGGCTCCCTATACCGATCTCGACGCACTGCGTACCTTTGCGCGAGGTGTCGAGGTTGTGACGTTCGAGTTCGAGAACGTGCCGGTGGACGCGATCGAGGCGGTGGAAGCGCTTGCCCCGGTGCGCCCTTCGGCCCTGGCCCTTCACACAGCGCAGCAGCGCGTACGAGAGAAATCCTTCCTCGCGGATCGCGGCATTCCGACCGCGCCGTTTGCATCGGCGCAGACCCTCGACGAGCTGTGGGAGGCGGTGGCGCGCATCGGTACCCCGGCCGTCATCAAGACAGCGGCGTTCGGATATGACGGCAAGGGTCAGCACAAGATCGTGTCGCCGGCCGACGTCGAGCACGTGTGGACCGCTATCGGCCACCAGGAAGCGGTGGTCGAAAAGTTCATCAGCCTCCAGGCCGAGCTCTCGATCGTGGCCGCGCGGGCGGCTGACGGCAACGTGGCGCTCTATCCGCCGTTCGAGAACCGTCACCGGAATCACATCCTGGATCTCACGACCGTTCCGGCGCTGATCTCGCCGGCCGCAGCCGCGCAGGCTGCCGAGATCACGCGCACGATTCTCGAGGAGCTGCAGTACGTGGGCGTGCTCTGCGTAGAGTTCTTCCTGAGCACCGATGGCGATCTGCTGGTCAACGAGCTCGCGCCGCGGCCGCACAACTCTGGCCACCTGACGTTCGACGTGGCGGTGACGAGCCAGTTCGAGCAGCAGGTTCGTGCTGTGTGCGGGCTTCCGCTCGGTTCGGCCGAGATTCCGCGTCCGGCGGCGATGGTGAACCTGCTCGGGGATCTATGGGCAGATGGAGAACCCAACTGGGCGGCTGCCTGCCGGTTCAACGACGTGAAGCTGCACCTTTATGGCAAGACCGATCCGCGGCCTGGACGGAAGATGGGCCACATGACCGCCGCTGCGCGCACGGTGGCAGAAGCGCAGGATCGCGTCATCGCGGCGCGGGATGCTCTACTGATCTGACGTGACTGCCAGACCCATCCTCTCGGTCGCCATCGTTGTCTTCATGACGATGGTGATCTTGCGGGCCCAGACGCCAGGCGATGCAACCCCGACTGACGCACTCACGCGCCTGAACGAGCGGCTCAATCGCGGCGACGCGACGCTCGAATACCGCGATGGCGTGGGTTATCTGCCGAGCCTGCTCGAGCACCTCGACATCAACATCGATTCACAGACCCTGGTCTTCTCGAAGACGAGTTTCCAGCACGCCATCATCAATCCGAAGAATCCGCGGGCGCTCTACTTCAATGATGAGGTGGCTGTCGGCAACGTTCCGGGTGGGGATGTCTACGAACTGCTGGCCCTCGAACCGAGTCACGGGATGGTGTTCTATTCGTTGAACGCCCGCAAGGTCGATCGTCCCAGACTGCAGCGCCGGGGCATCGAGTGCACGTTCTGTCATGGGATGGGCAACAGGGGTGCGCTCTCGCTGGTCGTCGCGTCTGTTTATCCCGATCCCGATGGCACCCCGGCCTACACCAGCACGTTCATCGGCACCATCGATCATCGGACACCAATCGCCCAGCGGTGGGGCGGATGGTACGTGACCGGTACGCATGGATCCCAGACACACCTGGGGAATGCCGTTGCGCTCGATCCGTTCCGTCCCCTGGACCTCGATCCTTCGGGCAGCCAGAACCTGACGACACTGAGCGGAAAGTTCGACGTATCCAGGTACCTCGCCCCTTCCAGCGACATCGTGGCGCTGATGACACTGGAGCATCAGGTGGGCGCCGTAAACCGGATGAACGCCGTTGCCTTTCGGTACAACCAGCTGCGCCAGGACGGCATGAGCGACGCCGACTGGGCGCAGATTGCCGGTGACATCGACGAACTCGCCGGTTACCTGCTATTCGTGGACGAGGCGCGGCTGGTCGAGCCCGTGGCTGGGACGTCGACGTTCACGGCCACGTTTGCCCAGCGCGGTCCTCGCGATGCAAAGGGACGGTCGCTTCGCGACTTCGATCTTCGAACGCGCCTCTTCAGGTATCCGCTGTCCTACATGATCTACGGCACGCTGTTCGATGGCCTCCAGCCGCCGCTTCGCGATCGCACATACAGGCGTCTGTACGACGTGCTGTCGGGCGCGGAAACCGGCGCCGGGTACGCCGGGTTGTCGGCCGCCGATCGACGCGCAGCACTCGAGATCCTCATCGACACCAAGCCGGGCCTGCCGAGCTACTGGACCACTGGTTAACGCGCCGGCGGCGCCTCTGGAATCACTCGGGCGTCTGCCAGGACTCCCGTGCGCGGGCGGGTCTCGCGCCGGATCATCGACTCGAGTCCATGCCGTGCGAGCAGCTCCATCAGCCTCCCGCTCAAAGCGGGCGAGCGCAGTGCGTCGTCCAGCATCTGCGTCGATCGCGGCTCTTAGACTCCGCTTTCGTGGGTAAACGACGGCCACAATCGTTGTACAGTCACCAATCTCCGTCTCCCCGGAGTGTCTGCAGTTGAGTCGGGTTGTGACCGTTTAAGCGTCGAGGGGTAAATCACATGCGCCTCTATTTGCGGTGCGCCCGTCGTTCCGCCAGGTTCATCACATTCGCCGTGGTCATGGCCGCGGCAACTTCACTCGCCGCGCAAGCGCCCGCGCCGAAGCCGGCACCAAAGCCGGCGGCTCCGCGAACCGCCCCGGCTCCCAAGCCGGCTGCAAGACCGGCCGCAAAGCCAGCGGCCAAACCGGCTGCGGCTCCTGCACCGGCACCTGTTCCCGCTCCGGCTCCGCCACCACCCGCACCAGAAGATGTTCGGTTCAAGACCAGCTACACCACCGGTGGTCAGAAGACCGAGACGGTGACGTTCGTCAAGGGCGCGCGCGAGCGGTTTGAGTTTCAGGACATGATCCTGCTCAAGCAGCACGACGAACGGCGCAACATCCAGATCAGCCGGGCCGCGAACACGTACCTGGTCACGCCGGATGGTGCCCCCAGTGCGCCGCCTGTGGCGGCGGGTGCAGCCGTCGCACCACCGAAACCGCCAGGTGTCGTGATGGTCTCGACGACCATCGTGGACACTGGCGAGAGGAAGGCGATGTTCGGCCAGCAGGCACGGCACGTCAAGACGATGATCGACAAGCAGCCGATGCCGGGCGCGTGCGATGCGACGAAGCAACGCATCGAAACCGACGGCTGGTATATCGACGCCCCAAAAGCGATGGCGGCACAACCGCAAACAGATCCGGCCAGGACTGAGGTCGCTGGCGTCTGCCTCGATCAGATCAACGCGACGCACAACGGCGATCCCGCAGCGCTCGGTTTTCCCATCGCGTACACGACGACGGTCAGTGCCGATACCGCCAAGCCGGCGGTCGTGTCGATGGAAGTGACAGAGTTCGAAGTGACGACGCTCGATGCGGCGCTCTTCGAGATCCCGCAGGGATTGAATGCCGCCCTGAATATGGGTGAGCTGTCGAAGGCGCTGAGCAATGCGAACGAGGCCAAGCTCGTGGCGGCGGACTCCGCGCCCGCGCCAACGGCAGCAGCGCCGCGTGTGCCCGGTGTGCCCCGCATCGGCGTTGCGGAGTTCACCAACAAGACGTCGCAGACGGTTGACACGCGCGGGTTGCGTTCACGCCTGATCACCGATCTGGTCGTGGCGAAGTTCGATGCCGTCCCGATGGCCGCGGCGCCTCCAGCAGAACTGCAGAAGCGCGCGGCCGAGTTCGGGTACGACTATGTGCTGCTGGCGGAAGTCGCGGATCTGAAGGTGTCGAAGCCCGGCGCGATCGGCGGCATGTTGCGTGCGGCGTCACGCGTGACCGGATCGGGTGGGGACGCCAAGGACATCACGGAATCAAGCATCGACGTGAAGCTCGTTCAACCCGACGGCAAGAATCGGCTTTCAGCAACCACGAAAGGCAAAGACGGCAGCGCCTTCACCATGCAGACGGGCCTTGGGCTCGCGCGATTCGCGGGCACCATGTACATGAGCATGATGATGGGCCCGAGCATGATGTACCGGCTCAACGGTCTGGGCGGCGCGAATCTTGGTGGAATGGGCATGCTCGGGAGCCCGGACCTGTTCAGGACACAGACGAGCAGCCTTGGTGCAGCGGGTCTTGGCATGGGCGTCGACGGCACCGCTGGCGCCGCGGCGTTTCTGCTGCAGCAGGCGATGGCCATGAACGGGACAGGCGGCCTCGTCGGCGCGGGCCAGGGCCCCTCCTATGACGCGTCGCTCGGCGAGGCGCTCGACGGCGCCGTCAAGGCCGTCACCAAGTCGCTGCAGCCGAAGTGAAGTCGTCGCAGCCGCTACTGCCTGGCGTCGCGGCCACGGCTCGCGCGTATGTCGACGAACACTGCGAAGCCGGAGCATCGCGTGGTCCACTCAAGGAGTAGTTAGACGCACCTAATCGAGGTCGCGCGGAGAGGAAGATGTACGTACCTGGGTCATTCGCTGTCTCAGACGAGAAGATCTTGGAGTCGTTCATCGAGAGGTACGACTTCGCGACACTGACCAGTGCGTCATCGACAGGGTTGGTGGCCTCGCACATCCCGATAATGCTTCGCCATTCAGCGGGAAAGGCCGTCCTCATTGGCCATGTCGCCCGCGCGAACAACCAATGGCGGCAGTTTGACGGAAGCGCGGAGGCTCTCGCGATCTTTCACGGGCCTCATGCCTACGTCTCACCCACGTGGTACGCCACATCGCCCGCCGTACCTACGTGGAACTACGCCGCTGTTCATGTCTATGGGAAGCCACGCGTAAGAGAAGAGGGCGACTTCACGGCTGCCGCTCTTCAAGACCTTGTCGCGAGATACGAGGGCGCCCGGGCGAAGCCGTGGCGCACGGAAGATCTGGCGGGAGACCTTTGCGAGAAGCTGACCAAAGCGATCGTCGCCTTCGAGATGCCAATCGACAGGATCGAAGGAAAGTTCAAGCTCGGCCAGAACCGTTCTCAAGACGATCGCGTTGGGATGCTCCAGGGACTCGATGCTGAGAAGTCTCCCGACGCTGACGCGCTTGCTGAGTTCATCAGAAAGACCTTAATCGAGGGGGACGTCTAACCTGCCAATGAGCCTGATGCAAATTTGCGGTCGATGAGCGGCTGCGGTTGAGCGCCAACGCTATTAGACGGAAGATGATCACAGACTCTTGACCCGAGGCGGACGACTCTTAATGACCAAGCCCAAGGGCGATCTGTTCACACAGCACGACTGCCTCGATCTGCAGCCACCTCACCGGGCGATCACGATAACTGGGTCGAGGTCGATACCGCGCGTGGCAGCACGAGCGATGTTTGACCGCCATCTGACGCCGTATCTCCGTTCGAGTGTCACGTGGATCATAGGCGGGGCCCTTGGCGTCGACCATTGGGCGCTCGAATGGCTCCTTGATTGCGGCGAAACCTGCTGGGTTGTGGTGCCCCAAAGCGCCAAGGAGCAACCGAGTTCCGTCCGCCCTCACCTCAGTCGGGCGACGAGGCTCGTCGAACTTCAGCTGCGTCCGGGGAAGAGGGCATATCTCGATCGAAACCGTTTCATGGTTGACCGCAGCAAAGCCGTGATTGGCTTCTGGACCGGTCAACCGGGCGGTACTAGTTGGACGCTGCAATATGCGATCCGAAAAGGCCTAGAGGTCCACGCATACGTCGTCGACTCGAGTGGTGGACCAGACAATGCAGCCGCCCGTTGAAATTCGGCACTGGTCCGATCGAACTCGCGTTGTGGCTTGGCGTTGGTATTTTCCAGAGCGTGCACTGCCCTGGGCATCAACCAACGGGAAGCGCTTTCATGAATGGATGTCGAACCTCAAGAGCGGTTCAGATGTCGCCTTGACACTGTTTGCGAACGTGATTGCTCGACTCTGTGAGGATGGACTCCTACGGCCGGATGCCATCGCCGCGACGCCTTCATCGCAGAAGTACGAAATCCAGACGAAGCACTCAGTTGCCGCGCTGTCATCAATGGTCGCACAGATGTTGACAGTGGGTGACCTTAACGATCTCGTGCGAAGGACGAGAACTGTACCTCGCGCAGTCGCCCGACCAGGTATGCGGGATGAGGAAGTGCAGTTCTCATCGATGCAGGTCTCTGGCCCAATGCCTCCGAACGTAGGCACGATACTTCTTCTCGATGATGTTCTTACGAGCGGTTCGACGGCCCGTGCTGCCGTTCGGCGCATTCGTGAAATGTCGGCGACGGTGCAGATCGATGTACTGGCGTTAGGAAAGACCAATGCTACCGGCTCGACGCAATTCCCCGACGTGCCCGCGTTCCCGGACCCGTCGATACAGAAAATCAAGACGTTACAGAAGCGAATGCCGGATCTATTCAGATCTACGTAGTAGTGACACAACCGCTCCGTCTGACTTTGCGCATATGGGCTTTGGACTGCGAGGACGCGGACCGTGAGCCCGCGTACCTGACAGCGCCGACCCCCAAAGGGGGGTGCCGTACGCTTTCGTCACGAACGTCGTCCCGGCCGAGAGGCTCTCGACGAACGACTCAAATTGCCGTCGCGTCAGTTCCCTTTGGTCGATGATCCGATGCGCGCGATTCGCCAGCGTCACCTCGATGAGGTCCTTTGCCAGATCCACTGCCGCCGTCGTAGCATCCATGTCGGTCTCCTCCTGGTTACGTGTGTGACCCACAGTTCGCGGCAACGATGCCGCGAAGGAACCGGGAGGAGGAGGTCCCCGCAAACGTAGTGGAGACACCCATGCCTGAAGTGAACACTCCACAGAGAACGATCAACAAGCACATTGCGAGGGGAAACCAAGCACTCCAAGCCGGTGACCGCGACACGGCTGTAGCTGAGTTCCTTCTAGCACTCGATGATCCGAATTTCGGGACCCGACTTATCGCGTCCAATCGGTTGATGGACCTTTGCCCCGAGGAGGTGTACGGCACGAGCACCGACCTGTATCATCGGCTAACCTGCCCCGCAAAGAACATCGCCTATAACGGGAACTACTTCTTGTTTCGGAATTGGAGCGACGCTGAATCAGCGGGACGCAGACCTTGTGGTCAGTGCAAGCCAAGACCCACGACCAGCCGGCGCTCATAAGAGGCAGGAGTTCTTGTCTTTGGTTTCCCGTTGCGAACGTGTGGCCTAAGCCCCCAAATGGAGCCGAAGCGCCAATGTCCCCGAGCGAATGTGTGGCCGCGGCACGCGGCTCATTGCGCACGTTGCCCCGACATTGAGCAAGTGGTTTCGTTCAGCAAGGCGTACGATGCGTTGTTGACTGGCGCGGCATACCACTGCTTGAAAGTGGTGACCTCTAAGGCGTCAGCGTCAGCGTGTACGCCGCGGGGCCGGGTAAGAAGGGCGCGGCATCACCGGCGATCCAGGCCGCGTGCGAGTTGGCGTAGAACGGCGACATGGGGTGTCCGCTCTGGCCTGTGGGCATCTGCATGATCCCTTCGGCTTCACGTCCGGGTGACACGACCATGCGCTCCGACGCCGCGACGGCGCCCCAGTGCATGCGTGGTGTGTAGAGGTCGCCCGGGAGCGGAACGGACGGCATATCCAGCAGCCGGCCGACGAGGGGGATGCCTGCTGATAGAGGATGTCTGTAGGCGACTGGATTGAACTCCGACCAGACGCGATCACGCAGGGTTCCAGAGTGTCCGCTCATCGCCTGCGCGATCGTCTCGTCCACGGCAGATGCCAGCAGTTCACCCCAGGTTGCGTACTGCGGGTCGAGCAGATGCTGAGGCTGTTCGCTGGCGAGGGTCCAGAGTGAGGCCTCGCGACGTCTGATGGCCGTGTAATCAAACGCCGGGTCGGCATCGACGCATTCGGACAGCACGAACTCGATGATGCGCTCGGAAACGATGTCCCTGAAGTTGCGCGTCAACCTGTACGCGGCCGAGTCCGCTGCCGCCTGGCCGGACCATCCGTTTGCGACGATGTCTTGAAACTGCATGCGGGCGTCGTTCCCCGCGATGCGATCGGGCGTCAGCGTTCGAAGGATCAATTCACGCCACCGAGCCAGGAAGTCAGCACCGGTGTCGAGCTGGATCGCGAGCAGATCGCGCGGCCCAAACTTCTCTTTCGAAAAGAGTCGGTCGCGGATGATTCGCGCCCGTGATCCGATCTCGTAGCCTCCATCGCCAAGAGCGGCGAGCGCACTGCCGTTGACGACCCTCGTGTTCGCCGTCCAGAGACGACCGCTCTCCGGATCGACGATGCGCGGGTAGTCGGTGTCGGTGAGCCAGCCATCCCAACCGCGCGTGCCGTCGGCCCAGGAATAAGGAAGTTGTCCGTCGAAACCGACGCGACGAGGAATCGAACCGTAAATGCTCCAGCCGATTCGCCCCGTGCGATCGGCAACGACCAGGTTCTGACCCGGCGTGCCGAGTCCGTTCGCGGCGTCCATCACCTCTTCGATGGTGCGTGCCCCTTCGAGAGGAATCAGTGACACCGCAAGACGTTCAGCCGAGTGCGCGACCCAGCGGTATGCGCGCTCGCGCCCCTTGTAGTCCTGTTCCATGACGGGGCCCCAGATCGTCCAGCGCACCGGCAGGTGGTCGTCGGCTTCGCCCGCCACCTTGATCACCTCGTCGTATTGCTCGAACTCACGCCATCCCTGAGGAGTGCGGTACTGATTGGGCTGCGCCCGGTCGGTTTCGAGCAGCACGATGTCGTTCCAGTCGGCGTAGGAGTTGGTGAATCCCCAGGCGACATGCGTATTGCTGCCGACGACAAGCGTCGGAACGCCGGGCAGCGTGACGCCGATGAGCTGGTTCGGCGTACTGGCGTCATCCGCGTTCGACCACTGAAGGGAAGCGCGATACCAGATGTTCGGTACCCGGATGGTGAGATGCATGTCGTTGGCGACCAGTGCACCGCCGTCTCCAGTGAGGCGCCCTGCGACGGCGAAGTTGTTACTGCCGAGGGCCCCAGCGTCCCGTTCAGAACGTGCTGCGTCGAGACTCCATGGAGTCGAGAGCTCGTCGCTTCGCGACAGGGTCGATCGCGGAAGCCGTGGCCGCGCGGGTCTGCCCGCCCGGCGGGCCCGCAAGTCGTAGACGTCTGGTCCCGGGATGGGAGCAACCGCGAAAGGCTCTCCGACGAGGGGCGCGTCCCACTCGGATCCTTGCGGCGCAAGGAAGCCGTACATCGGCGCTGGCAGCACCTCATGCATCGTCCCGAGGGCGGATTCGTAGTCGCCGTCGTTCTCCTGCAGCGTGACGAACATCGAGAGCACGACCAGAAGGCTGTCTTCGGGGGTCCATGGCGCGGGCGTCTGGCGAAGGACCAGATACTCGAAGGACGGAGCGCTCATGGCCGCGAGTCCGGCATTGACGCCCGCTGTGTAGGCGTTCAGCAGTGCGGCGTCCTGTGAGCTGAACAGGGACAGCGCCCGGCGAGCGACCGCGCGGAATCGATGGATACGGACCTCGCGATCAACCGGCAGCGCGCGCGCCCCGACCAGCGCCGCCAGTTCACCCGCCGCCCGTCGGCGGGCCAGGTCCATCTGAAAGTAGCGGTCCTGCGCGTGAAGAAAGCCCGTGGCCCGAGCGACATCCTCTCGATTGCGTCCACGGATGGTCGGCACGCCCAGCGCGTCGCGCGAGACGTCCACCGGGGCGGAGAGACCCGGCAGCTGTCGCCGACCGTCGAGTTGAGGGAGGCTTGCGCGCAGCTGGGACCTCGCCCACAGACCGGCGCCAACTGCCGCAACGAGCAGTATCGCCACGGTGAAAGCGAGGATTCGTCCGAGCCGCCGCACAGGCGTCAGTCTAGCGCCACCCGTGCGCCGGTCGTGCACATCGAGGTCGTCCTGGCGCCCCCTGAAGAAGGGGCCTGTACGGAGCCAAAGTACAATCGGCGCTGATGCGTACCCGCTACGGCCTGTCTCCCTGGACGCTCGACGTACCGGCGTCCCGGAAGGTTTCGTATCCGCGGTTTCGAGGCGAAGGGGACTCACGAGTCGTCGTGATTGGCGCGGGATTGACCGGGTGTGCGGTCGCCCATGCCTGCGCCTCCGCCGGGCTCGAGACGCTCGTGCTCGAAGCCGATCGCGTGGGCCAGGGCGCCACGAGCCGTGGACCCGGGCTCTTGTCGCCCGAGCCGGGTCCGTCGTTCCGCGACGTGGTTGCTGCGCACGGCCTTCGGGATGCCCGGCGTGTGTTCGACGCATGGCGCACTGGAGCCGCACAGGGCGCGGCACTTCTGCGCCGCCTTCGGATTAACTGCCAGCTGGATCCAAGAGAAACCCTTGTCGTCGCGCGTGGAGACGATGAGCATGAGTTGCGGAAGGAGTTCGCGGCCCGAAGCGACGCTGGATTCGACCTCACCTGGCAGACGCCGAAGCAGATTGCCGGTCGTATGAAGCTCGACGCAGAGGGCGGCTTCAAAATTCGCGACGGCTTCGTCGTGGACCCCTACCGTGCCTGCCTTGGGCTTGCGACGGCCGCCGCCCGCAAGGGCGCGATGTTCTATGAACAGTCGCCAGTGACCCGGGTGCGGTTCACGCGCAAGGACGCAGAAGTCCTGACCGCGCATGGGCGTGTGCGCACTTCAGCCGTGATCGTGACCACAGGAACTGCCACGGCCGAATTCAAGGGGCTGCGCCGGCACTTCAGCCGCCGCGAAACGTATCTCGCGATGACTGCGCCGGTGCCTGTCGCGATGCGGAAGGCGCTCGGCGATCGAGGCGCTGTGCTCAGCTCGGCTGGTCCGGATCCGTTCAGCGTCCGGTGGACAGCCGACGACCGGCTGTTGCTCTGTGGGGGGGACCAGGACGAGACGTCGCTCAAGGTGCGCCCCGGCGTACTCGTTCAGCGCACCGGGCAGTTGATGTACGACCTGCTGAGAACCTACCCGGTCATCTCGGGTCTGCAACCGGAATTTGGCTGGGAGGCGTCGTACGGAAGCTCCGCCGACGGTCTGATGTACATCGGCGCGCACCGCAACTATCCGCACCACTTCTTCGCCCTGGGTGGAGGGGGTTCCATCACCGGCGCGTTCGTGGCGGCACGGATCATCCTTCGTGCCGTCAAGGGCGACTCCGAGAAGGCGGACGAGGTATTCGGTTGGACGCGGTGACGCGAGACCTGGACGCCGTGGACGTCCTGGCATTCGGTCCTCATCCAGACGACATCGAGATCGGCATGGGCGCGACGCTTGCCAAGCACGCGGCTTCTGGACATCGCGTCGGGCTCTGCGATCTGACGGCCGGCGAGATGGGGAGCAACGGCACGGTTGAGGAGCGGCTGGCAGAAGCCGATGCCGCGCGCGCAGTGCTCGGTGCCCTCTGGAGGACCAACCTTCGTTTGCCAGACCGCGCTATCGGTAGCGCACCATCCCATGTGCGGCAGGTAGTCGAGCTCGTGCGCCGGGTGCGACCGCGTGTCGTGGCCATTCCTTACTGGACCGATCGACATCCCGATCACGGGACAGCCAGTCATCTCCTCACCGAAGCCGTTTTCAACGCCGGCCTCCGGCGGTTTCCCGCGGACGGCGACGCGTGGAAACCCGAGCAGAGCTGCTACTACTTCATCAACGATTCCGTCGCCCCATCCTTTGTGGTCGATGTCAGCGCGCACTACGACACCAAGCGCCGTGCGCTCGCGTGTCATGCGAGTCAGTTCCGACCGAGCGGAGCCGATGCTGTGCAGACACGACTGACGTCCGCCCGGTTCAACCAGCTCATTGAGAGCCGCGACGCGCAGTTTGGCGCGCTGGCGGGGTTCGCGTTCGCCGAAGGATTCCTCGTGCGTTCGCCGGTGGTGCGGACAGACCTGCTTCCCGGAGACCCTCGATGAACATCGGCATTGTCTGCTACGCCTCAGTTGGAGGCAGTGGCATCGTCGCCACCGAGCTTGGCAAGGCGCTCGCGCGTCGCAATCATCAGGTGCACTTCATCAGCACGGAGACACCGTTCCGGCTCGGTGAGTTTCAGGCAGGACTCGCGTTTCACCAGGTGCTGACGCCGACCTACCCGCTGTTTCGAGAGCCTCAGTATCTGCTCTCGCTGTCGAACAAGATCGTCCAGGTCGCGCGGGAGTTTTCGCTCGACATCATTCACGCGCATTACGCAGTGCCACACGCAACCGCGGCGTTTCTTTCGCAGCAGGTGCTGGCGGCAAGCGGCTCGGCCCCGAGAGTCGTGACGACCCTCCATGGGACGGACATTACGCTCGTGGGCAACGATCCCTCGTATTCCCAGATCGTCGCGTTCTCCATCGATCAGTCCGACCGCGTGACCGCTGTCTCGAACAGTCTGCGTGCGGCGACGTATGCCGAGCTCGGTGTGAAGCGAGACATTTCGGTCATCCCGAATTTCCTGGATTGCTGGATCCACAAGCGCAACGACCAGCAGGAGTTGCGGCAGCGTTTCACCGGTGGCAATCCAGACATCCGCATCGTCACGCACGTCTCGAACTTTCGCCCGGTCAAGCGGATCGATGCGCTGCTCGCGATTTTCGACCGCATTCGACGTTCGGTCCCGTCCCGGCTGCTGCTGGTGGGTGATGGACCCGAGCTCGGAACCGCCTATCGAGTGGCGCGGGAGCTTGGGATCTCGGACCTCATCCACATCGTCGGCGCACAGGAAGAGATCGTGCCGCTGCTGTCGATCAGCGACGTGTTTCTGCTGCCGTCAGCGCAGGAGAGTTTCGGTCTCGCCGCGCTCGAGGCGATGGCGTGCGAGGTGCCTGTCGTGGCGTCGAATGTGGGCGGTCTGCCAGAGGTGATTCAGGACGGCGTGTGTGGCTTTCTTCACCCGCTTGACGCGCTGGATGCGATGGCAGCAAGCGCGATCAAGCTGCTCACCGACGAACCGCTCCGGCAACGCATGGCGCACGCGGCGTGTGCACGCGTCCGCGAGCATTTCTGCGCGGAGCGTGTGGTGCCGATGTACGAGGCCTGCTACCGCGAGATTCTCAGTGAAACGCGAGGACGGCGGTGATGATGATCGACACGCTGAGGAGCATCAGGAGATTGCTGATCATCGGCAATCGAGTCGCTGCTGCTGCATCCCCTGATCGCGCCTTCTTCATCAGTACCTGCGAGTAGCCGAACAGTCCGATCAGGATCGCGACCAGCGTCAGCTTCGTGTGGAACATCGGGCCGCCTGCGACCATGACGGCGGTCACCCCGTGGCTCATCAGCAGACCAACGCCGGAAACGATCAGCAGGAGCAGACCGATGCTGCTGTTCTTGCTCAGGACTGAAGCGCGCATCATGAAGGCGCCGCGTTCGGCCGGTGGCATGTCCGCGACTGCGCCTCTCAACCTGAGCATGGCGAGTCCTGCGCCGACGCCCAATGCGAGACCGATGAAATGAATGATGAGCCAGAGATCGAGCATCGTTGTTCTCCCTTTTTGAGAGCTGATGTTATCCCACGACTCATGGTCGTAGTGCTCGGCTTCAGCCGAGCCACACATCAAGCGAACGGCGCCAGCTTCTTGAACGTCGCGAGCACCCAGCGATAACCGTCGGGATCGACCACGACCGCGACGCGATCGCCCCAGGGTTTGTCGGCTGGTTCCTCAACGCCGGCGCCCGCGAGCCGTGCCTGGGCCGCGGCCCGGTCCACGTCCTCGACGTACGCGTAGAGCGCCGCCGAACCGCCGGTGGCCGTGGCGCCATCGCTCTTGCGCACAAGCACCACCGTCGAGCTGCCGTGCCTCATCTCGGCGTATCGCAACTGACCTTCGGGGTCGGCAAGGACAACGCCGCGGGTGAAGCCGAATGCGCGTTCGAGGAACTCGATCGATGCCGTCGGGTTGGCCACGGCCAGATAGCAGTTGATCGGCTGCATTCCGGGCGCGAGCCCGCTTCCGCTGCGCGGCGTCTGGCGAACGGACGCCTGGGCGCCGGGCCGTCGTGGAGCGCGCCCGCGTGGGGCCGGTTTGGACGCGCGAGGTGAGCGAACGGGGGCCTTTCGGGCCTTGGATTTCTTCTTGGTCACGGGGGTGGCACTAAGGATACCGCTGCGCATGGATTTTGAATGACCCGAGCCGCGGTTGATCTGGTACCCTCGTTTTCTCTCCAGGTCTGCGCGGTTCGTCGCGTCACGTGCCCGTCGCACGACGAAATCGTAAGTCCGTGTCCTGGAAGTGAGCACGAAAGCCTGGCTTTCACGTAGAATCCGAATCCCGTCAGGAGTTTCGACGCAATGGCGCGAGGCAATTCGCAGGTCGAGCATCTACTCCGGCGAGCCGCATTTGGCCCGAGCGGCCCGGACCTCTACAAGCTCGCCTCGCTGCCGGCTACCGTTGTCACCACCCAGCTCCTCGAATACGAACTGCTGCCCGACGATGTGGATGAGCGGATTGGGGATAGCGCGCACGTCGGCGTAACCACGCGAGGGGGGCAGTTTTCGCCGAACACGAGCATCGAGGATGCCCGACAGCGCTGGCTGTTCCGCATGGTGCATTCGCAGCGGCCGCTTCAGGAAAAGATGGCGCTCTTCTGGCACAACCACTTCGCCACGGCGTACAGCAAGATCGCCGGCGTGGTGGGAGCCGTTCAGGCCACCAAGATGATGGCGCTCAAGTCCGGGGAGTTGCCCGGGCCTCAAGGGCAGCTCGAGACCTTCCGCCAGCATGCGCTTGGCAACTTCCGGAACCTGCTCATCGAGATGGCGCGAGATCCGGCGATGGTCGTGTGGCTCGATGGCCGGACGAACGTCCGCGCGCGGCCGCAGGAGAATTTCGCCCGTGAAGTGATGGAGCTCTTCACGTTCGGCGTTGGCCACTACACCGAAGAGGATGTGTACGCCGCGGCGCGTGTCTTCACCGGGTGGAACCTGCGCAATGCCACGAACGGAGTGACAACCGACCCGGCGACGTACTACGAGTTTTTCTACAACGCGAATCAGCACGACCTCACGGCGAAGACGTTCACGTTCCCGATCTATCGTGACGGCGGACGGACGATCCCCGCGCGCGCATCCGCCGAAGGCATGCAGGACGGCATCGATCTGCTGACCGCGCTGGCGCACCACCCCGAAACCGCGCGTCGCCTTGCCCGCAAGCTCTGGAACTTCTTCGTGAGCGAACTGGAAGCGCCTGACCCGGCATTTGTGACCGCGGTTGCGAACGAATATCTGCTGAACAGCACGGAGATGAAGCCTGTAGTGCGGTTCATCCTGCGATCGCCGTGGTTTCTGGACCAGGACAACTGGTATGCGCGTTATTCCTGGCCCGCGGAGTTTGTCGTTCGTGCCATCCGCGAGGTTGGGTGGAACGGGTTCTCGGTGGATACGGCGAGGGCCCCGCTGGTCAACATGGGGCAGAGCCTGTTCGAGCCTCCGGATGTGAACGGATGGGAGCTCGGCCCCGGATGGTTTTCGACCGGTGCGATGCTGGCGCGCATGAACTTTGCGTCAACGCTGGCCGCCAATCAACGATTCAATCTCGGGCGCGCCGCGGCGCCCTTCCGGGGGACGCCGGAAGACGTACGTGACTTCTTTCTCGACAGGCTCTCGCCGGCGCCCTATGAGCGCGAGCCGCGCGCCGACTTGCTCGCGTACGTGAATGCAGGGACAGCCTGGACGGGATCCGATACACAGCTCAACGCCAAGAGCGCCGGGCTCGCGAAGCTCATTGTCGGGTCGTCTGAGTATCAGTTCATTTAAAACGCCATGGCCAAGTTTTCACGACGTGAATTCATTCGTGACGGTGTTACGGCGTTCACCGTCAGCTTTGCGGCTCCCGCGTTTCTGAACGACATTGCGCTGGCGCAGGGGGCCAGAAGCCGCAGCCTGGTGGTCGTGTATCTGGGTGGCGGCAACGATGCGCTGAGCACCGTCATTCCGTATCAGGACCCGTTCTATTACAGCAGGCGTCCGGCGATTGCGGTGCCCGCTGGGCAGGTGCTGCAGATCGGGAGCGATGCCAACCGACGGGCGCTGGGCCTGCATCCCCGGTTGACCGGGCTTCGAGAGATCTTCAACCAGGGACGTCTCGCCGTCATTCAGCGCACCGGCTACGTGAATTCGAGCCGGTCGCATTTCGAGGGCACGGACATCTGGGGAACCGCCGATCCGGGCTCGCCTTCCGGCGTTGGCTGGCTCGGGCGCTATCTCGACACGCTGCCGTCGCCAGTCGATGCGCTCGCAGGCTGGGCGACCACCAACGAAACGCCGCGTGCGCTTATTTCGCGAACCGTTCCGGTGCCGTCTATTCCGAACGTGGCCACCTACAGCCTGTCGAGTCCGAACGGCGCAGCCGAGGCGTTGAACGAACGTAATGCGGCGGCCAGGATGGCGTCGTACACACCGCCCAGCCGTCCGCAGTTGTCGTTCGTCAACGGGTCGGTGCGCGGTGCACTCAACACGCTCGACCGTGTGGCATCGATCAACTCCTATGCGCCGTCACTCACGTATCCGAACAACGGGTTCGGACTCGCGCTGCGCGCTGTTGCCGGATCGATTGTCCGAGGCATCGGTACGCGGGTGTATTGGGTGCAGACCGGCGGTTTCGATACGCACTCGGGTCAGGGCAACGCCGGCGCCGGCGGCTACGCCACGCTGATGGGCACGTTTGGCGACGGTCTCCTGGCGTTCCACAACGACCTGCGCAATCAGGGCCTTCTCAACGACACGCTTGTGCTGCAGTTCTCGGAATTCGGAAGACGGATCAGCGAGAACGGAAGTCAGGGGACAGACCATGGCGCTGCGGGCGTGATGATGGCCATGGGTGGCGGAGTGCGCGGAGGCATTTACGGCACGGCACCGTCGCTCGATCCCAACCCGTCCAATCCAACGCTCGAGAACAACGGTGGGGACGTGCGGTACGAGACGGATTTCCGATCGGTCTATGCCTCGGTGCTCGACGGCTGGCTGGGCGCGGACTCCGTAGCGATTCTCGGCGGTAATTTCCGCGCGGGCGCTCCCGCGATTGTTTAGGCAGTGTTTGGAAAGACGAAGTCGATGTTTCTGTCACGCACGATACACACCGTTCATCCGAGGCTGCGGCGGTTCATGCACGTCGCAGCCATTGCCGGCATCGCTGCGTTTCTCTCGTTCCCGGTGGCACCGCACGCACCCGGCGGCGCCAACGTTGCGCGGTGGCTGGGTGAGCTGATCACCTACACGCACTGACGATCCCGCGACCAATCCGCGTCTAACCTCGACGCTCAACCAACCCGTCCTCCTCGTCACAGTCGCTCTGCGTTCGGTCGGCAATCCGATTTGGTGCGCGCCGCGTAGCAAGAGTGTGCGCCTGATTCGGCGCGCGGCAGGAGGACCGAATGTTTCGACTTACGACAGGCGCCGCAATGGCGTGCGCCCTTGTGCTACTGACGGCGTCGGCGGCCGTTGCTCAGGAGAAAACCGTGATGGTCGGCGGCGCGGCGATGTATCCGTCAAAAGACATCATCGACAACGCCCTCATCTCGAAGGATCACACCAACGCCGCGTTCGCCGCCCTGCCCGCCGGGACGGTTGACACGTTGCTGAAGCCCGAGAACAAGGCTCTGCTCACAAAGATCCTGACGTACCACGTGGTCCCAGGGAAGATGGACGCGAAGGCAAAGTCGCTCGCCATCAAGGACGAGAAGGGTGGCATGGCTGACATCGCCATCGCTGACGTGTATCAGTCGAACGGCGTGATCCACGTGATCTCGTCGGTCGCGATGCCCAATTAGGTTCGGGGGCACACGATGACATCTCTACGAATCTCCACAATCTGCGGCGTCGCGCTCTGTTTGACCTTCGTGGGATCCGCCAGTGCGCAGACATGGAGCGGTCCCTACATCGGCGGCACCGTCGGTGCGGGCTTGCAACGTGAAGACGCGTCAGAGTCCGTGACATTCGACACGAACCTCGACGGCATGTTCGGGGACACGGTCCGTACCGCCGCAGGCGCGGACGCGTTCTCCCCCGGTTTCTGCGCCGGCATTGCCATGGGCGCTCAGCCGAGTGCTGGTTGCGCTGACGACGAGGATGGCATCGATGTGGGTGTGCGCGTCGGGTACGACCGACAACTTGGTCACATGGTGATTGGCGCTCTCATCGATCTCTCGAGAGTCGATGTGACCGATGGCGTGTCCGCCTTCAGCACGACACCGGCGTTCTACGCCTTCTCCCGGGAGTTGACCCACGTGGTGGGTCTCCGCGGCCGTGTCGGATTCGGGAGCAGCCGCGTTCTCGTCTACGGCACAGCGGGCGGCGCGTGGGGAGGAGTCGAGCACCTCTTCACGACCAGCAATGGCGTGAATTCGTTCGTGCCGGCGAAGGACGTCGCCCACAGCGAGAAGAGCTGGGGCTACCAGGCCGGAGGCGGCGTGGAGCTCATGCTGGGGTCGCACTGGAGTCTGACCGGCGAGTATCTGTTCACGAGCCTCGATGACGGCGAAGAAGGCGCCGTGCGGTCGCAAGGACCGGCCCCGGCCACCAATCCGTTCATTCTCGTGAACGCCTCCGGTACCGACCTGCGTCGGACCGACCGGTTCGAGTTCCAGACGGCACGTGCCGGTCTCAGCTATCGATTCTGATCGACGCCTTGCCCCGGCTGCCGTCTGCCGGGGCGAGGGATCCGCTGGCCGAGGATTTTTCGTCTGGTATCATCCGTTCCGGTCGCGAGTGCGTAGATCATGATGATGGGGTTCCTGGCCGCTGTGGTGGGGTTCCGGTCGGAATCGGCCGAAACCCAGGCGGAGGACCGCGACTGCTTGCGCAAGTTGGCCGCCGGCGACGGCGAGGCCGCGGGCCGGCTCTACGACCGCCACGCGCGCCCGATGTACTCGCTGGCGTTGCGGATTGTGACCGATGAAGGCGACGCGGAAGACGTCGTGCAGGAAGTCTTCGCACAGGCGTGGCGGCGGGCCGCCCGTTACGATTCCGGGCGCGGCGCTGTGGGCGCCTGGCTCCTGATGATGACTCGTACGCGGTCGATCGATCGGATCCGCGCGCGTCGTGTCAGGCCGGGTGAACAGCCTATCGAAGGCGCTGATGTTCTGGGTCTTGCCTCTTCCGAACCGGATGCCGCCAGCGGCCTGATCGACGCGGAACGGGCACGGCGAGTGACGCGCGCGCTCGGCGAGTTGCCGCTGGTCCAGCGATTCGCCATCGAGCTGGCGTACTACGAAGGCCTTACGCAGCGAGAGATCGCCAGCCGTCTAGAGGAGCCGCTCGGCACGGTGAAGACGCGCATTCGACTCGGCTTGCTGAAGCTGCGGGATGCGCTCGTGGAAGGACCATCATGAGCACGCACAGCAACGTGAAAGACGACGCTGCCGCGTACGTGCTTGGCACCCTGGATCCGGACGAACAAGCTGTGTTCGCCGCCCACCTGGCCGGATGCGAGGAGTGTGCTGCCGAGGTACGCGCGCTTCGCGAAGTGACCGGCGTACTGGACCGCGGAGTGCCCCAGCGAACACCGAGTCCCGAGTTGCGCCAGCGCGTGCTGGCGTCCCTGCCTGGGGTGCAGGCCACGTCGGCACCAGCGACATCCAGGACAACAGAGTCGGCGAGAAACTGGCTGCCGCTGGCGGCGACGATCGCCCTCGCGGTGGGCACCGTCGTTTATGCCGCCAGGCTCCAGACTCGCGTCGCCGACCTCGAAACGCGCCTGGAACAGGCCGTCGCCCAGACCGCTCAGGCAGATCAGGCCGTGGCCGATGCTCGGCGTGTGAGCAGCGAGTTGCAGTCGGCAATGGGCGTGCTCGCAGCGCCCGATCTGGTACGCATCGACCTCGCGGGACAGCCCACCGCGCCCACGGCCAGCGCCCGCGCATTGTGGAGCCGCGCTCGCGGGATGGTCTTCACCGCATCGAACCTGCCGCCGCTTCCCGAGGGACGGGTCTACCAGGTGTGGGTGGTGACAGGACAGGCGCCTGTAAGCGCGGGTCTCCTGATGCCCGATCCTGCAGGCGGGGGATCGACGTTCTTCAGCACGTCGCCCGACATTGCTCCACCCACCGCGGTGGCGGTCACGATCGAGCCTGCTGGAGGTCTGCCGGCTCCAACCGGGCAGTTCTACCTGTTGGGCACGCCTGGCGCGGTCTAGCCGCGCCGCATACATCCAATCGTCACTTCTGCACGTAGACACCCGTGGAGGTGCTCTGTGAAGAAGTTTGCCTATGCTGCCCTGGCGCTCGCCGCCCTCGTGACTGTCACCGCGCCCATTACGGCCTCGAGTCATCGAGAGGCCCCGCTCATCAGCCAGGACCCGCTGGCAGACAACACCGACGTCTACGCGTTCGTCAGTCCTGAGCGCCCCGACCGCGTGGTGTTCATCTCGAACTTCATCCCGCTGCAGTTTCCAAGCTCGGGCCCCAATTTCTGGAAGTTCGACGACAACGTCCTGTACGAAATCATGATCGACAACACGGGAGATGCGGTCGAGGACATCACGTTCCAGTTCAGGTTCAGGACTGAGATACGCAACCCGAATACGTTCCTCTACAACACCGGTCAGGTCTCTTCGCTCGACGATCCAGACCTGAACGTTCGCCAGTTCTACTCCGTGACTCGCGTGGCAGGACCACGGCGGTCCGGCGCTGAGCGGCTGGTGGCGGACAACGTGCCAGTACTGCCCGCGAACATCGGCGTGAGTTCGATCCGTGACTACAACGGCCAGATCGGCACAGGCGTGTTCCCGCAGGCGTTTGAAGGCATGCGTACCTTCGCGGGCCCGCGCGACGAAGGCTTCTACGTGGACCTCGGTGCGACATTCGACCTGCTGCAGTTGCGGCCACTGGTCAATGGTCTGGGTGCGCCCATCGACAGTCTGGCTGGTTTCAACGTCCACTCGATTGCGCTCGAGCTTCCGATTTCAGCCGTGACCCGCAATGGAGTGCGGCCTGCGGGTCAGAGCGATCCGAACGCAACCATCGGCGTATGGTCCACGTCCAGCCGGATGAGCACGACCACGCGCACGCCGACGGGACAGACGAACGCAGGTAATTGGGTGCAGGTGTCGAGGCTTGGAAACCCGCTCGTGAATGAGGTGGTGATCCCGGTCGGCCTCAAGGACGTGTTCAATGGTCTCGAGCCCACCGGCGACGGCGCTGCGCTGAGCTTCGTGACCAACCCGATGCTGCCACCGCTCATGCAGGCGCTCTTCGGCGTTTCGACGCCACCCACTCCCCGTAACGACCTCGTCACGATCTTTCTGACCGGCATTCCCGGGCTCAACCAGATCGGCACGAGCCCCCGGCCCTCAGAGATGCTCCGTCTCAATACCGCCATACCGCCGACGGCCCGACCGCATCGTCTTGGTGTCCTGGGTGGCGACTTCGCCGGATTCCCCAATGGCCGTCGCGTTGGAGACGACGTGGTTGATATCGCGTTGCAGGCGATGGCGGGCGCTACGCCGCTGACGCCGGAGTTCGTGAGATCGCCCAACAACCGTGTCAGTGACGGAGTGGACGGCAACGATCGTCCCTATCTGGATGTGTTCCCGTTCCTGAACACGCCATTCGCGGGCCGCGAATCCACACCCGGTCCTCGGCTCCGATAGCCGCACAACGAAGGGAGTTGCACATGTCACGAATTCGTCTATACGCAGCCCCGTTGTGTGCCCTGCTGGCGGCCGTGGGAGTCGGCTTCTGGGCGTGGTCGCTCAAGCCCGGGGTGGCAAGCAAGCCTGCGCTCCCGCTCATGCAGGGTACGTCTCGCGAGGAGCTCGATGCTGCCGAGCGCGTCGCGCGAGCGCGTGTCGAGGCCGACGCGGCGGATGGGCCGGCAGTTGTTCGTCTGTCGGAGATCCTGCTCCGGAAGGCGAGGGTCGAGAGCAATCCCGAAGATGCGATCGAGGCTGAGCGGGTTCTCCGCGCTCTCCTCGACGCGCAACCAGGGGAGTACTCGGCCTTGAAGCAACTCGGCGCGGTGTATCTCTCACAGCACCGCTTTGCCGAGGCGGCGGATGTTGCGCGACGCGCGCTTCGTATCAATGAGCGCGATGCCTGGAACTACGGAATGCTGGGCGATGCGAACACCGAGCTGGGACGCTACGACGAGGCCTTCGAGGCCTTCAACACGATGGTCCGGCTACGGCCAGACGCAGCGTCGTACGCGCGGGTCGCATATGCGCACGAGCTGCAGGGGCGCTTGAGTGAAGCGCTTCGTCACATGCAGATGGCAGCGGAAGCGACCAGCGCCCACGATCCCGAATCGCTGGCCTGGCATTACACCCAGGTTGGAAACATCTATTTCCAGATGGGCAGAATCGACGAGGCTGCGCGCGAGTACGCGCGGGCGCAGTATGTCTTTCCCCGTCACCCGTACGCGCGTGCCGGACTCGCGCGTGTTGCGGCTGCCCGTGGCGCGTTCGACATGGCGCTGGACAGGTACCGCGCGCTTCTCAACGAAACCCCAACGCCTGAACTGGCCGCCACGGTTGGCGATCTCCTGCGGGTGACCGGAGATCCATCTGCTGCGAACGAGATGTACGAACGGGCTGAATCGCTGGAGCGCGAAGGGTGGAAATCAGAGGAACCGCAGCCCGCGGCCTTGGCCCGGATGCTTGCCGAACGCGGGCGTGACACTGAGGAAGCGGTTGCACTGGCCGAGCGTGGTGCGCGAGGGAGGTCAGACATTTTCACGATGGACGCCCTCGCGTGGGCCTATTACCGGGCGGGACGCATCCCGGATGCGCACAAGGCGTCGATGCAGGCCCGGCGCACCGGCACGGTCGATCGCCGCATCGTCTGTCACGGAGCAGTCATTGACGAAGCATTGAAGGGACTGGGTGCGTCACGCGGAACAGATGGCACGCAGTGCAGGTTCGAGCTGTGGGTAACGGAACCGGAAGCCCAGCTCGCCAGCCTTGGCCGGTAACACACGCTGGCCTTCGAGGATCAGGTTGGCCATCTCGCCCAGCACGACTCGAAGCGCAAATCCAGGTGCAGGCATGAATGCCGGTCTGTGGAGCGCGCGTCCGAGTGCTTTCGTGAACTCACGGTTTGTCGCCGGCTCGGGCGCCGTGGCGTTGAGCGGACCGCTGACCGCCGGGTTCGTCAGCGCCCACGTTGTCATCGCCACCCAGTCGTCCCTGTGAATCCAGGAGAGGTACTGCCGACCTGATCCGATCGGTCCGCCCGCGAAGAAGCGGAAAGGAAGGGCCATCTGCGGCAGTACCCCTCCGCTTCGCTCGAGGGCGAGGCCTGTTCTCAGCAGAACCGTGCGTGTGCGTGGCCCGGCGGCGAGCGCCGCCTGCTCCCAGGCCGTGCCGAGCGATGCCAGGAAGTCGTTGCCCACAACGCTGGTTTCGGTCAGAGGCTCATCGCCGCGATCTCCGTAGATTCCTATTGCCGAGCCGCTGACGAGGACGCGTGGGGCAGGGTCCACCTGGTTCATCGCGTGAACGAGCGTCTGTGTGAGCGACACTCGACTCTCCCACAGCGCCCGTTTGTGCGCCTTCGTCCATCGCTGGGCGAGAGACGCGCCCGCGAGGTTGACCACCGCGTCTGCTCCCCGCAGTGCGCCCACCAGCGCCGCTGACCCACGCCCTGGATTCCATTCGATCTCGCCTTGACGTGTGGGCTTTCGGGTCAGCACCGAGACCACGTGTCCGGTGGCACGCAGGTGGGTCACCAACGCAGAACCCAGAAACCCCGTCCCCCCGGTGATGACGATCTGCATGAACCGATGGTACGCCGGACTGGACAAACGACGCGTCGCGGGTGTATTAACTAACCGGTTGGTTAAAACAGCTCGACCTCGCGGCGCCGACTCTCCCACGGCCATCCTCCAGGCTGCGGCACTGGAGTTTGCTGCCCGGGGGTACGACGCTGCCGGTGTTGACCGCATCGCCGCCAAAGCACGCGTCAACAAGGCGATGATCTACTACCACTTCGGCAGCAAGCTGAACCTCTACCTCGAAGTGCTGCAGGACATGTTTCGCGCGCTCGGTACTCGAACGCGCGCGATCGCCGACGGCCCCGGCTCCGCTGAATCCAGGATCGACGCGTGGGTGATCACGATCGTAGAAGAGGCCACGGCCCGTCCCTGGTTTCCGCCCATCATGCTCCGCGAGTTGGCGTCGGGCGCGGCGCATATCGACGGCGCCACCTTCGGCTTGATGAACGCGGTGTACCTCGCTGTGCGCGACATCATCGTGCAGGGACAGGAGGAAGGCGCGTTTCGAGACGCCGATCCCCTGCTCACGTATCTCACGATCCTTCCCTCAATCCTGATCTTCTTTGCCCGACAGCGTGTCGTGGCGGCACATCGCAAGAACACACAGGGTCTGGCGGCTGGCGCGCCGCGCGAGGCCGGGCAGTTCGTCGAACACATTCAACAGGCTGCGCGCGCGATTCTGCGGAGACATTCATGACAACAACACAACACCATCATCTGTGGTTTGCCGCTGTCGCCTGCGCGGCGCTGGTCGGCTGTCGCGAGCCGGAGACTGCCGGGAACGTGCGCGTCTCAGGCCATGTGGAAGCGACCGAGGTGCAGGTCGCCGCTGAAGTGGGCGGCCGCCTGGTCGAGCTTCGGGTGGCCGAAGGGGATCGCGTCAATAAAGGCGATGTCATCGCCACACTCGATACGCGCGACGTCGAGCTGCAGGTTGGACGAGCCAGGGCCGACCGGAACGTCGCCGACGCGCAGGTCCGGTTGCTGCTCTCGGGGGCGCGTCCAGAGGATGTCCGCCGGGCGGAGGCGCAGGTGGACAGTGCCTCGGCAGAGGTCGCGAGCATCCAGGCAGAGCTGCGCGCGGCAGAAACAGACCTGCAGCGTTTCGAGGCGCTTCTCACCGCCAACGCAGGCTCGCAGAAACAACGAGACGACGCGAAGGCGAGGGTGGATGTGGCCCGTGAACGGGAACAGGGCGCGCGCGATCGGGTGAGAGCGGCTCGAGAGGTCGTGGCCGTGCTCAAGGCCGGAGCGCAGCGTGAGGAGATTGAAGCAGCCCGTGCCAGGGTGGCATCGGTCGACGCGCAGATTGCCGTGCTCGAGAAGATGCGAAACGACGCCGTGGTGGTCGCCCCGGTGTCTGGCATTGTGACACAGACACTGAGCGATGCGGGAGAGATGGTCGCACCGCGCGTCCCGATCCTCGTCGTCACCGATCTCGATCACGCCTGGGGCAACCTGTTTGTGCCCGAGCCGTTCATGCCCATGGTGTCTCTCGGAGAAGCCGTGGAACTCGTGACGGACGCGGGGAACACGGTGGCAGGCAAGGTCACGTTCATCTCACCGCAGGCCGAGTTCACGCCGCGCAACGTGCAGACCGCGGAAGAGCGCTCGAAGCTCGTGTATCGAATCAAGGTGGCAGTGGACAACAGCGCGGGTGTCCTGAAGCAGGGGATGCCCGTCGACGCGGAGCTGCGCCGGCCATGAGTGCGGCAATCGACGTTGAGAAGATCGCGAAGCGCTACGGCACGACGGAGGCGTTGAAGGCTGTGACGCTGGACGTGAGACGCGGCGAGATGTTCGGGTTGATCGGCTCCGATGGCGCCGGCAAGACCACCATGATTCGCCTGATTTGCGGTCTCCTGCGTCCGGACAGCGGGACCGTGCGTGTGCTCGGTCACGATCCCATGCGAGAGCACCGGGCGATCACCGAACGCGTGGGTTACCTCTCGCAGCGATTCAGTCTTTACGGCGACCTGACGATCGACGAGAACATCGCATTCTTCGCCGAGATTCACGGAGTGCGCGAGTACCGGTCGCGTCGGGATCAGTTGCTCGACATGACGCAGCTCACACCATTTCGCCGCCGGCTTGCCGACAAGTTGTCAGGTGGCATGAAACAGAAACTGGCGCTCGCATGCACGCTCGTGCACGAGCCCGAGCTGATTTTGCTCGATGAGCCGACCACTGGTGTTGACCCGGTGTCACGCCGCGAGTTCTGGAAGCTGCTCTCGGAGTTCCTGGACCGAGGGATCACCATCGTTATGTCTACGCCCTACCTCGATGAGGCCGAGCGATGCAGCCGCGTCGCACTCATGCACGAGGGGCATTTGCTCGCCTGTGACGAGCCCTCGCGGCTGCGCGACGCAATGCCCGGCGCCTCGTCGCTCGAGGATGTCGTCATCGCACGCCTCAGTGCAAAGGAACTCGCATCATGAATGCGCCTGCACGACTCAACCACGCGCGTCTCGTCTGTCTGATCGGTCTCCTGCTGTGGGCGTGGCCGTCGCTGGCGACCGCTCAAGACACAGCATCGCTTCGTCTCTCGCTGGAGGATGCGCAAAGCCGCGCGCTTGCCGCGAGCCATCGTCTCGCCGAAGCACGAGCGAGGGCGACCACTGCCGAGAATGCCATAGCCGTTCGTGAAGCCGCGGATCGCCCGATTGTCGCAGTTGTCGGCGGGTATACCCGCACGAATCACGTCACGGAGTTCGTGGTTCCAAGCGCCACCGGTGCGCCTCGCGTTCTGTATCCCGACGTACCGGATAACTATCGGACCAGGCTGGATGCGCAGTGGCCCATCTACAACGGCGGCAGGGCTGACGCGCTGGAGCGCGCTGCTCGCGCCGAGGCGTCTGCCGCTTCTGCGGACGTTGCTGCGGCACAAGCCGACCTCCGTCTCGAAGTGGCGCGCGCCTACTGGGCGCTCGTCACCGCCCGCGCGGCCTCGACAGTTCTTGAACAGGGGCTGGCGCGTGCGCAGTCGCAATTGAAGGATGCGCGTGAACGCTTGACGGCGGGTCTCGTCCCGCCAAAC
Source organism: Acidobacteriota bacterium (assembly GCA_013140775.1). Taxonomy (GTDB): domain Bacteria; phylum Acidobacteriota; class Vicinamibacteria; order Vicinamibacterales; family UBA2999; genus JABFSA01. Next base: position 26,376 of record JABFSA010000043.1, on the reverse strand, counting down.
GACGTTGCGTCTGCTGAAGCGCAAGAGTCCCGGCAGCGGATGCTGCTCATCGAAACACGCAATCAGCGCGACACCTCGTCCGCGGAACTTGCGCGATTGATGGGCGTCGATCTGCTCCAGTCGATCGAGCCGATGGCGGAGTTGGACACCGCGGCCACGCCATTATCAGAGCAGCAGGTTCTCGTGGAGGAAGCTCGAGCGAAACGAAACGAACGACAGGCGCTCGAGCTGCGAATCACCGCGGCCGACTCGCTCCGGGACGCAGCCGAGCGAGCGAGGTATCCGATGATCTCGCTGGCGGGTGGCGTGGACGTCGCGAAGCCGAACCCCCGGATCTTTCCACGGGCCGACCGATGGGAGGACTCGTGGGACGTGGGCGTCACGGCCAGCTGGGCTCTGTGGGACAGTGGGCGTGTTCGGGCCGACGCGGCCCAAGCGGCCAGTGTGGTTGTGGCTGCCCGTCAGCGTCTGGCTGAGTTCGACTCCGTCGTTGCGCTCGAAGTGAGGCAGCGCGTGCTCGAGATCGATTCCGGGCGCGCCGCTATCGCGGCTTCGGCCGACGCCGTGCGTGCGGCTGCGGAAGCAAGACGGGTCGTGGTCGAACGGTACCGCGCGGGCGTCATCACGCAGACCGAGGTGCTCGATGCCGATGTGGCGCTGCTCCAGGCCGAGCTCGACCGTACGCGCGCGCTGGCTGGAGTCAGGCTTGCTGAGGCCAGACTGAACAGGGCTCTGGGGCGATGAACCCGATCGAGGTTCGTCACCTCACCCGCCGTTTCGGCGAATTCGTCGCGGTGAACGACGTCAGCTTCGAAGTTCACCCGGGCGAGATCTTCGGGTTTCTCGGCAGTAACGGCGCCGGCAAGTCCACGACGATCAGGATGCTGTGTGGTCTGCTGCGCCCTTCGTCTGGCTCGGCCAGCGTGGGCGGCGTGGACGTGAGCCGCGATCCCGAGGCGGTCAAGCAGCGCATCGGTTACATGTCGCAGCGCTTCTCGCTCTACGAGAAGCTGACCGTTGATCAGAACATCGCATTCTTCGCAGGCATCTACGGCATTCCCCGTGAGCGGTTCGCGGCGCGCCGTGCCGCCGTGCTGGAGATGGCGGGCCTCAAGGGGCGCGAGAAGACGCTCACGAGCTCGCTTTCGGGTGGCTGGAAGCAGCGTCTTGGTCTCGGCTGCGCCATTCTGCATGAGCCGCCGATCGTGTTTCTGGACGAACCCACGGGCGGTGTCGATCCGGTGTCGCGTCGCAGCTTCTGGCGGCTGATCGACGACCTTGCGAAAAGTGGCACGACAGTCCTTGTCACCACTCACTATCTGGACGAAGCCGAGCACTGTCACCGCATCGCGATCATTCATGCCGGGCGGCTCGCGGCGCTCGGCACGGTCGCCGAGCTGAAACAGGTCTTCAGGGAACGTCCCATTCTGGAGGTTCGCGCGCCCAGGCCCGTGGAGACGATGAAGCGTCTCGACGCGATGCCTGAGGTCGAGAAGACCAGCATCTTCGGGACTGCTGTGCATGCCGTGATGCGATCAGCTGGCGTGAGCCCCGACGCCATCGTCGCGCGCCTGACCGAGGCCGGCCTGCCATCGACCTGTCGAGTCGTCGAGCCTTCGCTCGAGGACGCGTTTCTCGATATCGCCGAACGGAGCGCGTCGTGAAGATGATGGCCGTGGCCCTGAAAGAGATCCGGCAGGTCCTCAGGGACCGGCGTACGCTGGCGATCCTCCTCTTCGTCCCTGCCTTCTTTCTGCTGCTGTATGGCTACGCACTGAACTTCGACATCCGCAACGTGCCGCTGGGTGTACAGGATAACGATCGCAGCAGCGCGAGCCGCGGTGTCATCTCTGCTTTCGTGCAGTCCGGCTACTTCGACCTCGTGCTCGACGTCCCCAGCGGGCGCGACATCGTTGCGGCGCTCAATCGGGGGGATGCGCGAGCGGTGCTGGTGATTCCCCCAGACTTCGGTCGGGACGCAGCCCGCGGCGAGCGAACGAGCCTGCAGTTCATCATCAACGGCGACAACGCAAACACGGCGACGACCGTGATGGGCTACGCTGTCGGTCTGGTGGGCGCCATATCGTCACGATACGAACTGCAGGTCGGCATCGCGAGGCCAGGAGCGCCGCTGCTCACGGCTGAAACCAGGGTCTGGTACAACCCGGAGCTCCGCAGCACGTTCTTCCTGGTCCCTGGCCTGATTGCGTATATCGCGATGCTGACGGCGGTCGTGTCGACTGCGTTGTCGATCGTGCGCGAGAAGGAAGTTGGCACGATGGAGCAGGTGCGCATGTCTCCGGTCGGCCCGCTTTCCTACGTTGTGGGCAAGACGGTGCCGTACTTCTTCGTCTCCCTCATCTCGGCCATGGGCATCGTCGGCCTGTCGATGGTGCTGTTCGACCTGCCGATGCGCGGATCGTGGCTCATGCTGCTGCTCTCGGTCTCCATCTTTCTTGTCGGAGCTCTGGCGTTCGGCGTGCTCGTGTCCACGATTGCCGACACCCAGCAGGTGGCGTTTCAGATCGCGCTCCTGACGTCGTATCTGCCGACGCTCATGCTCTCCGGCTTCATCTTTCCGATCTCCAGCATGCCTGCCGCGCTTCAAACGATTACCTATGCCGTGCCAGCGCGGTACTTCCTGATCGCGCTTCGCGGGATTGTGTTGAAGGGCGTGGGGATCGAGGTGTTCTGGCGCGAGCTCGCCGCGCTCGTGGTGTACGCCACGGTGGTGCTGTCGCTCGCATCACTGCGGCTCAAGCGCGAATGGGGTCTGGGCCGATGAGGCGCGTGCTGCACATGATCCGCAAGGAGTTTCTCGAGCTCCGCCAGGAACCTCGACTGTTCGGGATTGTCGTGATAGCGCCGATCGTCCAGCTGACGATGCTCGGGTACGCGACGACGACCGACGTGCGCGACGTACCAATCGTGGTCGTGGATGAGGACCGCTCGACCCCGAGCCGAGAGCTCATCGAACGATTCGAGGCGTCTGACACTTTTCACGTCGTGGACTCGGTGTCGTCGCTGAGGGGGATCGACGCGTACCTGGACCATGGCGATGCCTGGATGGCGCTGTCTGTGCCCGCAGGTTACGGAGAGCGCGTCCGGACCGGTCAGCCAGCCGAGATTCAGCTTATCGCCGATGGTACTGACGCCAACTCGACGACCGTCGCCCTTGGCTACGCAGGCGCGCTCACGAATGCGTACGCGCGCGAGCTCGGCGTGGCCCAGGGGCGAGGTTCACCAGCGCCGATGGTGGCCGCGGACGTCCGGGTCTGGTTCAATCCCAGCCTCGAGAGCGGGGTGTTCATGATCCCGGGGATTCTGGCGCTCGTGCTGCTGGTGGTGACGACGAACCTGTCGTCGATGGCGATCGTTCGCGAGAAGGAACTGGGGACGCTCGAGCAGCTCAATGTGACACCCCTCGCGCGCTGGGAGCTCATCGTCGGAAAGCTCGTCCCTTACGCGATCCTCGGTATGGTGGACGCGATGCTTGTCGTCGCCGTTGCCGTCGGCTGGTTCGAGATTCCTCTGCGCGGGAGCTTCCTGTTGCTCCTCGCGATGTGTCTCGTCTATCTCCTCACGACACTGGGTCTCGGTCTGTTCGTTTCGACAGTCTCGAAGACGCAGCAACAGGCGATGATGACGACGTCGTTCTTCTTTCTCCTGCCGATGATCTTTCTCTCGGGGTTCATTTTTCCGATCGAGAACATGCCGGACGTGATCCAGCCGTTCACATACCTGCTGCCGCTCCGCTACTTCCTCGTCATCCTCAGAGGAATCTTCCTGAAGGGGATTGGGCTCGAGGTGCTCTGGCCGGATGCGTTGGCGCTGCTTGCCTGGGGGCTCGGGATTCTCGCGCTGGCGACGCTGCGATCGACGAAGCGATTGGCATAGCTGCCAATCGCTGAAACCTAGCCGCGGAAGGCGAAGTACACCGCTCCAAGAATAAAGAGATAGGACACCCCGGTGTTCCAGGATGGGCGCTCGCCAAACAGCAGGAAGGCCAGTCCGGTGAAGACCACGAGCGTGATGCACTCCTGCAGGATCTTGAGCTGGGTGACGGTGAAGGTTGCCGATCCGATTCGGTTCGCAGGAACCTGAAACGCATATTCCGGCAGCGCAATGAGCCAGCTCATCAGAATCATCAGCAGCAGCGGCTGCGATTTGAGCTTCAGATGGCCATACCACGCGAGGGTCATGAAGATGTTCGAGATCAGGAGCAGGCCAACTGTGGTCACTGGGATGTCCGTTTCGTCGTGTCGAGATGATGCGGTTGCCTGGATGTGTTACGGCTCCGGGACGAGCCGCACGATTCGATCGTCGGTGGCGGCAGGGGTTCCTCTGCCGTCGCGGTTGTTGGTGCAGAAGTAGAGCAGTCCGTCGGGGCCGCTGACGACATCTCGAATGCGCCCGAAGACGCCCTCGAGCAGCCGTTCCTGCGTCAGGAGACGGCGTTGGGGTGTCGAGTCAACCACGAGGCGCAGCAGGTGCGTACCGCGCAGCGTGCCGACGAACAGATTTCCGCTGAAGCGGGGAAATCGATCGCCCCGATAGAAGGACGCACCTGATGGAGCGATCGCAGGGTTGTAGAACGTAACGGGCATCCGCATCCCCGGCATCGAGGCGCCCGCCTCAATCTGAGGCCAGCCGTAGTTCACGCCTGCATCGATCACGTTGATTTCGTCATTGCCCGTGTTGCCATGCTCGGACGCCCAGAGATCGCCGGTCGTCGGATGCCAGTCGAGGCCCTGGGGATTGCGATGGCCGTACGAGTACAGCGGAGATCCGAATGGGTTGTCGCGCGGCGAGGAGCCGTCACGCGCGATGCGCAGAATCTTGCCGGCTGTGGTCCCCAGATCCTGAGCGCGGCTTGCGACGGCAGCATCCCCGGCGGTGATGTAGAGGAATCCGTCTGGCCCGAATCGGATGCGACCGCCGTCGTGAATGCTCGCCGCGGGGATGTTGTCCAGCAATACCGCCGCCTCGGCGAGGCGGGAGTCCACCTCGCGGAAGCGAACGACACGATTGACCGCACCGTTGCCAACTCTCGCGGAGTAATAGACGTAGGCGAGCCTGGTCTGGGCAAACTGAGGATCCAGCGCAAGTCCGAGCAATCCGGCTTCGCCCTGCGTGAACACGTCATCGAGTGTGAGCGCCAGCTCCGTTCGGCCTGTTGCGACGTCGATGATTCGCACACGCCCGGGACGTTCGGTGACGAAGAGCCGCCCGTCGGGCGCAAAGGCCATTGACCATGGAATGTCGAGGTTCGCCACGACGGTCTGCGTCGTAAAACGAACGCCGTCTGCAGTGGTGAAACGGGTCGCGCCTGGAGATGTCTGTGCGGGTGGGGTTGGCGTCTCCGGCTGGCACGCTCGTGTCTCGACGGTTTGAACCGCGAGCATCAGCGCCAGTACGCCAATGGAGACGACGGAACTCACAGAGTCAATTTTATGAGTACCGGGCGACCTGGGCTTCACCCTCCGCCACGTTCACACGGGTCAGGACCAATCCGCCGGCCACGAAGAAAAGAATGACCGACAGAACTGCCGCGCGGCTGGACCCGAAGAGCGAAACAGACAACGCGAAGAGAGCCGGTCCCGCAATGCCGGCGAATTTCTCGAAGACGGAGAAGAATCCGAAGTACTGCGACGACTTGTGCTTGGGAATCATTCGGGCAAAGAGCGACCGGCTGAGGGCCTGGCTGCCGCCCTGAACCGTGGCCACGAGGAAGGCGAGCACGAAGAAGTGCCACGCTTGCGTCATGAAGTAGCCGAGCACGCTGATCCCGACATACACCGTGAGCGCGACGAAGATGGCGGTCTTGGCACCAATTCGATGCGCGAGCGCGCCGAACAGGAATGAGAACGGTACGCCGACGAACTGCACGAGGACGAACGCCGCAATGCGCGCGTCACGATCGATGCCGATCTCGGCGCCGTAGATGGTGGCCATCCGGATGATCGTCTGGATGCCGTCGTTGTAGAGCAGGAAGGCCACCAGCATCAGAAACGCCTGCCGATAGCCGCGCATCTCGTGGAACGTCCTGAGAACCTGACCAAATGCGGCGCCGATCGTGGGGTTCGCCGAACGGCCATCCGCCCCAGGCAGCGCGGCCGGCTCCGGCACACGCCTGAGCAGTGGCAGCGAGAACACGAACCACCAAATCGCCACGCTCACGAATGACAGCTTGATGGCTGCGACAGTGCTCGGGATTCCGAACGTCGCGGGCATCAGGATCCACAACAGGTTGACGATGAGGACGATCCCGCCGCCGAGGTAGCCGATGGCGTAACCGGACGTCGATACGCGATCCACCTCTTCGGGCGCCGCGATATGCGGCAGCAGCGAGTCGTAGAAAACAAGGCTCCCGGCAATGGCAATGTTTGCGACGATGAAGATCGCTGCGGCGTACATCCACTCGCCTTGCCCGATTGTCGCCATCATCAGCGTCGAGATCACCCCGACAGCCATGAAGGCCGCCAGCATGCGCTTCTTCATGGCCCGTGCATCGGCAATCGCGCCCAGTACCGGACCGATAATCGCGATGATCGCGACGGCGATCGTCGTCGCCCAGGCATAGCGTTGGGTGGCGATCGCCGGCGCCAGATCCGCGGCGGCGACTGACGCAAAGAAGTCAGGGAAGACCGCGGTGATGATCGTCGATTGGAATGCGGAGTTCGCCCAGTCGTACATCGCCCACGCGCGCAACTCGGGCCGATCGAGCCCCAGCCGCATGAGGAACGAAGATTTCAAAACGTCCTCCGCGCGACCCACTCGCGGAAGAGGGAATCCATCACCACGTATCGCGGTCCATCCTTCATCAGCAGGTCTTGCTTCACAAGTGCCGCCAGTGAGCCCTGGATGCTCGAGGGCCCGCCAAGGCGATACCGCGCGCGCACATCAGCAGACAGCAGTTCCCGTCCGTTCTGCAACACGACCGCCCGTAACACCGCTCGCTGGGCCATCGTCAGCCTCTGCCAGATGACATCGAATAGCGTCTCCTGCTCGGTCAGTAGACGTGTCAGTGTCGCGTGCAGGCTTTCAAGACCTGCCTTCCGACCACCAGCTGCGCGCACGTCGTCCCATGTTTCGTGCGCCAGTCTCTGCACGTCATAGGGAAGGTTTCCGGCCAGATCGACGATGGCCGCTCCGAGGCCGGGTTCGGCGCGGATACCGCTGGCGGCGAACCGCGTTTCGAGAAAATCGGCAAAGAGCGGCGCCGGGATGCGTTCGAGCCTGATGACGGGGCCGGCCTTGTAGAAGGGACGCCGGGGCCCGATCATCTTCTCCATGAGGCTCGGTTCGGAGCCCGCGAACACATAGCCGACCTGGCGCTGCTGCTGGGCAGCCGCGCGCAGGGCATGCTCGACTGACCCGCCGTTGAAGCCTTCGATCGCCTGAAACTCGTCGAGCGAGACGATCACCGTCCGCTTGCGCTCGGCGGCCAGGCGGCCTGGCAGCGCAAAAATTTCGTTGGCGAGCCGATTGATGTCGCGCTCCGTCCGCACCGCCGGGAACGCGACGGAGAAGTGACCCTGGCTGGGATCTGACGTCTCGAAGCGAAGCTCCGGCCTCGTCGTCGTGATCACCTCGGACAGCCACGTGCGGGCACGCTGCCACTTCGTTTCGACCGTGGCCAGTGCCCGGGCGTACCCTTCGAGGAAGGAGACGTAGGAGCTGTAGCTGCTCACCGTCAGGTTGACCGTCAGGCCCCCCTGGCGCGCAAGAATCGCGAGCGCGCGGTGGACGAGCGACGATTTGCCGTAGCGCCTGGGCGAGATGAGGAAGACCTTCTGGGCACCCGACAGGTCCGTGACCAGGCGGTCCAGCTCGGCCTCGCGGTCGGCGAAGGCCTCCCCGGGCGCAATCTCTCCGTAGATGAAGGGGTTGTTCACGGTGTTACGTTGAGTGTCGTAGTCATTACGTAGAAGAACGTAATCGATACGATGCCTACCGTAACACAGCTACTGGCTAGTGGCTAGTAGCTCGTAGCCAGTAGCTGCCAGCCACCGGCTACCAGCTAGATGGCCAGCTGCCCGGTATAAATCGCCATGCCGACCACCGCGTCCACGGATGCCTCGTGGAGGCGGTCGATCTCTTCGCGCGTGGTGATCCCTCCGGCGGCGGTGACGCGACGGGCGGTGGCGCGTCGAACAGCCATGATCGCGTCCATGTCCGTCCCGCCCATGAGTCCCTCTGTATCGACGTGGGTGTACAGGAATTCACCGCAATAGGGTTCCAGTGCCTTCACGGCATCAACAGCCGTGATCGGAAGAACCGTCTTCCATCCGTGGATCGCCACCCTGCCGCCGCGGCTGTCCACAGCGGCAATGACACGTTCGGGGCCAACGGCGTCGGCAAGCTCTCGGGCAAACCCGAGATCGACGGCGCCGTTTCGAAAGAGCGACGAGCTCACGATGACGGCGTGAGCGCCGCCGCTCAGCACCGTCTGCGCACGCTCGATGCTGCGTATGCCCCCGCCGACGCGGCAGGGCAGCCGTCCGCAGATCGACGTAACAAGGCCGGCGTTGTCACCCTGGCCTTTGGCTGCGTCGAGATCGATCAACTGAACGCGTGGGAACCTGGAGAACTTGAGAATCCAGGGTTCCGGGTCTGGCGCTTCAATCGCCAGCTTTTCGCCCTGGACGAGCTGGACGACGTGGCCGCCCTGGAGATCGATCGAGGGAATCAGCATCAGAGTCGAACCGGAATGCCGTGATCGTGGAGATAACGCTTCACGTCGGCAACGCCCGTGTCGTCGTAGTGGAAGATCGACGCCGCGAGGGCTGCGTCGGCGTGGCCGCGGGTGAACACGTCGGCGAAGTGGTCGAGTCCGCCGGCGCCACCTGAAGCGATGACAGGAATGTTGACGGCGTCAGAGACCGCGGCAGTCATCTCGCAGTCGAAGCCCGAGCGCGTACCGTCGCGGTCCATGGAGGTCAGCAGAATTTCGCCCGCACCGCGTGCTTCGGCTTCGCGCGCCCACTCGACCGCGTCGCGCGCGGCGTCGGACGTGCCGCTTCGGACGTACACCGCGAAGCGATCGCCCTGGCGCTTGGCGTCGATCGCGACGATGACCGCCTGACTGCCATACCGGCGCGCCAGCGCGGAGATGAGATCGGGATTACGAAGGGCCGCCGTGTTCAGGCTCACCTTGTCCGCCCCCGCGTTGACGGCCGCCGCCGCATCGTCTTCGGACCGGATTCCGCCGCCGACGGTGAGTGGCAGGAAGATTTCGTGCGCGACGGCGTTGATCGTGCGAGCCAGAGCACGACGCGTCTCGAGCGTGGCGGTGATGTCGAGCACCACCACTTCGTCGATGCCCTCGATGTTGTAGCGCCGGGCGAGCTCGGCCGGGTCACCCGCGTGTCGAAGCTGCTGGAACTGGACGCCTTTGACGACCTGGCCGTCTCGCACGTCCATGCAGGCGATGATGCGTTTCGTGAGCATGGTGGTGCGTCAGCCGCAGAGATGGAGATAGTTCCGAAGGATCTGCAGGCCGGCGTCCCCGGACTTTTCCGGGTGGAACTGGACGCCGAAGACCTTCTCGCGCTCGACCGCGGCGGCAAATGCATCTGCGTGTGTGGTCGAGGCCACGCAGTCGCTGGTCACCGGAGCCGCGAAGGAGTGAGTGAAATAGACGTACGCGCCCGACGCCAGTCCGGCGAGTAGGCGGGACGCTCGCGGGAGCTCCAGGGCGTTCCAGCCGACATGCGGGATCTTCAGTCGCCTCTCAGCATCGCCTTGCAGCAGCCGGCACTTTCCTGTGAGCAACCCGAGCCCCGGGACCTCTGGAGCTTCTTCGCTCCCTTCGAACAGCCATTGCATGCCGACGCAGATGCCGAGGAGCGGAGTGCCTGCTGCGACGGCTGAACCGATCGCGTCGCGCCATGGAGCGTCGAGCGCGGTGGTGGCAGAGAAGTGCCCGACGCCGGGCACGATGAGACCTGACGCGCGCCCGCACTCCTCGGGGGAGGAGGGCACGACGAAATCGGCACCGAGCGACGTCAGGGCTTTCTTGACCGAGGTCAGATTGCCGGCGCCGTAGTCGATGAGCGCGATCACAGCAGGCCTTTCGTGCTCGGCAGCATCTTCGCGAGCCGCTTGTCTTTGGCGCAGGCGACGCGCAGGGCGCGAGCGAAGGCCTTGAACACGGCCTCGACGTGATGATGGCTGGACCGGCCGTACAGGACTTTCGCGTGAACGTTGGCGCGCGCCGCCGCCGCGAAGCCGTCGAAGAAATCGTGGACGAGCTCGCTTTGCAGGTCGCCGACGTTGCGGACCTTCAGCTTCAGATCAACCACCGAGTGGGGGCGGCCGCTCAGATCGACCGCGGCGACGGCGAGGGTTTCGTCCATCGGCATTACGAAGTAGCCCGCGCGGTTGATGCCCTTGCGATCGCCAAGCGCGCTCAAGACAGCTTCGCCGAGCACGATGCCGACGTCCTCGACCGTGTGGTGCTGATCGACGTCCAGATCGCCATCCGCGCGCAGGGTGAGATCGAAGCCACCGTGCCGCGTGAAGAGTTCGAGCATGTGATCGAAGAAGCGGATGCCCGTCCGCACGTCGTAGCGGCCCTGGCCATCGATGACCAGACGTCCGCGAATCTGTGTCTCCGTTGTCTGGCGATTGAACGACGCTGCGCGCGCTTTACTCATGCCTGCCTCTTGGCCATGACGCTGTCGAGAGCCTCAATCGCCCTGATCGTGTGAGACAGGATGCCCGCGGTCATACGGATGCAGCCCGGCGTGGTCGGATCCTTCGATCGATCGCGGACGTGAATCTGTCTGGCAGCCATCGCCGAGACGAACGGCGCGGTGTCTCCGACCTGGACCATCACATAGTTGGCCGCACTTGGCCAGTATTTGAGTCCGAGACGCTCACACGCGGCATAGACGAGCTTGCGGGACTCCTCCACCTGGGCGGCATAGCGCGGAAGGAACTGTGTGTCCGCAAGCGCTGCCTGGACGGCGGTCATCGCGATCCCGTTGATGTTGAAGGGAAGTGTGACGGAGCGGACAGGATCGAGTGCCTGGGCCTGGCCGATGACCACGCCGACGCGCAGGCCGGCCAGTCCGTACGCTTTCGAAAACGTCCGCCCCAGCAGTACGTTCGGGTGACGGTGCAGGCGCGGCAGGAATGTCGTGCCACCGAATTCGATGTACGCCTCGTCGATGAGCACGACCGCGTGTGGCGCGGCGTCGCTGATGCGGGCCAGATCGTCCGGATCGATGAGCTGTCCTGACGGATTGTTCGGCGTGTTGAGAAAGATCAGCCGCGTTCGTGGAGTCACCGCATCGATGACCGCCTGCGTTGGAAAAGCGTAGTCGGGTCCTGGCGGGACCCAGACCGCCTTTGCGCCGACGGCCGCCGTGGAGTTGGGATACGGGTCGAACGCGGGTTGCGGAATGATCGTCTCCGCATCGTGCACGCGCGCCTTTGCGATGTGTGCGACCGCGGCCATCAGGATGCCTTCATCCAGGCCGTTGGTCAGGAGCACCCAATCCGGATCGACGCCAAAATACCGCGCCGTCGCATCGACGACCTCGCGGTACTGCGGGTAGGCGGACACGTCGTTCGGACGGGCGTGCCGGATGGCGTCGAGCACGCGGGCCGAACACCCTCCAGTGTTCTCGTTCAAGTGCAGCCGCAGCCCTTCGCCCGGGCTCGGATATCCCTGTAGCACCATTACGTCACCCTGATCGCGATGGAGTCGGCGTGCGCGTTCAGGCCCTCCGCCGTTGCGAGCGTCCTCACCGTTCCGCCGATGCGCGCGAGTCCTTGCCGCGTGACGCGCTGGACCGTGATCTGACGAACGAAATCTGCCGCGGAGAGCCCGCCACGTGCCCGCGCGGCGCCGGACGTCGGCAGCACGTGATTCGATCCGAACGCGTAGTCTCCACCCACCTGCGCGGACCACGGTCCCACGAACAGCGATCCCGCGCATCTCACCTGCGCAGCCTGCTTCTCGTCGTCTACGACGAGGTGTTCCGGCGCTGCCTGATTGGCGAGGTCCATCGCTTCGGCTGCCGTCTTCGTCACGATGATGCCCCCGTGCGCGCGAAGCGACTGTCTGGCTGGGCCTTCCGCTGGGGTGCGCGCCTCAACTTCCCTTGCGACGTTCGCCGCCAGAGCACGGCTCGGCGTGATCAGCACCGCGCGGGCATCCGGGTCGTGCTCCGCCTGGGCGATCAGGTCAGCGGCAATCCAGGACGCGGGGCCTTTCGACGACACGATGACGATCTCGCTGGGTCCTGCGTAGAAGTCCGTGCCGCAGTCAGCCGCGACGAGCGCCTTTGCGGCCGCGACGTAGCGGTTGCCGGGTCCGACGATCTTGTCCACGCGTGGAACGGTACGGGTGCCGTACGCCAGCGCCGCAATGGCATGGGCGCCTCCAAGGCGGAAGAGCCGTGAGGTGCCTGCCTCGATCGCGGCTGCCATGACCACCGGGTCGGGTCGCGGGCAGACGACGATCACCTCGCGCACACCTGCAGCCCTGGCGGGGATCGCGGTCATGAGTAGGGACGAAGGGAGCGGGTAGCGTCCACCGGGCACGTAGCAGCCGACGCGGTCGAGAGGAATCACACGCTGCTGGACGGTGACACCAGGTGCCACGCGCGCGCGCCATCCGCGAGGCACCTGACGCCTGGCCACGAGGCGGATGTTCCGTGCCGCGGTTCGAATAGCAAGGCGTACGGCTCGTGGGACAGTGGCCGCAGCGGCCCGCATCTCCTCCGGGCTGACTTCGATGGCGCCTTCCAGTCGATCGAACTGCTTCGCGTACTTCAGCAGCGCACGGTCGCCGCCGCGGCGAACCCCCGCCACGATCGCAGCGACCTGCTGCTCCGTGGCGGAGTCCCGCGAGCGTTCGGCAACCAGCAACGCTCGCACCCCGCGCGTATTGCTCGACTCAACGATCTTCAACACGAGCGTTCATCCTTCGCACTTCGCACCCTCGCACGTCGCACTCTCGCACCTGGCACCGTCGCACCCTCGCACGCCGCACCCTCGCACCTCTGACCGCGTCTCTTCTCGCTACAGCACGATCTTGTTGAGCGGATACTCAACGATGCCCTGTCCGCCCGCCGCCTTCATCTTGGGGATCAGATCGCGCACCGAGCGCTCCTCAATGATGGTATTGACGGCCACCCAGTCCGCATCGCTCAGCGACGAGATCGTCGGCTTCTGCAACGCCGGCAGCAGCCCGAGAATCTTGTCCAGGTCCGTCCGTCGGACGTTGAGCATCAGTCCCACGCGCCCCTGCGCCGCGATCGCCGCACTCAGAAGCAGTGCGATGTTGTTGAGCTTGTCGCGCTTCCACGCGTCTGCCATCGCGACGTCGTTGGCGATGAGCTGCGTGTTCGACTCCATGATGGTGTCGAGGATGGCGAGGCGGTTCGCCCGAAGCGTCGATCCAGTCTCGGTGGCTTCGACGATGCCGTCGGCCAGCACCGGAGGCTTGACCTCGGTTGCACCCCAGGAGAACTCGACGTTGACGTTGACGCCAAGTCGATCGAAGTACGCTTTCGTCACGCGTACCAGTTCTGTGGCGATGGTGCCGCCGTCGAAATCCTTTGCAGACTTGAAGCGCGAGTTCTCGGGTGCGGCAAGCACCCACTTCACCTTGCCGAAGCTCTGCTTGGAATAGACCAGATCGGCCAGGCTGGTGATAGTGTGCTTCCCGGCTCCAGCCAACCTGTTCTCTTCGATCCAGTCCTGGCCTGTGAGGCCCGCGTCGAGCACACCGTCCGAGACGTAACGCGCCATTTCCTGCGCGCGAATCAGCATGCATTCGACTTCGGGGTCGTCGATGGTGGGGAAGTAGGACCGCGAGTTGACGTAGATGTTGAAGCCGGCGCGGGCGAACAGCTGGATCGTTGAATCCTGCAGCGACCCCTTGGGGATTCCGAGTTTGAGCTTCATGGGATCGTCACGCCCTCCGCGCGTTGAAAGAAGCAGGTACGTTCACCGGTGTGGCACACGTTGCCGTCGCCCTGCCGTTCCGCCTTCACCAGCACCGTGTCATCGTCACAATCGATGAGGATGTCGCGGACAGCCAGCCGGTTGCCCGATGTTTCACCCTTCGTCCAGAGCTTGTTGCGCGTGCGGCTGTAGAAGGTCACGTACCCCGTCCGGCGCGTGATGTCCCAGGCTTCGGCGTTCATGAAACCCACCATCAGCACTTCGCCGCTGACGTGGTCCTGCACCACCGCGGGAATCAGTCCGTCAAGTTTTGAAAAGTCCATAGCTCGCGTTCCAGTTGTCAGTGTCCGTACAACAAAAAACCCCGCCACTGGTCCGGCGGGGCTGCATGCGTTTCAGCTGGTGTAGGGTGCTTGCTCGTCGTTCCCCTCAGCGCGCGCAGTCCTGCCGGACGGCCGTATGGCCATGGTGGCGATGGTGCGCGTGGTGAAGGCCGCTGAACATGTGAGCCAGCAGAGTACCAAAAAAGGCCGGAACGACGCAAACGGTGAGGCCGGCCACGGTTTCCGATCGCAGATTCAACGGCTGTTCGGAAGAAGGTGTCGTAGAAGAGGGTGTCACAGCAATGGTCTGAATTCGACTCACATATCGACCGAAATCATACTAAGTTAGACATATGACCCGCCGGCCGATTCTCCGTCTCGCGGTGGCTCTTCTGTTTGCCGCCACCGGTGTATTGGCAGCTGCTACGCAGCGACAGACGCCGCCGGTCGCCGGCCCCCTGCGCGCGGACGTTGTCAGAGTCGCCGCTGCAGCCGACCTGAAGTTCGCGCTCGACGAGATTGCGGCGCGTCTTGTCAGGCAGCAGCCTCCGATTCGAATACAGCCGACGTACGGTTCGTCGGGCAACATGCACGCGCAGCTTCAGCAGCGCGCGCCATTCGATATCTACCTCTCGGCGGACGTCGAGTACCCCCGGGACCTGGTCAGGCGCGGCATCGGCAGCGAACGCGATCTGTTCACCTATGCACGCGGCAAGCTTGTCGTGTGGGTTCGGAAGCAGTCGAAGCTTGAGGTCGAGCGCGAAGGCTGGGCCGCGCTTCGAAGTGCGCGACGGATCGCCATTGCCAATCCTCGACATGCGCCATACGGGAGAGCTGCCGAGCAGGCCTTACGAGGCGCCGGCCTGTGGCAGGACGAGGGCGGGCGTATTGTGCTCGGTGAAAACGTCGCTCAGGCCGCACAGTTTGTAGACAGCGGAGCCGCGGACGTCGGTATCATCGCCAAGTCGCTTGCCCTCGCCCCGGTCATGCGCAGCGCAGGCCGCTTCTGGGATGTCCCTGAGGACGCGTACATGCCTTTGCAACAAGGCGGACTGATTCTGCCGTGGGCGGTTTCACGCGACGCGGCCGCCCGCGTCCGCGACTACCTGCTGAGCGACACAGGCCGCACGCTCCTCACCTCGTACGGATTCGCGCTTCCCGAAAACTGAAACGATGGATTGGGGTGCTGTAGGACTCACGCTGAAGCTCGCAGCCCTTACCACGCTGACGCTGGCCGTGATCGGACTCCCGCTGGCGTACTGGCTGGCCACGACCAGACGGGCGTGGCGGCCGATCGTAGACGCAGCGGTTGCGGTCCCACTTCTTCTTCCGCCCACCGTGCTCGGGTTCTACTTTCTGATGGCCACGGGTCCCGAAACCTTCGTCGGACGCCTGTGGGCCCGACTCTTCGACAGCACCATCCCGTTCTCCTTCTCAGGTGTGCTGCTCGCATCAGTGCTCTACAACCTGCCCTTCGCGGTTCGTCCGTTCACATCCGGGTTCGCCGCCGTTGACCGGCGGCTCATTGAGGCCGCACGGTGCCTCGGGGCATCCGCACCTCGCACCTTCACCGCCGTCGTGCTCCCGCTCTCGTGGCCGGCTGTTCTGACAGGTCTGGTTCTGGCCTTTGCCCACACGGTCGGTGAGTTCGGCGTGGTGTTGATGGTCGGAGGAAACATCCCCGGCGTCAGCCGTACAATCGCGCTGTCGATTTACGACGACGTCCAGGCGCTCGACTATGCCGGGGCAAACGAAGCGTCAGCCGTGCTCCTCATGTTTGCCGTCGCAGTCCTGGCCTTCACTTACTCACTTCAGCGCAAGGGCCTTCCCCTCTAGTGCTGGACGTAGATATCGCTTTCCGCTATCCCAACGGCCCGGGTGTCGAGTGCCGCTGGCAACACCCGATCGATGAATCCCGGGTCACGGTACTTCTGGGATCGTCGGGATCGGGGAAGACGACTGTGCTGCGCTGCCTCGCGGGGCTCGAGCGGCCGCAGCGAGGTCACATTCGATTCGGTGACGTCGTCTGGTTCGACGCCCACAGCGGCGTCAATCTGTCGCCCGACCTCCGTGACGTCGGAGTGCTCTTTCAGGACTACGCGCTCTTTCCGCACCTGACGGTCGAACGTAATCTGGCGTTTGCCGCGCATGGCCTGCCGCGAATCGACTCGACACGGCGTGTTGCCGAGTTACTCGAGGTATTCAGACTGCGAGGACTGGAGACTCGGTTTCCACGTGAGCTTTCAGGTGGTCAGCAACAGCGTGTAGCACTCGCGCGCGCGGTCTTCCGGCGCCCGAAGCTCCTGCTTCTCGACGAGCCTCTCTCCGCGCTCGATCGTGCGACAGGCGACGAAGTTCGCGACGAGCTCCATACCCTGATCCACTCGCTCCGCATTCCGGCGTACATCGTCAGCCACGATCGGGCGGATGCGCTCACGCTGGCGGACGTCACTGTGCTGCTGGACGAAGGGCGAATCATCCAGCAGGGCACGACGCTTCAGGTGTTCGAGGCTCCGGCGACACCTGCGGCCGCAAAGCTGGTCGGCGTGGACACGGTTCTGGTAGGACGCATCGCCTCGGTCGAGAATGGCCTCGCCCGTGTGGTCGTGGGCGGTCAGGAGATCACTGCAGGCGCGCCAGCCGAAGCGGGTCATGAAACGGCGCTCTGCATTCGCGCGGAGGACGTGACGATCGCGCTGCACGATGCGGCTGATGTCAGCGCAAGCAACCGATGGCCTGCCGTGGTGCGATCGGCAAACATAGAAGGACCGTTTGTTCGCGTGGGCCTCGACTGTGGGTTCCGGTTGTCCGCCCTCGTGACGCGCGACACGTGGCGCCGGCTCGCGCTGAAACCTGGCGACCGCGCATGGGCGATGGTCAAGGCGACGACGATCCGCGCGCTGCCGCGCTGACAACGGGCTCCACCTTGACAGCGGCTGCGGCGGTGGGCAACCCTCATCGTCATGAGATCACCCCTCAGGTTCGTTGTGCTCGTGCTCGCCAGCCTCACCTTTGGCGCGTGCCGACAGGCGGATGGCCCGATGCCGGAGCCGGACGCAGACGTGCAAGCGGAGCTTGGCGATGTCGCGAAAGACCTGCAGAACGCCGCCGGATCGAGTGATCCGGAAGCCTTGCGCGACCTCACGAGCGACCTGGGCAAGTACGCCCGCCGGCCAACCGAAGTGCCGGCCGTTGACGAGCTTTCACGGCTGACGGCCAGCGCCGTGAGCGGGGTAGACCTGTCAGAGCGATCCGCGCAGCGCCTGGCTCAAAGCCTCTGGGTCTCGGTGGCCGCGAGGGAGCTGAGCGAGCGACAGGTGGAGAACCTGCGGAACGATGTGCAATTGCTGCTGACATCGATTGGCGTCAGCGAGCCGAACGCGCAGCAGGTGGCGGCTCAGGTGGCACAGGTCCAGGGCGCCGTGAACTCCCGCCCGCGCCGATGGTACGAAGTCTTCTAGCGACCCGGGAATCTCTCACGACATCTCACGGACGTACAAGGCGCGTCTCTGCAAGTGATGCGCTAATATGAACAACCGCGCGCGCTAACCCAGAACGAGCAGAAAAACGCATGAGCAACCGTTACATTTTCTCCTCCGAGTCCGTCGGCGAAGGCCATCCGGACAAGGTCGCCGATACCATTTCTGACGCCGTGCTCGATGCCTGCCTCGCGCAGGACAAGATGAGCCGCGTCGCCTGCGAAACCTACGTCAAGTCCAACGTCGCGATCATCGGTGGTGAGATCACCACGAAGGCGAAACTCGACTTTGTGGCGATTGCGCGCAAGTCGATCCGCGAGATCGGCTACGTCAACGACGACGACGTGTTTCATGCGGACAAAGTGTTCGTCAACGTCCTCGTGACGCAGCAGTCTCCCGACATCGCGCAGGGTGTGGATGCCCGGAAGGCCAAGGGCAAGAAGACCGCGAAGCAGGGCGCCGGCGATCAGGGTCTGATGTTCGGCTACGCCTGCAACGAGACACCCGAGCTCATGCCCGCGCCGATCATGTTCGCCCATCGCCTCGGCCGCGAGCTGACGCGAGTCCGTAAGGGAAACGGGCCGGCCTGGCTGCGGCCCGACGCCAAGTCGCAGGTGTCCGTCGTGTACGAGAACGACAAGCCTGTCGCCATCTCGAACGTCGTGATCTCCACGCAGCATGCCGCGGACGTGGAACACGCCGAGATTGAGAGTTTCTGCATCGAAAAGGTCATTCGGAAAGTCCTGCCCAAGGGACTGCTGACACCGCAGACCGAGTTCCTGATCAATCCGACGGGACGTTTCGTTGTCGGCGGGCCACAGGGTGACACGGGCCTGACCGGACGAAAGATCATCGTGGACAGTTACGGCGGCATGGGCCGTCATGGCGGCGGCGCGTTCTCGGGCAAGGATCCAACGAAGGTGGACCGCAGCGCGGCCTACATGGCCCGCTGGGTTGCCAAGAACATCGTCGCGGCGGATTTCGCGGCGCGCTGCGAGCTCCAGTTCGCTTACGCCATCGGGCATCCTGATCCTGTGAGCGTGCACGTCGAGACGTTCGGGACCAACGCCGTCGATAACGAGAAGATCGTGCGTGCCGTCAACCGGGTGTTCAGCTTCCAGCCGTCCGACATCATCGACCAGCTCAACCTCCGTCGTCCGATCTACGGCAAGACCACGAACTACGGGCACTTCGGCAAGAGCGACAAGGACCTGACGTGGGAAGCCATCGACAAGGTCGAGGCGCTCAAGAAAGCACTCCGCTAGTCGTTTCAGGACAATTGAGACACCTCGAGGAACCTGCGCGGTCAACAGACCGCGCGGGACTTCCCTCGCTCGTCTGACCTGCCATGCTGCTGCTCGTTCATCACGGTGACGCGGTCGGTCCGGATGTCGATCCCATGCGCCCGCTGTCGTCAGCGGGGCTTGCCGCATCAACCGCGCTCGCCGAGGCGGCCGCCGCGCGGGGAATCAAACCGGAGGTCATTTGGCACAGCGGCAAGATCCGGGCGAAGCAGACCGCCCAGCTCTTCTGGCGGGCGTGCAATCCGCTCGCGGGCTTCGAGGCCGTTCATGGACTCCAGCCTGGAGACCCTCCCCGCTGGATGCGCGATCGATTGCTTGGCGATACTCGGTCGATTCTCGTCGTTGGCCACATGCCGCATCTGCCAGGGCTGCTTTCGTTACTTCGCGGGGAGCACAACGAGAGCGCTGCACCGGATTTTCCAGCTCATGGATGCGTTGCGCTTACAGCTGACGGCGACGTCTGGAAAGAGATCTGGAGGCTCAAAGGCGGGGAGGTGCGATAGTGCGGCGGTGCGGTGGTGCGACGGTTCTAGTGCGAGGTGATGTCTTGTCGCAGCAGCCCCCACGCCCTTGCCACGTGCTGTTCCGTCGTCCTCAGATGTCCGACCGCGAGGCGTAGCACAAACATCCCGTTGAGTCGCGTGTGCGAGAGAAACACCTCGCCCGTTCCGTTCACCGCTTCGAGGAGACGTTCATTGAACGCGTCGAGCTCGGCCTCGGGAACACCCGATCGCGGCTTTGCGCGGAAGCAGACGACGCTGAAGGGGACGGGGGCAAGCCGCTCGAAGTCCGGGTCGGCGTCAACCCAGCTGCTGAAGAGCTGCGCAAGCCGGATGTGCTCCGCGATCGCGGTGCGGATGCCGTCCGCTCCGAAGTGACGCAATACCATCCAGAGCTTGAGCGATCTGAACCGTCGCCCGAGCTGAACGCCGGTGTCCATCAGATTGTGAACGCCGCGTGAGCCCTCCGCCGACACAAGGTAGTCGGGCACCAGCGAGAACGTCCGCCGAACGATGTCCATACGGCGGCAATAGAACGCGCTGAGATCGAACGGCGTGAACAGCCACTTGTGCGGGTTGACGACGATGGAGTCGGCGTCTTGCCAGCCATCGAACCGTCCTCGGTACTCGGGGATGATGGCCGTGACGCCGGCGTAGGCTGCGTCCACGTGCAGCCAGAGCCCTTCGCGCTGACAGATGTCCGAGATCGGACGCACTGGATCCAGGCTCGTGGTGGACGTGGTGCCGACTGTCGCAACCACGGCGAGCGGCGTAATCCCGGCCTCGCGATCTTCACGAATGGCGTCCGCGAGGGCAGACGGCTGCATCCTGAACTCATCGTCCACGGGAATCTTGCGGAGACCGCGATGACCGAGCCCGAGCAGGAGCACGGCTTTGTCCACCGACGAATGCGCGTGTTCGGAGCAATACACGCGCATGGGTCCCACGTCTGATCGTCCCGCCATGCCGAGCTCGCGTACTCGAGGGATGGCCTGCTCGCGTGCGGCAGCTAAGGCATGGAGCGTCGATATCGACGCCGTGTCGTAGATGACGCCCTCGAAGCTGTCGGGCAGGCCCATGAGGCTGCGAAGCCACCCGAGAGACACCTCTTCGAGCTCCGTTGCCGCGGGCGAGGTGCGCCACAGCATCGCCTGCTGATTGAGGGCCGCCGACAGAAATTCGGCGAGCACTCCGGGTCCGCTGGCGGTGATGGCGAAGTAGCCGAAGAACCCGGGATGGTTCCAGTGGGTCAACGCGGGAACGAGAACCCGCTCGAAGTCCGCGATCGTGCTTTCGAACGATTCGCCCCGCTCTGGTGCTTCAGCGGGAAGCATCCGACGGACATCTCCTGGCTGCACCTTTGGCAGCACCGGATAACGTTCCGCGTTGGCAAGGTAGTCCGCGATCCACTCCACGAGCGCGTGGCCATGGCGCCTGAAGTCGGCGGGGTCCATTGAATCGGGACTCGGGGCTCGGGATTCGAAAGAACCGGGCTGTGCGGGATCCGGAGAGCCGTGACTCGTGCTTTTGCGAATCTCGAGTCCCGAACCCCGAATCCCGGCGGGAATCACCTATGCGTATTGATGTAGTTCGTGGCGAACGCTTCGAGCGCGGGGTTGTTGAGCCCGATCAACTTCGCCTCCGCCAGCGCCTTGTCGGTTGGCCAGTTGTCGCGGAGCGCTCGCTTGATCATCCACACACCGCCCACCCGGCTCGCAGACCCGCAGTGGATATAGATCGGCTGATTCGAGCGATCGGCAACAGCCGCCAGGAAGCTGTCTACGACCTTGGGGTCTGGAGCAGCGGCGTTGAAGGGCAGATGAATGTACTTGAGACCCGCAGCCTGGGCGGCAGCACGGCCGGCTTCCACATTCGCGCCTTCCTCGGTCGGGAGCCGCAGATTGATGACCGACGCGAAGCCTTCCTTCTTCAGCGCCGCCATCGCACTGGGATCCGTGGCACCTCCGCAGCCGACGGTCGCGTCCACTCGCGAGTAGTTCCGGATGCCAGCAATGTCCTGCTTCTGGACCTGCGCGACGACTGGCATCGTCAGCGCAGTGGCGAGCGTAACGGCAAGCGCGGTGCGAATCATCATGGTGATAAGTCCTCGGCCGGATCTTACACCCGTCACCGAGGACTCACTGAAGGCCGAGGCGTGGCGGAACTACTGCCGGTCGATGGTTACTGTGGCCGACTCGGTCAGCCGGACGGTGACAGGCGTGCCACTGGGGAGCGTGGCCGCATTGCGGCCGCCCGAGAGAACCGCCGCGCCGCCGGCGCCAGCACCTATCGTGCTGCCGATGACGGCGCCTTTTCCGCCGCCGAGAATGCCGCCGATGATGGCGCCGCCAATCGCGCCGCCGCCAATCTTGGCCGCGCTCTCACGCGTGGGCGAGTCGCCCTCGCGGAAGATCGGCTCCGAGGCGAGTCGGACGCGGTTTCCGTCCGGCAGCACGATCGACGTGAAGCGAACCCCAAGGCGGGCGCGGTCGCGCAGGCGGCCCCCGCGTTCAACAAGCGTGACTTCACCGTGCGCTTTCGAGCCAGCCGGAATCGCGACCTTCCCGGCGACTCGAACGTCACGTGTCACGTGGGCAATCACCGGGTCCTCGAGCTCGGCGCGATCGCTGGTCGTCGAGGTATCGATCTGGAGGCCGATCACCGATTCGGCTGAGATGACGAGCTCTTCGAACTGCGCGGCCGGAGGCTCCGCTTCCGCGAGCGGCTCCGGTTCTGGCGCGCTGCCTGGCTCGAGCGCCGGAGCCGCTAACGCGGGTGCTTCCACGGGTTGAACAACGCTTGGTTGCGCTGGTGCACCTGGCGTCGCAGTTGGCGGCGCACTTGCCGTTCGAAGCGGCTGCCCAACCGCCGGTCGTGAGGCTCGAGGAGCCGGAGTCGGCGATGCGATCGGGTCCACTTCGCGCGCGGGGATTGCCACGCCGGCACCCGCGGTCGGCATTGATTCCACGAGCGCGGTTTCGGGAGCTGCGAAGACTTCAGGAGCCGCTGCCGTACCGCCACCTGTCACCAGGTATGCGCCACCCGCTCCAAGCGCAACGCAAAGCCCCGCGATGACGCCGATTGTTGTATTGCTGACAGTCGTCATTGGTCGCCCGCTCCTTGGCAACTACAGACAGCAAGGGCCGTACCCTGAAAAGCAACCCTATTTTCCGCCGAAACGCCTGGATTGTGACCAGCCCGGCCGCCCGCTTTTGGGGACCTGTCCTGATCGCTGGATTGCAGTGGCCTGAGCAAAGGTGCCCCTTCCTGTTAACACATTGGCGACGGCTGCCGTAAGTACCGATAGAGGACTGCGTACCGTCGCTCGAAATGGCACATCATGCGCGTCGATTCTCGTCACTCTTATCGGCCTGTGCGGCGCTGACCGTCGCGCTTGCCCTGAGTGTCACCATTTCCGCTCAGGACGCGACGCGGGGCGCCGCTCTTCTGGCTGTGGCGCAGCAGGCCGTCGGAGGCGCCAAACCACTTGCCGCCGTCAAGACACTCCAGGTCACCGGCAAGTTCCGTCGCGTTGTCGCTGGCAACGACACGGACGGTGACTTCGAAGTGTTCATCGAGCTGCCCGACAAGTACCTGCGCAGCGAGAAGACCGGGACGCCTGGACAGCCTTCCTCCGAAACGATCGAAGCGCTCATCGGTACCGAGGTCCGCGACGTCACGCGAGGAGGCCGGGCCGGCGGAGCGGGTCGAGGCAACGCGCCTGGCGGTGATGCGCCAGGAGATCCGAACGACGACGCCGGCGCCGTGCAGCCGGAGGTGCAACGCGACGCTCCATCGGGAGAGACGGCGGCGGAAGCTGATGCTCAAGCAGCACCGGCGGCAGGCCGCGGGCGCGGCGGGGTTCCGAATGCGGATGCTCTTCTCAGGGCACGACAGGCAGAGGTCAGTCGTTTTCTGTTGATGTGGCTGCTCCGGAGTGAAGCGCCACTCGCCTGGGTCGGGACGGCGCAGTCGCCTGACGGAAGCGCCGACGTTCTCGAGGTGAGATACACCGACGCGCTGCCGACGCGGCTGTTCCTCGAAACGAAGACGCACCAGCCATTGATGCTCCAGTGGACGGCCATCCCGGGCCAGGCGGCTGGAGCAGGAGGACGACGTGGAGGCGGAGGCCGGAGAGGGGCGCCCCCGGAAGGTGCGCCCGCCGCGCGTCAAGGTGGTCCACCTCAGCAGGTCGCATTAGATATGACGTTCTCTGACTACCGCGCGGTGAATGGCATTCGATTTCCGCACGTGATTACCCGTGGTGCGAACGGACAGACAACCGAGCGCTGGACGATCACTCGCTATCGCGTCAATCCGTCGTTTGACGCAGAAACATTTGCACGGTGACGTTCAACCGAATCTGGTCCTTCGCAATCCTTGTTGTCGCTCTTGCAGTGTTCTGGGGGACGCCAGCAGTCGCGCAGACTCCGCCGGTTCCTGCATCACAGCTTCGCCTCACCGTTGTCGATCAAACCAGGGCGAGCATTGCCGGGGCCATGGTGCGAGTGACCGTCCCCGGCGCCGAACCTGTGTCCGTGGCGACGAACGAACGCGGACAGGTGACGATTCCGGTTCTCGTGGCCGGTCCAGTGCAACTGCACATCGAATCGCCAGGATTCCAGCCGTTTGAAGATGCCCTGACGCTCCGTCGAGGTACCAACGACGCGACGGTCACGTTGGTGATTGCAGGCTTCCAGGAAGAAATCGTCGTCGCCGACACCACGTCCACCGACGATCGGCGCGGCAACGCGCTGACGACGACGCTCGAGGAGGCGGATATCGCGGAGCTGCCTGACGATCCCGAGGAGCTGGCGTTGGTGCTCGACCAGATGACCGGCGGCGCCGGCGCCGTCTTCCAGGTTGACGGGTTTCGTGGTGGCGCGCTGCCTCCGCGTGATGAGATCCGCCAGATCCGGTTTCGCATCAATTCGTTCGCGGCCGACAACCATGATGCGGGACGGGTGCAGGTGCAGATCATCACGCGCCCCAACGTCACCCGGTGGACCGGCAACGCGAACATGGGACTGCGAACCGATGTGCTGAACGCCAGGAACGCGTTCGCTCGTGAGGAAACGCCCGAGCAGTTCCGGCGCTTCACCGCAGGCGTCCGTGGTCCGATTGTCAGCGGGCGGACGTCCATGCGTCTGAACGTTGACGGCAATCGTTCCTACGACTCAGGGACCATCGTGGCCCAGTTTGGCGATGGCACCTCGTTCGCCGGCCAGTTCCGGCGGCCCGTTGAGGCGACCAACCTGACGCTTGGTCTCGAGCACGGGCTCACGCGCGACCAGACGTTGCGATTCGAGTACAGGCGCGAACAGGATTCGCGCGAAAACCAGGGTGTGGGTAATTTCGATCTTCAGGAACGCGCGTTCACGCGCAGCGGGACCGAACATCAGTTCCGCACGTCGCTGCAGGGTCTGTTCGGTGGCAAGATCCTCAACGAATCCCGCCTGCAGTTGAACGTCAACGAGAGTGAGTCACAGTCGGTGTCGAATGCGCCCACGATCAGGGTGATCGATGCGTTCACTCGCGGCGGCGCTGGTGTCGGCAGCCAGAACACCACCAAGTCGCTGCAGTTTGCGAATGACACCGACTTCACGCGCGGTCTTCACGTGATGCGTACAGGTGTCTTGCTCGAGCTATCAAACTTCAACGAATTCGACACGCGGAACTCGGCGGGCACCTTCACCTTCAGCAGCCTGGAGAATTTCAACCTGGGCCGCCCTGACACGTTCACGCAGCGCCTTGGCGCCGCGGAGACGTCGTTCACCTACTACCAGCTCGGCTTCTATCTGCAGGACGACATCCGCCTGAACCGCACGCTGTCGATCAGCCTCGGCGCGCGTCAGGAAATGCAGTCCTACGTGGACGACCGGCTGAACGTCATGCCGAGGATGGGGTTCACCTGGAACCCCGGTGGCTCGCGCACGGCGATCCGGGGCGGATACGGAATCTTCTACGACTGGTACGAGGCGAACCTTCACGACCAGACGATTCGCGTGAATGGCGACCTCCAGCGTGACCTGCTGATTCTGGATCCTGGCTTCCCGGATCCCGCGGGTGGTCTGGAATCGGAGGTGCTACCAGGCGGACGCGTACAGGCATCCCCGGACCTGAAGCTGCCCTTTGTGGAACAGGCATCGATCGGCATCGATCGGCCGGTCGGTGAGTTCCTGACGTTGCAGACGTCGTATCAATGGCAGCGCGGGCACAACCAGCTGCGCTCGCGCAACATCAACGCCCCTGACGAGTTCGGCGTGCGTCCGGACCCCGCCGCGGGCACGATCACGCAGATCGAATCCACGGGTCGCATGGCCAATGACCGTCTGACCGTGAACGCCAACTACCGCGTGCCGCAGCGGAATATCTTCTTCAACGTCGGCTACACGCTTGCCAGCGTGAAGAATCACGCCAACAACGCAACGTCCCTTCCGGCGAACAGCTACGATCCGGACGCCGAATGGGGGCCGGCGTCGCAGGACATTCGACATCGTGTCTTCGCGACGGCCAACTACACCTTCCCGCTGGGCATCCGCGTGAACCTCACCAACCAGTTCAACTCGGCGCCGCCCTACACGCTCACCACCGGCAGCGACAACAACCGCGATGGCGTGAGCAATGACCGTCCGGCTGGTGTCGGACGGAACACGGAACGCGGGAAGTCTCGTTTCGACACGAACCTCCGTGTCACCAGGAACTTTGGTTTTGGAGGTTCTCGCACGGTCGAAGGCGGACCGCAGGGCGGGCCTGGCCCGGGGGGACCCGGAGGCGGAGGACCTGGGCCTGGTGGTGGCGGCGGGTTCGGTGGACCCGGGGGAAGAGGCGGCGGTGGTGGAGG
>JABFSA010000089.1 GCA_013140775.1 Acidobacteriota bacterium | reverse complement strand
GTGGCGAGCGGCGTCGCCGCACGAAGTACCCTCGCCGCCCGAGCCCCGAATCCCGACTCGATCTCCCCTGTGACCTTCCCTGTCACACCCCCCTCCTAGACTGGGTTCACACCCGAAGGAGGGGCACCGATGGCAGCGCAACTCGCACTCGATCAGACCTGGAACCCGGCACCTCGACCAAAGACGACTCGTTCGCCCCAGGCGCCGCATCTGTGCGCCTCGTGCCAGGAGAAGGAGGCGCGATACGGCTTCCGGCCTCAGGACGACGATCCGATGCTGGACCGGCCCCGGACGCTCTGTTTTGAGTGCTTCAGGATCGAAATCCAGCGGCGGCAGGAAGCCGCGAGGTCCGTCCAGGTGAGGCTCCCGCTCGAGCAGACGCTGGAGGCGCTGAGCCTCCGGAGACGTCGGGCACAGATTGCCGCCCGTCGAGTGCTCTACGCCGGAGCCTAGCGGCGCTTCGATCCGCTGGCCCATGTGGCTCGCTGAGCGACCGAACGACGAGGCTGGCGGCGCGACGGCAAGGAATGGTTCTACCTCAACCCCAACAGGCGCGATGATGGCGGCGCCGATCGGCGTTACCGGGCCCACTCTCGCGCCGGGCGCTCTCTCACGCTCATCCTGAACTGGGCGCCCACGCGCTGAGCGCACGCTCCTCGAACGCGCCAGAGTTCCCGAGTGAACGTCTCAGTGCCCCTGGACGATGTCACCCTTCAGGCTGGCGGCGGCGGCAAGAAACTCCTCGCGCTCCCGCCCCTGGATGCCAAACTTGTCGAGCACCGCTACGGCATGGCCCTCCATGACCGCCCAGTCGCTCTCGGTGATGCCGAGCCCGTGGTGCGCCGTCTTCATGTCCAGGCCGTGGTAGACGGCTGGTCCGCCGAGAGCCTGAACAAAGAAGTCCAGCACCATCTGGCGCCCTCGTGCCTTCGTGTGGGTGTTGTGCCCTTTCCAGTAGGCGCCGATCTGGGGGTCGCCCTGGAGCCTGGGCAGCAGGTCGTCAACAGCGGCAGCGAGGGCGTCGTATCCCCCAAGTCGTGCGTAGAGCGAAGTCCCGACCGGATGCGTCATGTCGTCGTACTCCTGTCTGCGGGGTGCGACGCGACGTGACGACGGAGGCGAGATCCCGTAGACTGAAATTCCGGAGGAAATGAACGATGCCTCTGCTCGATTGGTCCCAGTGCCCAGCGGTTGAGAGTATTCCCGGCAAGGTCAGCGGCGCGTGGGTGCTCCGCAACACGCGCATGCCCGTCGCGACGATCTTCGAGAACCTCGAAGCGGGAGCCAATATCGACGACATCCTGGCGTGGTACGACGGGCTGGACCGCGACCAGGTGAAGGCCGTCATCGAATTTGCGGCGCGCAGCCTCGACACGCGAGTGGCCAGCCGCTGAATGCGCGTGCTCTTCGACCAGGCTACCCGGTCCCGATTCGCACGTTTCTGATCGGCCACACCGTGCGCCCGGCCGGGCAGCAGCACCGGGACACGCTGAAGAACGGCGAGTTGTTGACCGTGGCGGAGCACGCGGGCTTCGACGTCTTCCTCACCACCGACAAGAACATGCGGTATCAACAGAACATGACCGGCCGGACCATTGCGGTCGTCGTCATTGGGGTTCAGCAGTGGCCAGCCCTGCAGCCGCACGTGGCGCTCGTCGTGGCCGCCGTCAACACCGCGACGCCTGGCAGCTTCATCGAGGTGGATATTCCGATCGACTGACCGCCCGCGCGGCGTCTCGACCTCGCGTGCGTCGCCGCTCACGCGGATAGTCCTGCCTGGTCGTTACCGTTTGATGATGTTTCTTGGGGCCTTCGGGGGGCTGGAGCCAGGAGATCGGTAAACACATGCCCGTGTACGGGGACTGATCGTGTCCTCGTTCCGGATCTGCCCATATACTCACGCCACCTTTAGCCTTCCCCCCTCGCGTTCGAGCGAGTGGCTGACAGCGTTTGAGAGGCGCCGGAAGTAGTAGCCTGAGCCAGGGCGCAGCCGACGACTTGGCCATATGACCAGTGACCGCGCAGAACGACGCAAACTGCTACTGAAGGCTTTCGGCATCGCCCTCGGTGTGACGTTCATTGGCATGTGCGTCGGCGTGCTTATTCAGGGGGAACCAGGGTTTCTCGGCATTGTGTTGTTCACTGGACCATTCTTCTTTCCGGGCTATCTTTTGGTCTGGCCCATGGAACGCGTTCAGGACTATCTGCCGGGCCACTTCGGATTTTCCAATACTTCCAGCCTCGCGTTTATTGGGTGGCTCGTCTATGCAGGCGTCGCGATCGCAGCGACCCAAGCGCCAAGCCGTCGGACATGGAAGCTCCTCTTTGCGTTATTTGTGGTGTTGCTGTGTGGAAACGTTGTCGGCTGCTGGTACGGGTTCTACGCGCCGGGGAGGCTATTGTCGATCGCGCCGATAGCGCCGTTGAGCACCGAGGAAACCGTGCAGGTGGACCGGACGATGCTCGATGCGGATCAGGCGAGCGCCAGGCTCGGAAACGCCGATTCCCAGGCCAAGCTCGGCTCACGGTACGCCGAGGGAAGGGATGTGCCGAGAAATGACACGCAAGCGTGTCTCTGGTGGGATCTCGCCGCGACTGCCATCACCGCTCCGAGCGAGAACCGAGGCGAGTGGGTTCGATCTCGGGACGCGGTCTGTCAGCGGTTAAGTCCCGCACAACGAGCCACCGTTGAGGCGCAAGTCGTGATGTGCAGAGCGTCCGGCTTCAAGGACTGCGGCGAACTTAGCGAGCCGTAGTGCGGCGCACGTTTTGCGGGGGCACGCGCCATTGATCGGGTGGACGGCATTTTCGAGGAACTGAAGAGCGTCGCGCCATTCAAGTAGCTCTCAAGCGTGTTCCGGGCTCGGAGACGGCACATTGGTCCTCGTACGTCGGCCAGTGTTTATCTATCCGCCGCCAGCCCCGTCCGCATTGTGCTGTATGGACCTCATGCCGTGGCCGCGTCCTACTTTCGCAGTGCGGAGCCGTAGGAATGCGGCGCTGGTCGGCCACAGCGGAGAGTCTCGGCACCGGGGATGAGTGTGGAGCATGCTTGCTAAGTTCAGCCGGAAGAGCGTAACTGTCGGATTACTTCTGTCGGCTCTCGCCGCCGCGTGTGGAGGCCAGAGCCGCGCAGCAGGGAAACGTTTCCGGCCTCTCGACGCGTACTGTCCCTACACTCAGTGTCCGACCTATGCGGCCAGTATCGCGGAGGCCGCGGCTGAGCCGCGCCGAAGCTGCGTTCCAACCGACGTCGGCACGTGCGGTGATTTTCGATTTGTGCGCCGCGGAGACGGCTTCGTATCCGACACCGAGTTTTTCAATGCCGCAGGCGAGCTCGTCGCAGAAAGTTACTTCTCGGACAACGGTGGCTCGGCAACCTTTGGGGCACCGCCGTCATGCGTCCAGGTAGTAACCACCACCTATTGCGACGGACCATAACTGAAGTAGCCCGCGTCCCCGATGAGGGGTGCACCGGCAACCTCGCCGAGGTCAAACAATCTGTGGTCCGCTTGACCGGGGAGTCTTCCCGTGGACCGAACAGCGGTTTCTGTTCTGGTGAGCTGGCTCACATCGATAGGTCCACAGGCTACCGGTTGCGGATCTTCAGAATAGGCCACGTGCTAGACTTCCGGCGCACACATGGCCGACAACGACTATAACGCGTCGTATCAGGAGGGCCGCAGCGGTGGCATGTACACCGGCGGCAATTCGATTGACTATGCCGGCTATCAGCAGGGTCAGCAGATGCGCGCTGACGCGGAGGCGCTGAGGGGCGCCTATTCCGGCGGCGGCACGGCGGTGCCGATGACCCTTGCACAGAAGTCAGGCCGTTTCGGCGTGTTCGGCGCGCTGATCGGGCTGCCGCTGGGTGCGTCCGTGCAGACGTCGATCGTCGGTGCGGTGGCTGGCGTCGTCGTCGGTTTCACCATCGCCTTCCTTCTGCGCCTCGCGCTGGAACTGGTCATCCGCCCGTTCCGCGCGAAATCCGAGACATCGACGAACGACACGATGGGACCGTTGCCCGGCGTACTCATCGGCGGCATCGGCGGCTATGTCATCGGCGGTGCGGCTCTGGGCGTCGGCGCTGCTGTCGTGCTCCTCGTCGTGTGGATGGCGCGCAATCGCCGATAGCCGCTCCGTGCGTGAAAGCGAAGGCGGCAAACCTTGATCCAAGCGCTCGCATAGAGCGGCATCGCCTTCGAGAGCACATGCACCGACCCTGCGTTCCTGACGGGATTAGTTACGACTGGTCGTGCCCCTGAACGTCTCAGCGCTCCCAGGAGCCGCAAACTTCAGCGTGCGCTCACCGATGCTGCCGGTCACGTTGTAGACACCGCGGAGCTGCAGAAAATCGAGTCCGCTGCCCAGCGGGCCCGCCGTTCTGGAGCGCGAAGAGGCGGGCGGTGTCCCTCTCGTGGTCACCGCTGACTCGACGTCGAAGCGGACCTGGACGTTCAGGTCGGACCCGCGCGCCCGGATGTTGATCACCTGCGGTGATCCATCCGCGTCATTGGTCTCGCTGATCGTGACGTCAGTTGCATAGCCCAGCGGACCATCGGGACCGAGCACGCCCACGAATCCCGGCACGCGATCCGGATCCGCGGCTTCCTTTGGCGGGAACACACGGCCGTACAGCAGCGAGAGATCTCCTTGCTGAACCTGTCCCCACTGCCACGACACGCCTTGCCAGAAACCCCAGTTGTGATCGTGATACCCGGTGCCGCCTGCAAACGGGATGCGTTCGCTGCCGACGTCGAGGCTTCCGTCGAGACGCCCCGACATCACGGGCACGACGTAGCCGGACCGCCAGCCCATGGCGCCGGTGATTTCGAGTGGCGGCACCAGCCGGCCTGGTGAGGCGAGCAGCGTCAGGTCCCCGCGCACACGACGACCTTGCGCATCCTGCAGGTCGAGGTGCACGCGATAGGTCATGCCCTCGAGTCGAACGAAATTTTCGCCGATCGTGAGATCGGGAGACTGAAGTGCCTCAGCCTCAGTCAACGGCTGGCTGGCGGTGAAACTCTCCACGCCGTTCCCGCGATCGAGCTGCAGACGGACGCCCGCCGCACGACGCCCGTCACCGGTGAGAGGCCCGACAAGAAACGTCAAATAGAAGCGGACACCCGAGGCCTGGCCGTTGAAGTACAGCCATTCGGCCCACGACTCCTTCCATGCAGGCGCATCAGGAATCGCATGGAACCGGTCGATATAGCGCAGCACTTTCTCCGGCGTATCCTGCGTCCACGCCACGTCATCCGCAGTGTCACGCCAGTCCGGCACGCTGGCGACTTCGTTGTCGCCCAATTGCCGTTCCAGGCTCGGAATACCGCCACGTGCGGAGACCCGGATGCTGCGTCCACCGTGTCGCAAGTAGAGCCGCGCGGTATGAGTTGGCGCGGCAGCCGCAACGCGCGATCGGATCGCATCGCTCTGGAGTGCGCCTGTCATCACCAGACGTGCCGGAACCTCGGGCGCGAGTCGAATCAGCACATCGCCGCCACCCACAAGCGCCGGCGCGCGTGACTGCTCGAGCACCACCTGCGCGACGCCGAGCAGAATGGCCATGACCGCGACACCGACGCCAAAGCCAGAGGCCAGCACCGCGCTTCGCACGGGATGCGCCGTCAGCGACCGGAACGCAAGCCGGCCGATCATCGACTGACGTCCTCCGTAATCCGGCCATCCCTCATCGTCAGCACCCGTCTGGCCCGCACGGCCAGCGCGGGATCGTGGGTGACGATCACCATCGCGGTGCCGTCAGCGTTCACGCGGTCGAGCAGAGCAGCCACGTGCTCGCCTGTCGCCTGATCGAGCTCCCCGGTTGGTTCGTCGGCGAGGAGCAGTCGCGGCCGGTTGGACAGCGCTCTCGCGATCGCGACGCGCTGCATCTCTCCACCGGAGAGCTGCGATGGACGATGGTCGGCGCGGCTGGCGAGCCCGACATAGTCGAGCAACTCGAGGCTCCGGCGCCGGCGCTCGTCGCGAGGCACCCCGGCTTCGGCTTGCGGCAACTCGACGTTCTCGGCCGCGGTGAGCATCGGCAGGAGGAAGAACCGTTGAAAGACAAAACCGATGTGGCGAAGTCGCAACAGGCTGCGCTCTCTGTCGCTCAGTGTCGAAGCTTCCTTGCCCTCGAACATCAACGTGCCAGACGATGGTGCATCGACGCATCCAAGCAGGTGCAGCAACGTGGACTTGCCGCATCCAGAGGGGCCCGTGATGGCCGTGTGTTCTCCGGCCCGAATCGACAGCGTCACATCGCGGACGGCGAAGACTGGTCCCGCCGGCATCGCAAAGCTGCGAGTGAGGTCCTTCGCTTCGACGATCGTCTCGGGCGCGTCGTTGCCTCTCAACCTGTGACCTCGTTCCGCAACGTCGCCGCGATAGGCAGTCGCGCGACGATTCGCATTGGGTAGAGTGCGGCGAGGATCGCCGTTGCGGCGAGCAATGCTCCGTGCATCCACAGCGCCTGCGGCTGGAACACGAAGAAGTGAAGGCTCGTGGGGATCCCCGGCATACCCTTCAAAATCTGATCGAGCCAGACCGCGAGCAGCGCGCCGAGCGGAAGCGACAACATGCCACCGATTCCGACGATCAGCGCTGACTCGCTGAGCACGTCCAGCACCACCCGTCGTCGCGAGAAGCCGAGCGCACGCAGCGCGGCCACTTCACCAAGTCGCTGATTCACAGAAACCGTGAGCAGCACGCTGATGAGCAGCAGTGCGAATGAGAGCGTGACGGTTGTCAGCACGGTGGAGATCTGCCGGAAGTACGTGAATCCGCCTCGCTCCATCTGGCTGAGTGCCTGCTCGTTGGTAAATGGCCTGAGGTCCGGCCGGAGCGCGGCGATTTCGGCGGCGGCTTTGTCGGGGTCGCCTGTGGACGTCACGACGAGAAAATCGGCGGAGCGATCGACGTCCGCGCCGCATGCCGCGGCAAGCGCGGCGGCGGTCGTGCCAGTCTCAGACGATCCCGGCGTGTCGAACGGGAACTCCGCGATACCAGCCACTCGGAAACTCACGGGTGGCGGCGCCTCGGCGCCACGCGCGCACGTCGCGCGAAGCGTGATGGTGGCGTCGGGTTCGAGCTTCAGCCGCGTTGCTGTGCAGTCGTTGACGACGACTTCGAGGCCGGTGTCTGCGACCTCGCGACCGCGGATGACCGTCCATGGGCGTCGTGAGCCTCCGCCGACACCGAGAAGGGAAGTGCGGAGCTCCGAGCCGTCCGGACGCTCGATCGTGGCGTCTTCGGTCCGCATGGTAATGACCGATCGAACGGACGGCAGCGTCGCGATACTCGACGCCGCGTCCGCGCCATCGAGAATGTCCTGGCCCTGACCCGGCAGCTGATCCGTGGCGGTGACTCTGATCTCGAAACCCATGCGATCGAGCAAATCGCGCATCGAGATGACGAGTCCCTCCGAAAGCAGCAGCATGTCGAAGAGCAACGCGCCAACCGCCGCCACCCCGAGGATGCCGAGTGTGGCGCGCGCGGGCTGTCGAACGAGGCTGCGCCAGGCAAACGCAAACGCGCCGCGTGTGGTGCTGAGAACGGTAGGTGACAACGGGGCTGACGGCTTCATCGGCGGGCGAGCCTCAACCCACTGCGGCGGAGCAGCGCCCAGGATGCCGCAACTGTCGCCACCGCTCCGAGCGGCACCGCAATCGCCACGCACACGGCAGCCACGCTTGGGGTAACGCGCACGAAGACGAGCGCCGTGTCGTAGCGCCACTGGAAGAAGGCGTTGATGAGGTACTCGGATCCACGCGCGAGGACGAGCCCGAACACGGCTCCACAGGACGCAATGAGCAGGCCTTCGAGCAGTACTTGAACGAGGATGCGGCGCGCGGGAAGTCCAATGAGTCGGAGCATGCCGACGGCCTCACGTCGCTCGTCCACGAGCATGATCGTGAGCGCCAGCAGAAACACCGTTGAGGCGAGGATCGTCACCGCGGCAATCGCGAGGTGGAATCGCTCCAGCACGACAAAGGTCGTGCCCGAACCGGCCGCGCCGCTCGTGGTCCGGGCGAGGATTCCCGGCATCTTTGCGTTCAGCTCAGCGGCGAAGGCTGACGCGTCTTCCGGGTTCGCCAGCGCGACGTTGATCGCCTCGACGTGCTCCGTGCCTTCCGGCGTGGACTCGTCTCGGGTCAGCGCCAGGAGGTCCGGGAGGTGCAGGCGCACTTCCCGGGGCACGGCCCCGAGGCGCATTGGATCGGGGGTTGGTTCATAGATGCCGGCGATGCGAAACGCCACGGACTTGCCGCCGCGTTCGTCGGTGGCCAGCTCCACGGCATCACCGACGTTCAGGCCTTCCTGCGCCGCGAGCTGCCGCGACACGAGTATCGTCGGCGTCGATTCCTGCGCGTGCAGCCACACGCCACAGAAAGCCCCGGCCAGGGCAATCACGAAAATCAGATGTTTCACGGGATTACGACGAGCGAGATGAGCCCATGTCGCAGATCCGCTTCCACTCTTTGTCGGTGACGGGCATCACCGAGAGGCGTGACATTCTGACAAGCGGAAACGAGGAGAACGCGGCGTCAGCTTTTATAGAGGCCAACGTCACCGGGCTCGAGAGTCTTTGCACCGGTCCGACATCCAGAGCGTAGAGCTTGCCGGACGCGTCGGAAGGATCAGGATACGCGTCGCTCAACGCTTGCGCGATGGCGACAACCGCCTTCTCCTTGCCTGTGTGGTAGTAGAAAATCCGGTCGCCTTTGCGGATACCCCGCAGGTGCTTCTGCGCCAGCGGATTCCTGACGCCAGACCAGACGGTCTTCCGGTCACGCTCGAGCTGGTCGAACCCGTAATTCTCCGGTTCTTCTTTCACCAGCCATTGAGCCATTGGATTGAATTATAGGTCGCCGGCCAGCCTTCTCCGCCGTTCTGCCGATGTGACATATTACCGACCTCGGTAGCCGGTGGACGGTTGCCACAACTGCAGGACGAGCAATGGTGCGAACAGCGTCAACGATGGTGGGGCTTGGGGCGGCGTTGCCCAGGTTCAACCTGGCAGATCTCAATGGTCGGATGATCTCATCCGACGAAGTCCTTACACCGAAGGGTCTGCTCGTCGCCTTCCTGTGTCCACATTGCCCGTTCGTCAAACACATCCGCAAGGAGTTTGCGCGCGCGGCGCACGAGTTTCGCCAGAACGGCCTTGGTGTCGTGGCGGTGAACGCGAATGACACGGCGGCGGTTCCGGAGGACGGTGCCGACGGGATGAAGGACGAGATTCGCGAGGCTGGCTATACCTTTCCGTATCTCGTGGACGAGTCCCAGGATGTCGCCAAGGCATTTCGCGCCGCGTGTACGCCGGATTTCTTCCTCTTCGATGGCGCAGGCCGCCTTGTCTATCGGGGGCAGTTCGACGACAGCCGGCCGAAGTCGGAGACGCCCGTGACCGGCAAGGACTTGCGCGCAGCAGTGTCGGCGCTCATCGCCGGCGAGATCGTTTCAGCCGAACAGCGCCCGAGCATCGGCTGCAACATCAAGTGGAAGGCCGGCAATGCGCCTACCGAATGGTCGCCCCTGGCTGGCTGAGCGACGGCAGCGGGAAGTCGTTGGTGCGCTTGCGGAGTAATTCACGCGGATCCATCGTGATGGCGGTCACTCCGTCCAGCAGCACCTCGACAAACCCTTTTTCATTGCCAAACTGCGGGTGCCTCACTTCGATCGATCGCGTTCCAACGGGAATGGGGATCGCGCTTAACGGCGCTCGTCCAACGAGGTAGCCCTCCACCCAGATCTCGCTTCCCTCTGGCGCGTTCACCTGCAGTTGGCCCGACGGCAGCTCCGCCGTATGTGTCGTCACCGCAGACGCGCCGATGTCCACCGTGGCTTCGGTCTCAATGCCGAAGTGGGTGTTGACGAGTGTGATCTGGTGTCTGCCCGGTGGCAGGTTGATGCCTTCATCTGTCGAGGTGCCAATCCGGCGGCCTCCGAGCAGGACGTCGAGTGGAACTCGCGAGATGATGGCCAGCGTGCCCGGCGCGGTCGTCGTCGCGTCTGCAACGGGCGCGCTGTTGGCGCGTGGGGTTGAACCACCCGGGTCGTCTCCGGCTTCTCGCGATACCACAGGTTTCACCGGCACAGGGTCTCTCCTGACCGGCGCAGCTCGACGGACTGGCTGCGTCGCCTTCGTGGCGGCTTCGGCGACGGCGGTGGCGGCGACGGCGACTGTCGCAGATTCCGCAATCGGGCTCGGTGTTCGCGACGACAGCGGATTGAGAAGACCCATCGCGCTGGCGATGAGCAGGATTCCTGCTGCCGTTGGAAGCGTATACGCGGGGATGCGGTTCCAGACACGCGTCGTGAGACGCTGCTGCTGTAAGGTGACGACCTGCGTGCGGCTCGGCACGCGCACCGTTGTCGCGGTCCCGGGGCGACTGGCCGGCAGGATGATCTGCGTGGCCGCCATCTGAATGTTGGCTTCCGCGCGTGCCACCTGAGACGACACCGTTCCGGCCGCAGCTCGTCGGGCCTGCCCGGCGGATCGCTCTTCAGCCTCGGCCAGATGCGCACGGATCTCTGCGAGCTCTGCGTTCCGCTGGCGTGCAGCCTCCACCTTCACCGCATTGACTTCAGCCTCGAGACGTGCGCTCGCTTCGGCGCGAGCCTTCTCGATCTCGACCTGCAGCATTTCCTCTGCGCGTGCGCGAGCTTCGAGCTCGGCGTCGAGTCGTGCCTTTTCGAGGTGCGCCTGTCCGGCTGCCTGCTCACGCTCGATCTCTTCACGCGCGCGCGCCAGCTCGGCCTTCAGGCGTGACTCGGCTTCCTGCTGAATGCGGGAGACCTCTGCATCGTGCTGGCGAGTGAGCGCCGCTTCTGCTTCGGCCCGGGCTTCGGCGGCGGCGGCCTCACGCTCCGCAGAGGAATCGGCCTTCGCTGCCAGGATGGCCTCACGAGCCTGCTCGGCCTCGGCACGTACGCGCGCCAGCTCCTCCTGCAGTCGCGCATCTGCCTCCTGACGTGCCTGTTCAGCCTCGGCCTTGAGCAGGACTTCCGCCCGCGCACGTGCGTCGATCTCTGCGAGCCTGGCCTGTTCGAGCTGGGCACGTGCCGCCGCTTCGGCTCGTTCCACCTCGGCGCGTGCGTGGGCGAGCTCGGCGTACAACCGGGAGTCTGCTTCTTCCTGGATCCGTGCGATCTCTTCGTCGTGCTGCCGCGCGAGTGCGGCCTCGGCCTCGGCCCGAGCCTGACGCGCGGCGGCATCGCGTGCCGCGGCGACGGTGCCTTCAACGGTCTCCAGTTCCTGGCGATTCTGTTCGGCCTCGGAGCGAAGGCGAGCCAGCTCTTCTTCGAGCCGATGGTCAGCCATCTTCCTGGCTTCCTCGGTCTCGGAACGGAGCTTCGTCTCCGCGGCGGCGAGCGCCTGTCGCTCTGCTTCGAGCTGCTGCTGTTCGCGAGCCTGCGCGGACGCCGCTTCCTCTCGGGCGCGCGCCAGCTCGGCCTGCAGTCGTGACTCGGCCTCAGCCTGAATACGTGCGATCGCGGCTTCGTGATCGCGCGCCAGGTTCGCTTCCGCCTCGGCGCGCGCGGCCGCGGCGGCCTCGAGAGCCGCTGCTTCGACAGCGGCAGCCTCACGCGCAGCCTGTGCGTCAACGGCGCTCGCCTGTTGTACTTGACGCGCTTCGTCTGCCTGACGTGTCCGCTCGGCTTCATCACGGAGCCTGGCGAGCTCCTCCTGCAGACGTGCATCGGCCTGCTGTCGCGCGCGTTCGGTTTCCGTCTGCAGCATCGCTTCGGCGAGTGCGTATGCTTCCCGTTCGGCCTCGAGCCGGGCCTGCTGCAGCTGCGCCTGGCCTGCCTGCTGCGCACGCTCGATCTCGTCGCGCGCCCGCGCCAGCTCATCACGCAGGCGGGCCTCAGCCTCCGCCTGGATACGGGCAACCTCGGCTTCGCGCTCATGCGCGGCAGCCTCTGCAGCCGCGCGTGCCTCGAGCGCTGCGGCTTCACGGGCCGCTGCCGTTTCACGCTCGACGTCACGCTGCAGCTCGCGTTCGCGCTCCGCCTCCGCCCGCACGCGCGCAAGCTCTTCCTGAAGATGTTCCTCGGCCTCTTTACGAACCCGAGCAGCCTCGACTTCGACGGCCTGTGCCGCAGCCTGCTCCGCGACAGCGATGGCCTCTCGCGCGGCGGCTTCTCGCGCGGCTTCCAGCTCCTGCTGCGCCTGCTGCTGCGCCAGCCGCGCGTCTTCGGCTTCCTGACGTGCGCGGGCCAACTCGGCCTCGACGCGCGCGGCGGCCTCCTCGCGAATACGGCTGCGCTCAGACTCTTCCCCGGCGCGCTGCAACTCGTCCTTCAGCCGGACATCGCCTTCGGCCTGAATCTGCGCGATCTGCTCTTCGAGCGCGATGCGAGCTGATTCCTCGGCGGCGGCACGTGCCTGCTCCACCTCAGCCAGTCGTACGGCCTCGGCCTCCTTGAGCTGGGCCACGAGCAGCTGCTCGGCTTCAACGCGAACACGCTCGAGCTCGGCCTCGAGCTTCTGCTCGGCTTCCGCCCGCGCCTTGGCCAGCTCCTCAGTCAGCGCACTCCGCGCGCTGGACTCCGCGCTGACACGCGCCTGATTGACCTCGGTATGCCGCCTCGCGTCGGCCTCCTCCTGCAGACGCGCGATCTCGGCCGCGCGCTCTTCCGCAGCCTCGCGGCGCACCCGCTCGAGCTCCGCCGCAAGCGTGGCTTCTGCCTGCGCCTGCACAAGTGCGATGTGCGCCGAGTGCAGCTGCGCGTCGATCCGTCCGTCATCCCGCGCTTCCAGATCGACGGACACATCATCGTCATCGATGTCTTCAACCCGGGGGTGTTTCGCGGTGGGAATATTGCCGAGGTCCAGGCTCTTCGTGCTGCTCGCAAACGGCGGTGGAGTCTGCGCGGGCTCGACCACGCCGTCAGACACGACCTCGAACGCACGCGACTCGATGTCCAGCGACACGCTCTCGGGAGCCGTAGCCAGTATCGCTGGCGACGCATCGTTGGTGACAGGTGATACAAGCGGGCTGAACTGCGTGATCTCGGTGAGGTTCTCTGCCGTCGATTCCGATGCGATGGAAAGAGGCTTGAGCAGAATGTCGAGAATCGGGTCGTGCTCTGGTTCTGCAGGCGACGACGGTGCGGCGACGTCCCAGGTGGCCTGTGGCGCCACGGGCTCTTTGACTGTTTCCGCGGCGGCGGCCGCTGCGCTTCGGTGTTCGTCAACGCGAGCCAGGCACGCGGCGACTTCCGCGCCAAAGACCTCCGAGTCCACCGGCCACTGACCCGTGCCGCCAGGCTTGCGCTTCTTGGCGGATGCGTCCCGATTCTTGCCGGGGATGATCAGTGTCTGCGGATCTGAGAAGGTGGAGACCGACTTGAAATGGTCGATCACCGACTTCTGCGTCTTCGGTCCCAGGCCTTCGCTGAGAAGCACGAGATCCGGGACGCGACGGTTGATCGCGACAACGGCGGCGTACGCCGACCTGACGAGAACGAGTTGCGCTCCCTTGTGTCGGCCTACGATTTGGCGCAGAGCTTCGGTCTGTTCTCCGTCCGGGTCAACTGCTAGTACAAAGCTCATGAGGGGCTGTGGAAGTGTGCAGCTGCCGCAAGGGCCACGCCAATTTCGTCGTTGGGTGGGTGACCGCTTCTAACTAGCTGTTGTCAAAAGAGATGCGGGGCTGGCCCCAGCCACGAACGGCCCACTGGAGGCCCTGCGACCGACCAAAACGGAACTCGCACTTACAGGTTCGGCAGACGGTTGTCGCGATCAATCTGGATGCCGAAACCCTCCGACGAGATCGGAGCTTTACACCGGCGGCGCAGACAGTCCTGTGAGTACGCCGGTGGCGCGCGTCCCGCAAAACCGGGGAGCGGGTTGCGTTACGTCAGCCCTCGACCGACAGTTCAGCGTGGGCGCGGGCGCGTTCGCGATCGATCTGTTCTGCGGTCGCTCCAAGGTTGTCCAGGATGTCCTCAATGAACGCCAGGGCAACCTCGCCTTCCCCTGAGTACACGCTCGTGGCACCTGCACTCTTCAACGCGGGTACGTCGCGCAGGTAGGCTCCGCGCGCGAGCACCCGAATGGTCGGGTTCAGCCCGCGAGCCGTCTTGATGACCTCGGTGCTGTTGGCCATGCCGGCCGAGCCGAGAATGATGCTTCCAGCTCTGGGGACTCCCGCGGCCTCCAGCGTTTCGGGACGCGTCGCGTCGCCATACACCGCGTCCACGCCGTCGTCTCGTAGCGCCCGCACGGCGTCCACATTCAATTCGATCACTGTTGGAGCAATGCCGTTGTCGCGAAGCAGCCGCACGATGGTGCGCCCGGTAGGACCGAAACCGATGACGACTGCACGGTGGGCGGGATCGACCGAGCGATCGGCAGGTGACGACTTCAGATCAGAGGACACGCCCGAGTCACGATTGAGTGCCGCCCAGAGCGCTGGCCTGGCGCGCAGCCAGCGTTCGAGTGGCCTGATCGTCCTGTAGGCGATCGGGTTGAGGACGATCGATGCGATGGACGTTGCGACGAGGGCATTCGTGGCGACTGGCGTGAGGATGCCGAGCTCCCGGCCGATCGTCGCGAGAATGAACGAGAACTCGCCAATCTGCGCAAGCGCGACGCCTACGGTGAGCGTCGTTCTGAATGGATACCGCATCGCCCACACCAGGACGATGGCGACGAGTGGTTTACCGATGAGGACGATGGCCAGTGCCCCGGCGACGAGGCCGGCGGATGACCACAACGCACCCGGATCCAGCAGCATGCCGACCGAGACAAAGAAGAGCACGGCGAATGCGTCGCGCATGGGCAATGCGTCCGATGCCGCTCGCAGGCTGTACTCGGATCGGCCGACGACCATGCCCGCGAGAAACGCCCCGAGCGCCATCGACACGTTGAAGATCAGCGATGAACCAACGGCAATCCCGAGAGCAATGACCAGGACGGTCAACGTGAACAATTCCCGCGACTGCGTGTTGGCGACGTAGTCGAGCAGCTTCGGGATCACCCGTGGGCCGGCGATCGCCGTAAAGGCGACAAGTGCGGTCACCTTCAGCGCCGTCAAGCTGAGGGCCCACCAGAGCGGTCCGTCCTGTGAGGTCTGGCTGAAGAGGGCTGGAAGCAGCACCAGCGCGATGACCGTGAAGAGGTCTTCCACGACCAGCCAGCCCACCGCGATGTGGCCCGCCTGGGTGTGGAGGTCGTTGTTGTCCGCAAGCACCCGCACCAGCACGACGGTGCTGGCGACCGCCAGAGCCATCCCGAAAATGAGGCCGGCAGACCAGGTCCATCCCATGAAGACGGCGAGCGCAGTACCGAGGGCGGTCGCGACCAGACTTTGCGAAATCGCTCCTGGCACGGCGACGCGGCGCACGGCCAGCAGTTCCTCGATATGAAACTGGAGGCCGACGCCGAACATCAGCAGGATCACGCCGATTTCTGCCAGTTGTTCGGCCAGTGCCGCGTCCGCGACGAATCCGGGCGTGTGCGGTCCCACGAGCGTGCCCGCGAGCAGATAGCCAACGATGGGGGAGAGCCCGAGGCGTTGGGTGAAATAGCCGAAGACCAGCGCTGCGCTGAGGCCTCCGGTCAGCGTCAGGATGAGGGTGTAGCTGTGCATGCGGTCGCGTGGGATCGGCGCTTCATCGCGTCGCCTATATTAGGTCGCACTTTCGATCGACTGTCCCGATCCATCTCACGATCGACGCGTTCGATCGAACGCGAATAACGTGTGATCCCGGGATTTCACGCCTCGCCACTGTTCGAGCAGTAAGCGAGCCGCGAGCTGACTGAAGCTGATTCCGTTCCCGCCGTAGCCCAACGCGAAGAGGTGACGCGGGTAGCGCGGGTGCGGGCCGATGTAGGGGAGGCTGTCGGGCGTCATGGCGAAGAGACCTTCCCAGGCAAACTCCGTCGGGATGTCAGCGAGCGCTGGAAATACACCCTCGAAGTACTGACGGAGCTCCGTGCGCGCGCGTTCAAACTGTCGTTGCCGCTTTTGCCCGGGCCGCACCAGCTGGTCGCCGCCACCAAGCAGCAGACGTCGATCGTGAGTCCAGCGGGCATAGTGGTACGGCCGCCTGGCATCCCACACCATGACATCCGACAGCCCGAGCTCGGCGCGTTGCCGGGCGCTGACGGGCTCTGTGGCGAGAACGTACGTGCGGTACAGACGGAATCGTCCCGCCAATGGACGAAAGTACCGCGTCGCATATCCCGTTGCGATGACGACGCCTTGCGAGTCAATCGTTCCATGCGGTGTCGTGATTCGAACACCGTGCTTTTGCACTTCGATGCGTTGCACTTGCGAGTGTTCGAACACGCGTGCTCCCGCGGCGACGGCGGATCGAAGCACGCCGACGCAGGCGCTGTACGGATCGAGTTGCGCGTTGCCGTGAGTACGAATCGCCCCTCTTCCTGAGATGCCCGTCGTATCGCGAAGCTCGCGGACGCCGAGCCAGTCGGCGGCGAAACCCGATCGTGATCGAAGCTGAAATTCCTGTCGCAGACGTTCAAGGGCCTCCGCGTCGGCGGCGTAGTAGATGGCCGAACGGCCCGCCAGATCGCACCGAATCCGCAGTCGTCTCAGCAGGGAGGTGAGGTCGCGAACCGATTGTTGTCCGAGTTGCCAGATTCGCTGACTCGAGCGCAGGCCGTACCGATCGGCGAGCTGCGCGAGCTCCAGATCCGGCTCCTGCAGAATGAGAGCCGAGCTCGCCGCGGTGCTGCCGCGCGCCACGGCGCCGGCCTCGAGCACGACCGTTTCAATACCGGCCGAAGCGAAACTGTGCGCGGTCAGTGCCGCGGTTATGCCACCACCAACGATCGCGACGGTGGTCTTGTGTCGCCCTGACAGTTTCGGGAACTGGTGGGTCGTCTTCGCAGGCAGCCAGAGCGGCTGTCCGACCCACAGGCTCTGGCTCACGAACGACGTTCCAGCGACCGGTCGCGCAGCCAGCCCAGGAGCCGATCCAGGGGCCAGCAGTTCACGACCCTGTCTGCCGGGATCTCGGCGAGACGCGCGTGAGCCAGCGCCGTCTCGGCGTAGGCAAGCTGCGCAGTGGTGTGTGCGTCGCTGTCCAGGGCGAATATGCACCCGGAGTCGAGAGCGCGGCGCGCCATCGTGTAGTCCAGGTCCTGTCTGGCGGGATCGCCATCGATCTCTATCGCGACGCCCGCGTCAGCGGCTGCCGAGAATATCGCGTCCCAGTTGGCGGCAACGCCCGCGCGCGCGCCCGACATGCGGCCTCGCGGGTGCGCCAGGATCCGGACCGCCGGGTGGCCGACCGCAGTCAGCATGCGGTCTGTCTGATCGTCACTCTTCCGCAATCGCGAATGGGGCGCTGCCAGCACGATGTCGAATGTGGCCGATTCCTTGGCAGTCAGGTCGAGCCCGCCCGTCTCGTCGATGTTTGCCTCGATCCCTTGCAGCAGCCGGAATCGATCTCCGCATTCACCGTTCACGGCGTCGATGGCGCGACGCTGCTCGGCCGCTTCCGCCATCGACATGCCGCCGGCAATCTTGAGTCCGTGTGAATGATCCGTCACGGCCGCATAGTGGTAGCCCCTGGCGATACACGCTGCGGCGATGTCCAT
Source organism: Acidobacteriota bacterium (assembly GCA_013140775.1). Lineage (GTDB taxonomy): Bacteria > Acidobacteriota > Vicinamibacteria > Vicinamibacterales > UBA2999 > JABFSA01. Next base: position 4,072 of record JABFSA010000089.1, on the reverse strand, counting down.
CACCGTGGGAGAGCCATCGCTCCACTCGGAGTGCATCTGCAGGTCGCCGAGATACTGGTCGAGCGCAGGGCCACCAAGCGTCGTATCCGACAGGATCCGCCGGACTTCGGCTTTGCTCAGAAAGTGCTGCCGAAGCGTTCGCTGTCGATGGATGTCGGCTCGGCGAGTGCTGTGTTCCACTGCCTCTTCAACAATCGGCGACATCCCGAGTTCGAGCACTTCACGAATGACACGCTCGGATCCAGGGCCGATACCGGCGATCCTGCCGAGGTTCCCGTCGGGATCGAGGAGACGGGTAAGAGGGACGTCAAGATCGAAGATCGCAGCAGCGGCCCGCTTGTAGCCGAATGCTTTCTGCGGTGAGGCCTGGGCATTGGCCAGGTCACGAAGGTAGCCGCCGACGATCGCGTTGATATCTGAACTGTCTTTCAATCAACCTCGTCGAGCGGTGACTCTGCCGGTCCTGAAATGACATCGCCGGATGGCTTGAACCGCGACCCATGACAGGGACAGTCCCATGTACTCTCAGCGGCGTTCCATCCCACGATGCAGCCCATATGCGTACACGTCGCGGAGCGCATCGTCAGGGTGCCCTTCTCGTCTCGGTACGCAGCCACCTTGGTGCCATTCCGCTCGACGATCTTGCCTTCACCCCGCTTCACGTCCCGCAGGGACTTGCTCTCAGCGCCGGCAAATCTGTCGCGGATCAGATAGTAAGGGTAGTCGGCGTTTTCTCTGAGGTAGTCCCACAAACCGCTCGTGAGGGCCTTTCGATCAGGCGCGAACAGAGCCGCCCACGGATTTCGACGCCCCACGATCTCGTCCGAGATCATGATGCCAGCCAGGGTGCCGAACGTCAGGCCATTGCCGGCATAACCCGTGGCGGAGTACTGGTGCGCCGCGCTCTGGCCGATGTAGGGCAGGGCATCCGGTGTCTCGATCACCTGGCCCGACCAGCGATGTGTCAGCTCGACGCCGGGCACGAGTGAGCGGAGACGTTTTTCGAGGCGGGCGTAACAGCCCGGCGTGTCCTCCACCTGCCCGGTCTTGTGGTCCTCGCCTCCGAAGATGACGAGGTCGTAGTCGTCGCGGGGTTCAATCCGGAGAAAACAGTAAGGATTGGCCGTGTCCCACCAGAGCGCATCCGGAACCGTGCCACGTGCGACGCGTCCGGCGACCACGTAGCTCGTGTACAGCGCAAGCTTCGTCTGGAAGAGCGTCGCGCTCGCGAGTCCCTTGAGGCCGACGAGCGGGTTGTGCGTCGCGATCACGACGTCCCCGCACGTGAGCGTGTGTCCGTTCACGTTCACGCTCCGCGGCGACTCGTTGAAGTCCACGGCTTCCGAATGCTCGTGAATCCGGCCGCCGAGCGCCACAAACGCGTTGGCCAGGCCCGCCAGGTATTTGCGCGGGTGAAATCGCGCCTGATGTCTGAAGCGGACGCCTGGCTGTTCTGTGAGTGGTACGGAATCCAGATAGTCCGCATCGAAACCAAGCTCGGCCGCCAGCGCCGCCTCGGCCTTCAGATCCACTCCCTGGTCGCTGGCAGCCTCATCGAGAGGCGCATGCAGATAGCCATAGACCCAACTGAAGTCCGCGTCGATGCTGTGCTCACGAATGATGTCGTCGATCCTCGCTATCGCGGCAAAGCCACCGTCCCATACGGCCTGGGCATGGTTCTGCCCGAATCGTTTGACGAGGTCCGTCAGGCGCGTGTCGGTCACCATCGTCAGGTGAGCGCTGGTGTAACCCGTATCGCCGCTGGCGCACCGATTCCGTTCGAGGACCGTGACTCGCTTGCCTTCCTTTGCCAGCAGGTATGCCGTGGTCAGGCCCGTAATTCCCCCACCAACCACGACCACGTCCACTTCATCGTCACTGGCGAGTGCCTCGAACTGCGGGAATGCGGACTCCGACCAGTACGGCGTGGTGTCGCTCGCTTGAACAGGCGCTTGCGTCTGTTTGGACGGACTTGGCGTGTTCATAAGACCCAGTAGGCAGCAATGCACGTACCACGGCGAAGGCGCTCCGGTGGTCGATCCTGGACCTCGAGGGCCCTCAGGGGAGGACCATTCGGTAATTTCTGGAAGAGATGACAGGTGGGACCGGATTACTCGAGCAGCCGGGCAAGTTGATCGAGAAGGTCGGTCTGCCCCGCGAGGATTCGGTTCCTCGCTTCTGGAAGCGCGAACCACGCCGCGCGATCGACTTCGGGAAACGCCTGGAACGTGCCAGACCTGGGCGGCCACTCGATCGAGAAGGTATTGCTGCGCAGCTGCGACGGATCGAAGTCGCCTTCGACCGCCCAGGCGAGCACGGTCTTCCCACCCTTCTGCTTCACAGGCTTCAGCTCCGTGAACTCACCATCAACGGCCAGGCCGGTCTCCTCGCGAAACTCTCGCGTTGCGGCCTCGAGCGCCGGCTCGCCTTCTGCAATCTCCCCTTTAGGTAAGGACCACGCCCCCAGATCCTTCTTTGCCCAGAACGGGCCTCCCGGATGGACCAGCAGCACCTCGGTCCCGTCGCGTCGTCGTCGATACAGCAGCACTGCCGCGCTGATCTGTGGAGCCATCAAAAAGACTAGTATCACGAGCATGAGGTGGCGAACCCGTGCGGCTGGCGTCGTCGCCGTGACATTCGTTGCGAGCCTTGCGTCGGCGCAGTTCCGCGGCGGTCGTGGTCTCGATGAACACATCGCGAGTCCCGAGGCGTACGACGCGAAGTTTCACTACTGTCGCGCCGTCTACCGTCCGAACCTCCGCGGCGATGGTGGCAACTGGCTCACCGACTATCCGCTCGCCGATATCGATTTATCGGTCAGGTTGTCGGAGCTGACGAAGATCAACGTCGCGTTCGACGGTCCCCATCAGCCGCGGCACCTCATCGTGGAGCTGACGAGCGACGAGCTGTCTCATCAGTGTCCGATCATCATCATGCAGGAGGTGGGCAGGCTGCTCTTCAGCAGTGAGGACGCGGAGCATCTCAGGAACTACCTGCTCAAAGGCGGTTTCCTGTGGGTGGACGACTTCTGGGGATCGTACGCGTGGAACGTCTGGCAGACCGAAATTCGCAAGGTGTTTCCCGCCGCCGAGTATCCGATTGTCGATCTGGAGGCGTCGCACCCGCTCTACCACACGATGTTCGACCTCGACGGCGTACCGCAGATTCCCGGCATTGGTACGTGGCTTGGGAGCGGGCAGACATCGGAGCGCGGCACCGACAGCGCGCAGGTCCACTCCCGCGCGATTGTCGATCGCTACGGGCGCATCATGGTCTTCATGACGCACAACACCGACGTCAGCGACTCCTGGGAGCGCGAGGGAGAAGACCCGGAATACTTCAACCGGTTCTCAGTCGATGGGTATCGCGTCGCCGTGAACGTGATGCTCTACGCGATGACCCACTGACGTCCTGCATGGCTTCGCCCCGTCCAGGGCCAGAGGCCCCTTTGACCGTGTCCGCGAGGTGGTACCTCTGGGAGGGTGGATTCCTGGCGGTGGGGAAGGGCGACGGTGTCGTGCCACCCCATTCCCATCACGCGATTCAGATCGTGATCGCCATCAACGGACTTGTCGCCATTCACGGTGACAGCGATGGATGGCGGGACTGCCCCGGATTCATCGTGCGCCCGGATGTCGAGCATTCCTTCAATGGCAAAGGCGCTGACGCGGCGATGCTGTTCGTGGATCCGGAGTCGAGAGAGGGCGTGTGGCTGCGAACGACGCTCTCGACGGATATCACGCTGGTCCCGGAGGCGAGGGTCAGCGCGTGTGCGCCTGTGCTGCGCACGTTCCTGGATCGGCCGCTGGAGAGCATCGACGTGAGCGAGGTGATTCGCCGCTGCGTTTCTGCGCTCTGTATGGGCACTCCGCCGTCCCGGCGGTTCGATGAGCGGGTGACGAAAGTGCTCACCGCCATCCGTGAGTCCGATGATCTACGAATGTCTCTAGCAGGGTGCTGAAAAACTAATGGTTAAGGGATCGACATGCTGATCCCGTCGTACTACGATGCTCCGGACCGTCAGGGAAGGGAGCATCCGATGCGAGGCGACGATCCGCGACATGAGTCGATG
>JABFSA010000071.1 GCA_013140775.1 Acidobacteriota bacterium | reverse complement strand
CCCTCAGGAGACTTTGGCCGAGAGTTGGTCTGACTCATACGCACCTCCGACGCCGCCAAGGTCTCTGCGGGACGAACCTCGTAGGCGAGTCGTTTGATGTTCAACAGATGGCGGGGGCCGATGTTGTCCGACGTGATGTTGCCTCCCCATCCGCCGCATCCGAGGGTCATCGCCGGGTCCAACCCCGTCGTCAACCCGATGGATCCATGGGTCGTCGGGGTGTTGACGCAAATACGAAACGCCGGTTTCTTGAGCCCGAACTGCAGGATGATGTCGTCGTTCTTCGAATGAACGGACATGGTGTGTCCCATGCCGCCGTACCGGAGGATCTGGATGCAGCGTTCGCATCCCTCCCGCCAGTCTGTCACCCCGTACCAAGACAATATCGGCGAAAGCTTCTCGATGGACAGCGGGTAGTCGCGGCCGACGCCCGCCAGGGGAGCGACGAGCACACGGATGCCCTCGGGCACCGAAATTCCCACCTTCCCGGCGATGAACGAAGCCGGCTTTCCAACGAATGCAGGATTGGGCAACCGCTGGGGCGTCACCAGTCCCCTGGCGAGAAGGTCCATCTCGCTCTGGTTCATGAAATACGCACCGGCCGCCTGGAACTCGCGGCGCAGTTCCTCGGCCACCGATTCGTCCACGACCACGGAATTCGGTGACGAGCAGAGGACTCCGTTGTCGAAGGTCTTGCCCGTCATGATGTCACGCGCGGCCTTCCGGAGATCCGCGCTCCGCTCCACGTAGCACGGTGCGTTGCCCGGCCCAACTCCGTACGCCGGCTTCCCGGCGCTGTACGCCGCGCGGACGAGACCCATTCCACCCGTTGCCAGGATCACCGCAACGTCGCGATGACGCATCAGCTCCTGAGTACCTTCGAGGGTCACGGTCTTCATCCATCCGATCGCACCCGCCGGCGCTCCGGACCGCGCTGCGGCTTCGGCCATGATCTCGACCGCCCGGGTGATGCATCGCACCGCGGAGGGATGTGGACTGATCACGATGGCGCAGCGCGCCTTGAGCGAGATCAGTACCTTGTAGATCGCGGTCGAGGTGGGGTTTGTGGACGGCACAATGGCCGCGACGACGCCGAACGGTTCGGCGATCTCGATAATCTTCTTGTCTTCGATGCGATTGATGACGCCGACGCTGCGGATCGGCCGGATGAAATCGTAGACGCGTCGCGACGCGAACAGGTTCTTCTGCACCTTGTCGGCGACAACGCCGTATCCCGTCTCCTCGACCGCAAGCCGTGCCAGCGCCTCGGCGTGGGGAGTGACGGCGTCGGCCATGGCGCCGACGATCGCGTCGATCTGTTCCTGGGAAAGCTCGGTGAGCTGTGTCTGGGCCTGCCGTGCCGCGCGAGCCAGGGACCTGGCTTCAGCGATGGACGCGAGATCTTTGTCCGATTGCGGCGAGGCGCCCTCGACCGCCACGTCAGGACCTGGGGAGGATTCTTTCGACCTCGGCGTGCGGACGAGGGATCACGTGGACCGAGACGAGTTCGCCAACCCGCCTGGCGGCAGCGGCTCCAGCGTCGGTGGCAGCCTTCACCGCGCCAACGTCCCCGCGCACGAGCACCGTCACGTAGCCTGCTCCGATGTACTCTTTGGCCACCAGCACGACGTTGGCCGCTTTGACCATCGCGTCAGCGGCTTCCACCGCACCGATAAGGCCCTTCGTCTCGACCAGACCCAGCGCATCTCCTGCCACGAGCGCACTTTACCAGAGTTGCGGAGTATCATTCCACTTCGATGCGCAGCTCATTCGTTTCGTTCGCGACGCTCCTCGTGTTGACGGCTGGTTGTGGCGGCGGAGAAAACGATGCCGCGCCCGTGGCTACGCCAACAGTCACGGTCAGCACACCAGTGGCAGCCATCGGCAGCCCGGTCGAGATGTCGTATCGATTCGTGGTGGCGCCCTCAGCGGCGGGACTGAGCGACGACTACTGGGTCTTCGTGCACTTCCTCGATGCGAGCGGTGAGCTGATGTGGACCGACGATCATCAGCCGCCAACCCCGGTCGGGCAATGGAAGCCGGGAGCCACGATTGAGTATCAGCGCACGATGTTCATCCCGAAGTTTCCGTACGTCGGAGAGACGCGGGTGGAGATCGGATTGTTCTCGCGGACGACTGGCGACCGCCTCCCGCTGACGGGCGACAGCAGCGGCTTGCGTTCGTACCGTGTCGGCACCTTTGAAATGGCGCTTCAAAGCGATAGCCATTTCGTGCTGTTTCAGAACGGTTGGCATGGAGCCGAAGCGGCTGCCGGGGGATCGGGAGTCGAGTGGCAATGGTCGAAGAAGGACGGGACAATGACCTTCGCCAACCCGATGCGGGACGCACGCGTCTATCTTTCAGTGGATCAACCGTCCACAGCCTTCACTGAACCGCAGCGGGTGGAGGTTCGTATCGGCCCCGCGGTCGTGGATACCTTTACTCTGGCGGGCGGGCAGAGCGAACTGAGGCGTATACAGGTGCCGGCGGCCCAGCTTGGCACGGCGGAAATGGTCGAAATGACCATTTCTGTCGATAAGACGTTCGTACCGGCCACGGTTCCGGCGCTTGCAAGCACCGATTCTCGCGAGCTGGGGATCAGGGTGTTCCGGGCCTTCGTCCAGCCCATGTAGCAACACGAATCTGCACTGGACGGCACGCCCTGACCCGGCAGGAGCTCGACTCGGGAAGAACGGCCGTCATGCCACACAGTCACGATGGAATTTCGCTGTAGGCTCGGCACCCCTGGGGGGGACATTGTCGAAGGTGTCTACGTCGCCGATAGCGAAGCCCGCCTTCGGACCGAGCTAGAGGGCCAGGGACTCTATGTACTCTCGCTCAAGCGGCGCGGGTCGGTCCCGGGGCTCGCTGGTCTGGACCTGGGTGGCGGACGCCGCCGGCGCATCTCCCGTCAGGAGTTCCTGGTCTTCAACCAGGAGCTGGCCACGCTCCTCAAAGCGGGAATGCCGCTCGTGCAGTCGCTCGACATCCTCGGGCGTCGAGTCTCAAACCCCACCTTCAAGGCGGTGCTCGACGGCATCCATGCCCGTGTGAAGGCCGGCGCGTCGCTCTCGGAGGCATTCAGCGATCACGCAGGTTTGTTCCCCTCGGTGTATTCGGCGTCGCTCATAGCCGGGGAGCGCAGCGGCAATCTGGAAAGCGTGCTTCGCCGTTACGTCTCCTACGAAAAGCTCATCGGGGCGGTCAAACGTCGAACAATTTCGGCCCTCATTTATCCGGCGATCCTCGTCGCCATGATGTGCGTGCTCGTCGCGATCATCATCGTCAGGGTGATCCCGGCGTTCTCGGGGTTCTACACCAATTTCGATCGTCCCTTGCCGCTCTCGACCCGGGTGATCATGGGTGTCTCGGACTTCGTCGTCACGAACATCTGGTTCATTGTGCCCGCCGTCGCGGTCGTGATCCTCGGCGCGTTGACGTGGGCACGACGCCCCGACCATCGTCTTCTGATCGATCGCATCCTGCTGACGATGCCAATAGGTGGCGCTACGATTCGGAAGTTCTCCACGTCCCAGCTCGCGCGGACGCTTGCGACACTGCTCGGCGGCGGCATTCCGCTCGTCAATGCCCTCGAGATCGCGGGGAACGCGCTGACCAACCGGCATCTCACGGTCGAGATTCAGGACGTCACGAGGCGGGTACGGGAAGGGGAGAGCTTCGCGACGGCGCTCGCCGCGCGAGGGATCTTCGCGGACGTGGCGATCAAGATGGTGGAAGTGGGCGAGTCAACGGGAGCGCTCCAGGAAATGCTGAACAGCCTCGCCGATTTCTACGACGACGAGATCGAGACCGAGGTGGCGCGATTCATCACAGTGATCGAACCCGTCATTCTCGTGGTCATGGGCATCGTCATCGCCGGTGTGGTGCTGGCGCTGTATATGCCGCTCTTCGAGCTGGGCTCCGCCTTCGCCGGATAGAGGGACACGCACTATGGCACCCGCCGATTCGAATCAACTGGTTGTGCAGGCCCCGGAAGACCCGGCCGCCGAGGTGGGACGCGCGCGCGCGCTGGCCGAACGCTATCGGCGGGAGTTCGTCGATATGGACGACTTCCGCATCGATCAGGATCTCTTTCGTTCCATTCCCGCTGATCTCATGCTGCGGTACGGATTCGTGCCGCACCGCCGGGACGGCAAGTCTCTCGTGATCGTCGTGTCGGATCCCACGGACCTTCCGATGCTCGACGAACTGAGCGTCGTCCTGGGAACACCTCTCAAGGTCACCGTCGGTGCGCCGTCTGCGATCCAGTCGATCCTCAAGAAGAGCGAAAGCTCTCAACGGGTGCTCGAGGAAGCGACCGAGGGCTTTCAGCTCACGGTTCTCAAAGACGATGAAGCGGCGGACGACAATCTGACGGTCGAACGGTTGACGAGCGACATCAGCCCGATCATCAAGCTCGTTGATTCAACCATCTATACGGCTATTCAGCGTCGGGCCAGCGACATCCACATCGAGACCGGCGATGACGCCGTCTATGTGAAGTACCGGATCGACGGCGTGCTGCAGCCGGCGATGCGGCCGATTGCGAAGCACTTTCACAGCTCGATCGTGTCTCGCGTGAAGGTCATGGCCGAGCTCGACATCGCGGAAAAACGTGTGCCGCAGGACGGGCGCTTCAAGGTCCGCATGCCGGGCAAGACGATCGACTTCCGCGTGTCGGTGATGCCCAGCGCGCATGGCGAAGATGTGGTCATCCGCATCCTCGACAAGGAGTCGATCAGCGAGCAGTTCACGGAGCTGAAGCTCGACATTCTCGGCATGCCCGAGGCGGAGCTGCAGCGGTTCCGGAAGTACATCCGGGAGCCGTACGGCATGGTGCTCGTCACGGGACCTACAGGTTCCGGCAAGACGACGACGTTGTATGCGGCGCTCTCCGAGATCCGATCCGTCGAGGACAAGATCATCACCATCGAGGACCCGGTCGAGTACCAGTTGCACGGCATCACGCAGATTCCGATCAACGAGAAGAAGGGCCTCACGTTTGCCCGCGGCCTGCGATCGATTCTCCGGCACGACCCGGACAAGATCATGGTGGGTGAGATTCGTGATCCCGAGACCGCGCAGATTGCGATCCAGTCGGCCCTCACGGGTCACCTCGTGTTTACGACGGTCCACGCCAACAATGTGGTAGATGTGCTGGGCAGGTTCCTGAACATGGGCGTCGAACCCTATCAGTTCGTCTCGGCACTCAACTGCGTCATGGCGCAGCGGCTGGTCCGCCTGATTTGCGCACGCTGCAAGCGGGCCGTGCGTCCGGAGCCTCGCTTACTCGAGGAGTCCGCGCTCGACCCGCGCCTGGCCGATACACACCAGTTCTTCGAGGGCACCGGCTGCATCGACTGCGGCGGCACGGGATTCAAGGGCCGCACCGCGATCTGCGAACTCCTCGACCTGTCGGATCGCATCCGTGAGATGATCCTCGAACGCCGGCCCAATTCAGAGATTAAAAAAGCAGCGCGTGATGAAGGCATGCGCTTCCTGCGGGAGTCGGCCGTCGAAAAGGTCTTGCTCGGCCAGACGACGCTGCGGGAGATCAATAAGGTGACCTTCGTCGAATGAGCCTGCTGACATCCTGGCTGAAGAGCCCTCCGCCAGACGCGGCTGTTGAGATCGGCGCGACACGGGTGGCAGCCGCCGTCCTGGGTTCGCGCGGAAGCGCGTTCACGTTGCTCGGCCACGCGGTCGAAACGCTGCCAGCCGGCGCTGTGGCGCCTTCAATCGCTGGTCACAATATCGTCGATCGCGGAGCGGTGACCGCGGCGGTTCGCGGTGTGCTGGGGCGGATGGGGACTCGGGTCGCCCGCGTCGCGCTCGTGCTCCCTGACGCCACCGCGAAAGTCTCATTGATCCACTTCGACACGGTGCCTGCGAAGAGAGACGACCTGGATCAGCTCGTCCGCTGGCAGGTGCGAAAGTCCGCACCATTCGCGATCGATGAGGCGTGCGTCAGCTACACGGCCTGCGCACGAAGCGCGGACGGCGGCGGGGACTTTGTCGTGGTGCTCGCCAAGCGGAGCGTGATCGAAGAATACGAACGCGCGTGTGCGGACGCTGGTGTCTACGCCGGGCTCGTCGATCTCACGAGCTTGTCTGTTGTGAACCTGATCCTTGGCTCGTCGAGCGGATCCGCCGGTGACTGGCTGGCGGTCTACATGCGGCCGGACGACACGTCGATTGCGATCGTGAGAGATGGCCACGTCATCTTCTTCCGCAACCTCCCAGAGAGTGAAAACGACACCCTCGCCGACCTGGTGCACCAGACCACCATGTATTACCAGGATCGGCTGGCAGGATCTGGATTCTCCCGCGTGCTCCTTGGTGGAGCAGGGCGCACGCCTGACGCGGTCGCCGAGGCACGACGAGGTCTCGAAGATCGCCTTGGCGCTCGAGTGGAGCCCATCGATCCGTTGAGCGTCGCTGTCCCGTCCGATCGGATTGGCGCATCCCCGGAGCTGCTCGATATTCTGGCGCCGCTGACTGGCGTGCTCCTGCGCACGCAGCGGGAGGCGATAGCCGTCTAATGCTGCGCACCAACCTCGCAACGCGTCCGTTCTACAACACCAGAGCCGTCCGCGCGGCTCTGGGGATCGCAGCCGCAGCCGTGCTGGCGCTCGTGCTCTACGACGTCGTCCAGCTGGTCAACCTGACATTCACTCAGCGATCGCTGGGCGCCCGCGCGTCGGATGCGGAGGCGCAGGCCACACGTATCCGGGCCGAGGCCGAGCGCACGCGACGACAGATCGATCCGGAAGAGCTGCAGACCGTCGCGAACGCGGCTCGAGAGGCGAACGCCATCATCGACCAGCGCGCCTTCTCGTGGACGGCGCTGTTCGAACGGTTCGAGGCCACACTGCCTCCAGACGTCCGTATCACGGCCGTGCAGCCAACCCTCGGTGAGGACGGCACGACCCGGCTCAGGATTGCCGTCCAGGCCAGACGAGCGGAAGACCTCGATGCCTTTGTCGAGGCCATGGAAGACAGCGGCGCGTTTCGGGAGGCTCTTGCTATTCAGGAAGTCACCAACAGCGACGGCATGATCGACGCCATTATCGAAACAACATACGTCACCCCATCTGGCGCAAGCGATACGGCATCAGACGCAGCGCCGCCGCCATCGCCATCGGGAGGACAGCTGTGAGCGACACCTCCCACGGGGCAGGCCTGGTGTCACGTATCGTCGCCGAGCATCGCCGGACGCTGGTGGCGCTCGGCATGACCTTCGTGGTCGGCGTCCTCACGTACGTGCTCGTGGTGTATCCGCTGGCTCAACGCGTCGCCAACATCGAAGAGCGCGATCGGGCGGCGGAGCGTGGACTTGCCGCGGCGCAGGCAGAACTGGCCCAGGTCTCGGGCACACTGACGGGCAAGGCGAAGGCGTCGAGCGAACTGGCGACCTTCTACAAGGATGTCCTTCCGCAGGATCTGACCGGCGCCAGACGGCTGACGTATCTGCGCCTGGCGAGGCTCGCTCGTGAAGCGAACCTGGACTACGAGCGTTCGTCCTATGTACCCACCGTGGACACGGACAGTACGTTGACCAGGCTTGGTATCCAAATGGTGCTCTCGGGGACCTACGGGAATATCCGCACGTTTATCTACGACCTCGAGACAGCTCCGGAATTCGTGGTGATCGACAACATCCAGCTCAGTGAGGGCGGCGGCGACACGGGTTCGCTGGTCGTGTCCCTGCAGCTCTCGACCTACTACCGGGGAACACCAGCGTCGTGAGTCAGAACCTTCGACGGTGGTTCGTGCTGAGCGGCGCCGTCGTGGTCCTCGCTGCGGTTCTGGTGGCCATCCAGGGAGACGCACCCACGCCCTCAGCATCGCCTCGTGGCGCTGCACGAAGCGGGGCGCAGAAGAATGTGCCCCTGACAGAAGTACGGCTCCACCGACTGCACAGCGCGCCACCCGAGCTCGAGGATGTCGCTCGAAATCCGTTTCGATTTGCCGAACGGGCAGCCCCGGCCGCTCCAACTCGAACGGTCAGCTCACCGTCTCCTCGCGTAGCACCCCCGGTAGTCGTTCCCTCCGGGCCACCACCCGTACCAGCGATACCGCTTCGCTATATTGGTTTGCTCGATGCCCCGACACAGGCAGGACGTGTAGCCGTGTTGAGTGACGGCAAGGGCAACGTCTTCTATGGAAGAGAAGGCGATACTATCGAAGGACGCTATCGAGTGATCGAGGTCACCCCGGTGGCGACCGAACTGTCGCACCTTGACGGCCGCGGTCGTCAGACTATCCGCCTTTCAGGACAATGATGCTCAGACCGACTCGTGCGGTTCTTTTGCTGTTCTCGTCGCTCGCCATCGCGATGGTCCTTGCGGGTTGCGCCGCGGGCCGCGCCTACGGCCGTGGCGAGAGCGCCGCGCGCGCTGGCGACTGGGATACGGCGGTCGAGCACTTCCGGCGCGCAGTGCAGGAAGATCCCGACCGGCCCGACTTCCGCATCGCACTCGAGCGGGCGATGATCAACGCCTCGGTGCAGCACCTGGACCAGGCCAGGCTGCTCGAGGCCCGTGGACAGCTCGAAGAGTCGCTTCGCGAGTATCGACGCGCCAGTGAGTTCGATCCCAGTAATCGCCAGATCGCCGGCCGTGTCATCGAGATGGAGCGACGGCTGAGAGATCTCGCCGAGGCATCAAGACCACAGCCCAACCTGAGGGCGCTGCAGCAGGCGGCCCGCCAGTCACCCGAGCCGTTACTCAATCCCGCATCCCGCGAACCAATCGACGTCGTCTTCAACAACGCCAGCCTTCGCGACATCCTGAATTCAATGGGCATGTCGGCGGGGATCAACGTCGCATTCGAGCGTGACTACCAGGATCGCGCGTACTCGGTGCAGCTCAGGGGTGTGACGTTCGAACAGGCGCTGACGCAGGTGCTCGCCGCCAATCAGCTCTTCTTCAAGGTGGTGAACGAACGCTCGATCATGGTGATCCCCGATACGGTCCAGAAGCGGGCGCTGTACGAGGAGCAGGTGATTCGAACGTTCTTCGTGTCGCACGCTGACGCGACCGAACTGGCGCAGATTCTCAACGGTGTCGTCCGGATTCCCGCACTCGCCGTCGCTCCACAGATCGTGGCCAACAAGACCAACAACACGATCACCGTCCGAGCGTCGGCAAACATCGTCCAGATCATCGAGCGGGTCATCGAGCAGAACGACAATCCCAGAGCAGAAGTCATCATCGACGTCCAGATTCTCGAGGTCAATCGCTCGCGGGCAAAGGAGTTCGGCATCGACCTCTCCGCGTTCTCGATTACCGGCGTCTTTTCTCCCGAGACTGATCCGCGTGGAACTGGTGACGCCGCGGGCGAGCTGTCGACGCAGCCGTTCAACGTCAGCACCGTGACACGGGGCATTTCGACGGCGGATTTCTATCTCTCGGTGCCAGCCGCCGTCATCAAGTTTCTCGAGACGGATTCCGAGACGCGTCTCATCGCAAAACCGCAGCTGCGCGGCGCGGAAGGCCAGCAGATCAACCTCAACCTCGGTGACCAGATTCCGGTCCCCGCGACGGTCTTCACGCCTGTGGCCGGCGGCGGAGCCAACGTCAATCCGCTGACCTCGTTCAACTACAAGGACGTTGGCGTGAACGTGCAGGTCACCCCGCGTGTCACGTTCGAGGGCGACGTCATCCTCGACCTGCTCGTAGAGAACAGTACGCGAGGGCAGGACGTGAACATTGCCGGCCAGAACCTGCCGTCGTTCGGATCGAGACGCGTACAGACCCGCCTGCGGCTGCGTGACGGCGAATCGAACCTCCTGGCGGGTCTCCTTCGCGAAGAAGAGCGACGTTCGCTGCGCGGAGTTCCCGGCCTCTTGCGCCTGCCGATTCTGCGAAACCTGCTTGCCGCCAACGAATCAGAGATCAGGCAGACGGACATCGTCATGCTGCTCACGCCCCGCATCGTGCGTACGCAGGAGTTGACCGCGCAGGATCTCAGCCCGATCTTCATCGGGTCGCAGCAGAGCCTTGGACTTGGTGGTGGTCCTCCGCCGCTCATTGCGCCGACAGCGGAGCCTGACCCAGCACCCGTGACCGCAGTCGCACCCGGACCGGCGACGCTAGCAGCTCCAGGTGCGGGGGTGGTGGTCGTGCCGCCGGGAAGCTCCCCAGTCCCAGGCACGACGACCGTCCAGGGTGCCACGGGTGCTCCTGCTGTGGCCTCGGCCGCCGCTGCGGGCGGCGGACGCATCGTGCTTTCGACGCCGGGGCAGGACTTCCGCGTTGGTGGCGGGCCCTACACCGTCGCGATCTCGATGACGGACGCGTCACAGGTGTCGAGCGTCTCGCTCACAATTTCCTTCAACCCGTCCGTTCTGCGGGTGCGCACTGTGCAGGAAGGCAGTTTCCTCCGGGCCGGGGGGCTTGCCGCAACGTTCACGCAGCAGGTGGACCCAGCGACCGGGCGGGTCGATATTGCGATCGTGCGCTCAGGTGATCCAACGGGAGTGGCGGGCACCGGTCTCCTCGGGGCCATCCTCTTCGATGCGGTGGGTGGGGGGAGCTCGAACCTCACGCTGACTGGTGCGGCGACTGGGCCGCGTGGCAATCCGTTGCCGCTTCAGATAGGCGCGGCCCCCGTGGTAACCGTCAGATGAGAGGTCGTCTCTCTCGGAGCCGTGCGCAACACGGCTACACATTCGTCGAACTGCTGATCGTGACGACGATTCTCCTGATCCTCGCGTCTGCGGTGATGCCTCTTGCCCAGGTGGCGAGCCAGCGTCAGCGTGAAGCCGAGCTGCGCCGTAACCTTCGTGAACTGCGCACGGCAATCGATGCGTTCAAGGATGCCGTCGAGCTTGGACGTATCCCCACGACCGAGCTCGAACCTGGCAACGAGGGTTATCCTCCGGATCTCGAAACACTCGTTGAAGGCATCGCCGCTGCCAACGATGCCTCGGGACGCAAGCTTCGCTTCCTGCGACGCATTCCAGTCGATCCCATGACTGGAGAAGCGGAGTGGGGTCTTCGTTCGTACCAGGATTCACCGACGTCGACCAGCTGGGGTGGTCAGAACGTATTTGACGTCTATTCCGAGGCTGAGGGCACGGCCCTCGACGGTACGGAGTATCAATCGTGGTAGCCGCCCGGTCGATCTACGACGGTCCGGGCCGCAGGCATGCGGGCTTCACGCTGATCGAGCTGATGATCGTCATGTCGCTCATCGTCGTGCTCGCGAGCATCACGATCAGCGTCAACGCCAACGGCCAGACACGCGCGCGGGAGGCCGTCCTCAAGGAAGATCTCTTCCGGATGCGCGACGCGATCGATCAGTACTACGCCGACAGGAAGGCATACCCCCCGACGCTCGAGGATCTCGTGTCAGCGAAGTATCTGCGCGCCGTGCCAACCGATCCGTTCACCAACTCCGTTGAGACGTGGCAGACCACGCTGTCCGAGCTCGACCCGGCGAATCCGTCAGAGGTTCCGGGAATTTTCGACGTGAAGAGCGGATCCGATCGTGTCTCGCTGGACGGGACGCCGTACTCCACATGGTAGACACCACGATGGCAGCACCGCATGGTCAGACTGCGATGAGTTCACGCTGGAAGGTTGTCACGCTCGTCGCGATGGCCGCGACGCTCGTCGGGGCTTGCGACAAGGCACAACTGCTTGCGCCCACGAAATCCACCATCACGGTGTCGGCCCCCGCCCAGGTTCTCCCAAATGGCGGCTCAATTGAGATCACTGCGTACGTGATTGAGCAGGCCGGCACTCCTGTGCAGAACGGGACGGCTGTGCACTTCACCACGAGCCTCGGTACGATTGAGCCGCAGACGGCTCAGACCAGAAACGGACTTGCGCGCGCGACCTTCAGGGCGGGATCCAGTTCCGGCATCGCGGAGATTCGCGCCATGTCTGGTGGCGCAACCAGTGAAGAGAATCTCAATGTCGTGAAGATCACCGTGGGCGCCGCAGCAGTCAGCACCGTCACCTTGCGGGCGAACCCCGGCAGTGTTGGACCGTCTGGCGGAGTGGTCGAGCTGATCGCGTCGGTCATCAGCGAGGGCGGTCAGGGAGTTGAAGGGGTCATGGTCACGTTCGCGACCGACCAGGGCACACTGTCCGCGGCCACGGCGCCGACCAATGCCAGCGGAGAGGCACGAACAACACTGACGACCAGCGTAGAGTCCAACGTTACGGCCACGGCGGGCAGCAAGACCAGCTCTGTCGTCAAAGTGCCCCTGCGAGCAGGGCCCATCGTGTCGATTGCTTGCGCGCCGGCAACTGGGAGCACAAATTGCGCTGGCCTGCAGGCTGGTGCCGCGACCAACAGCGCGATTGCGCTGCTGACAATCACGAAGCCGACGGGCAGCAGCGCGCTCCGCAACGTCACGCTCGACTTCGGAGACGGCGAATCAACCAACCTTGGCAACCTGGCGAGCGGCACCGCGGCCATCAGCCATGCGTATGCAGGGCCGTCGGGATCCACGCCGCGGTCCTACACGGCAACCGTGCGAGCTGAAGACATCAACGGCGAAGTTTCAACGGCGTTCACATCCATCGTCGTGTCACCTCGAGCTTCCATTGGGGTCTCGCTCACCGCCACGAGTGAAGCGGCGGCCGCGAATGGACAGCGATGGACGTTCACGGCGACGCCTACCACCGGTACCGACGTGGCCGCCATCCAGTCATACGAATGGGACTTCGGTGACGACGACTCGAACGTCACGACGTCTACGGGCTCGGTGGCGCACATCTACACCGAGGAAGGGCGGTTCACGGTCCGTGTGACGCTGCATATGCTGGACGGTAGAACGGCGTTAGCCACAACCGAGATTCTCGTCAACCTGCCATGACCCGCGGCGAGCGTGGCTACGCCATGGCGGCGCTCCTCGTCGGTCTGAGCGTAGTGGCGATCCTCGCCAGCGTCGCGTTGCCCGTGTGGCGCACGGCAGCGCAGCGTGAGCGGGAAGCAGAGCTGATCTTTCGGGGCGAACAGTACGCCCACGCCATCGAGCTCTACTCGCGTCGCAACGGTGGCTATCCACCGAGCCTCGACGTCCTGGAAAAAGGCCGGTTCATCCGAAAGCTGTACAAGGATCCCGTCGCGGACGACGCGGACTTTCAACCGGTGTACATCGGTCAGATGATAGGGGGACAGCCCGTGGCACCGAGACAACCGCAGGCGACCGGAGCGAGCGGGAACACTGGGCAGACCACGCCTCCGGCTGCTCGAGGTGCGCGGGGCGGCCGCGCGGCGTTTCAGCCCACGGGCCAGCCATTGGGCCAACCGCTCGGCCAGACCGCGGGGCGTGGCACTGTTGGTGGTGGGCCGATCATTGGCGTCATCAGCTCAAGTACTGCCGAATCGATCGCGCAATACAACGGTCGAGGGCGATACAACGAGTGGGCCTTCGTGGCGACCGAGATATCACAGCAGGCCGGCGCGCCGAATGCACCGCAGACGCCCGGACCAGGCCAGCGAGGGAATCCTTTCGGCACGCCTCCCACTTCGCCCAGAGGCGGCGGACCCCAACCGCGCTAGCTCTCGTCGAGCGCGGTCATCACCGCATCGTGCACCGTGGGACGCACCTGCCTGATTGCCTCGTTCTTGCGCGTCGGGCACACACGGTTGGTCAACAAGACCACATACACTTCGCGTTCCGGGTCGATCCAGAGGGAAGTGCCCGTGAAACCCGTGTGACCAAACGCACGCGCCGACATCTTTCGACCGCAAGATGAGGTGGGCAGCATGGTGTCCCAACCCAGCGCTCGAGAGCTGTCCGGGACGTCAATACGTCGCGCGATGAACTCCTCGACCGTCGCACGCTGAAACACGCCGCCGCGTCCGGCCAGAATCTGCAGTAGATGCCGTGCGTGCTGTCCGACCGACGCGGCCGTCCCGAATAAACCCGCGTGTCCGGCTGCGCCGCCCAGCGCTGCGGCGTTCTCATCATGAACCTCGCCGACCAGCGCCCGACCGCGCCAGGGATCGAACTCGGTCGGCGCAGCCCGTGATCGCCACAGTGCCGGCGGATTGAACTGCAGGTCTTCGAGAAATCCCGCCTGCGTCTGCAGTGCCAGAAATCGATCCTCGAGCGCTGTCGGTTCACCAAGAATGAAACCGAGAAGCATGAATCCGAGGTCGCTATAGATGGATCTCGTCCGCGGCGCGTACTCGAGCGGTGTGCTGCAGATGGCCTGCTGGAAGGCGGCACGACCCGACATCGTTTCAAAGAACGGACGATGAGCAGCTAATCCGCCGCAATGCGCCAGCAGATCGCGAACTGAGACGGACGCGCGGTCGGATCCCCGCCAGTCGCTTATGTGCTGTTCGATCGGATCGTCGAGACCGAGTGACCCACGCTCCACCTGCTGCATAGCGATGGCGGTGGTGGACAGGACCTTCGTGAGGGACGCGAGATCGAAGACGGTGTCGTCCCTGGTAACAGAGGCATCAACGGTCGGTTGAAGCCTGCCAAACGCGCGGCGCCACAGCAGCTGTGTGCGATCGCCAACTTCGATGACCGCAGATGGGAACGCGTGCGCGTCTATCGCGTTCTGGAGCACAGCCGCCGCAGCGTCGAACCTGCGTGACGGCACGACTGCCTCATTCGACACGGGCTGTCAGGTGCGAGGGTTGCTGCTGGCTTCGGCGGCGCCTTGCAGCATGCCGCGCAGCCGGGGTGCGATGTCTTCGCCGAGCGCCTCACGCATCGAATCGTGCGCCTTCCGCAATCTCGCAATCGCCTTGGCGTAGGGGAGGCCGGTCCGTTGCATCACGATTGCAGCCTTGACGTTCCAGTGCGCCCGCTTCATGAGGCTGTCCACCTCGTCGTACTCGAGCCCCGTCACGATGTTCACGATCCGGCGGGCGCGATCCTTTCGCTTCTCCGAGCCGGTCTGCACATCGACCATGAGGTTGCCGTATGTCTTGCCGATACGGACCATCGCACCGGTCGTCAGCATGTTCAGCACAATCTTGGTGGCTGTCCCTGCCTTGAGGCGTGTGGACCCGGCAATCACTTCCGCGCCCACACCGGGTGCGATGGTGAGATCCACGAATGTCTGCAGCTCCGTGCCCGGATCGCAGGTGACGAAGATGACCCTGGCGCCTGCTTTGCGCGCCCGCGTGAGACCGCCCCGGACGAACTGCGTCATGCCGCTCGCCGAGACGCCGATCACAACATCCTTCTTGGTGGGTCGCAGTCTGGTGATCGCGCGCGCGCCTTCTTCGTAGTTGTCCTCGACGCCTTCCTTGGCGGCAAAGGTCGCCTCGCGTCCTCCAGCAATCACCGCCTGCACGAGCGACGGGTCGGTGCTGAATGTGGGCGGCATCTCGGCGGATTCCAGGATGCCGAGCCGACCGCTCGTTCCCGCACCGACGAAAATCATTCGACCGCCTTTGCGCAGGGACGCGGTGATCATTTCCACACCCACGGCGATGCGCTCGCGCTCGCGCTGGACGGCGGCGAGCATCTTGCGGTCTTCATTGATCATGAGATCGACAATGTCACCCGGGCTGAGCTTGTCGATGTCGAGACTGGACGGATTGATCGCTTCCGTCGGGAGCGACTGCCACTTGGAGCGCATTCACATACAATTCTACCGATTCACGGCACATTCACGTGACCCCTTCCAGTTCGTCCCTGGTGGACGCGTATTTGACGCACCTGGCCGTCGAGCGCCGGCTCGCCGCCAACTCTGTGGAGAGCTATGCCAGGGACCTCACCATCCTCGGGACATTCGGAGTCGGCCTTGGCCGTCCGCTCGAGGCGCTCACGAGGGAGGACCTCGAGGGCCTGGTGCGCGACCTGATGGCCGAAGGGCGGTCGCCCCGGTCGGTCGCCAGGGCCGTCGCGTGCTTCAGGGGGTTCTACCGTTTTCTCGTGATCGACGGCCGTACCCAAACCAGCCCCGCATCAGATCTTCGGCCCCCGCGCGCGTGGAAGACGCTGCCACGGTATCTGTCGCTGGAGGACATCGACCGTCTCCTGGCGCAGCCGGATACCACCACGCCCCGCGGCCTCAGAGACCGCGCGTTGATTGAGTTGCTGTACGCGACGGGGATGCGAGTGTCCGAGCTCATCGGACTCCGCCCCGCAGACGTCAATCTGGAGGCGTCATATCTCACGTGCACCGGAAAAGGGGACAAGCAACGAATCGTGCCGATTGGGGATGAAGCGGCCCTGTGGGTTAGACGATACCTGTCCACAGCACGAGGTGCGCTGCTCCGAAAGCGGCACAGCACCCGGCTGTTCGTCAATGCGCGCGGGGCCGGTCGTGGGCTCACCCGAGTCGGGTTCTGGGGCGTCCTCAAGGGCTACGCGAAGCAGGCGGGGCTCACAGCAGCGATTAGCCCCCATATGCTTCGGCACTCGTTTGCCACACATCTCCTCGAGCGCGGCGCCGACCTGCGCGCCATCCAGATGATGCTGGGGCACGCCGACCTGTCCACCACACAGATCTATACGCACGTGCTCGAACAGCGCATGCGAAGCGTGTACGACCAATTCCATCCGAGGGCCTAGACGTCGATGCTCATAAGTGCCGTTCGAACCGGGATCGCGTGCTAGGCCGAATCGTCGTCTGCTCGCTCATCGTGGCTGCCGGCGCGGCATGGTATGCCGAACGCCCTGCTCCCACGCGGGTCCTGCCCGTGCTGCCGGGTGCCCCCGCGCTTGTGCGTGGAGCGATTCACGTGCACACGACGCGGTCGGATGGCAGCGGAGATCCCGGCGCCGTCGCCGCGGCGGCGGCACGGGCCGGCCTGAACTTCGTCATCTTCACCGACCACGGGGACGCGACCCGCGAGCCGGACCCACCGAGATATGTCGAGGGCGTACTGTGCATCGACGCCGTGGAAATCAGCACCGAACATGGCCACGTGCTGGCGCTTGGCATGGCGGAGGCCCCCTACCCACTCGGCGGGGAAGCGCGCGACGTGCTCGAGGACGTCGAACGTCTGGGTGGATTCAGCATCGCGGCACACGCGGATTCGCCGAAGCCCGAGCTGCAGTGGACCGATCGCGACGTTTCGGTCGGCGGTCTGGAGTGGCTCAACGCAGATAGCGAGTGGAGGGACGAATCCTTCGCCTCGCTCACCCGGGCACTGCTCCTGTACCCGGTATACGGCAGCAGCGCGCTGATCACCTTGCTGGACAGACCAGTGTCCGTGCTTCAGCACTGGGACGATGTGACGATGGAGCGGCGGGTTGTTGGCGTTGCCGCGAGCGACGCGCATGCCCGCCTCGGCATCAGGAGTCTCGGCGAACCTGATGGAACCGGCAGCGCCCTGCACCTTCCCTCGTACGAGAACACCTTCCGCATGTTCTCCAACGTGCTTGCGTCAACGACCTTGTCTGGCGATGCACAGGCAGACGCGCGGACCGTGCTCGATGCGGTTCGTAACGGACGGGTGTACTCGGTCATCGATGCAGCCGCCGGCCCGGTCGCACTGGAATTCACGGCGGCAAGCGGGTCCGCGACAGCGTCAATGGGCGATCGCCTGGCTGTGACGGAGGCTGCCACCATTCGCATCCGCGCGAGCGGCCCGGATGACGTTGAGACGGTCCTCATCGGAAATGGCGAGATCGTCCAATCCACAGTGGGCAGGACGTTGGACTACGTGGGTCCTGACACGCCGACACCGACGGCATATCGGGTTGAGGTTCGGCTTCCGAACGCTCCAGGGAACCCGCCTGTGCCATGGATCGTGTCGAATCCCATCTATGTGGGACTCGGCGCTGCAGGCGCCGTCACAGCTCCAGTTCCGCCGAAACCCACTTCCATCGCCGTGCAATACGGAGATGGACCAGCCACGGCGTGGACTGTTGAGCACAGCGCGGCATCCCTCGGTGCGCTGGAGGAGATCCCAACGGTGGGTGGACAACAGTTGTCTTTGCGATACGCGCTGGGAGGAACGGCGAGCGCGAGTCCCTTCGCGGCCTTCGTGATGCCGGCAGGTCCAAACCTGGCGGCGTACGACAGACTGACGTTCACCGGACGTTCAGACCACCCGATACGTGTCTCGGTACAGGTACGGGAGCCCGGCGATGGAGCAGGGCAGCGGTGGCATCGTTCGGTCTACCTGGAGCCAGAGCCGCGAGAGATCACGGTGTTCTTTGCCGACATGCGTCCGCGAGGCACGACATCGACGCCACGTCCGAACCTCGCGAACGTGCAATCCATCCTGTTTGTCCTGGACACCGTCAACACACCCCTCGGAAGCAACGGGACGCTGTGGCTGGACGATATCAGGTACGCGAAATGATGCGGATCAGGTTCTCACCGTCAGCAGCAGGTATCCGGCCCCAGCCCCAAACAACAGGTTCGGTGCCCAGGCGGCGAGCAGTGGCGCCACGAGGCCACCGGCGCCAAGCGCAGCAAAGATACTAATCGTCACCCAGTAGGAGATGGCGAGCGCAATGCCGACACCAATGCCGTACATCGCTCCTCGCCGGCCCGTGGTCACGGCGAACGGGATCGCCAGCAGTGTCATGACGATGGTGACGAACGGGAAGGAGAGTTTCCGCTCAAGCGCGACTAGCTGGCCGCTGATATCGATTCCGCTCGCCTGGAGCCGGCTGGTGTAATCCCGCAGCTGTGAGTAGCTCATGAAGCGTTCGTCGGGCTGCTGCGTCGTGAAGTAGTCGGTCGGCTCAATCGGTTCTTGAGACACGTCGAACGGCACGAACGACCGTGTTTCGCCGGTGTCGGTCAGCTCTCGAACCCAGCCACGTTCCATCCGCCAGCTGTTCCCACCTGGTGCGCCGGCTGTGTAGGTCGCTCGTTCGGCGAACGTTCGACGTGCGAGGACCGGCATCCGGCTGCCGAAGTCATAGACGGACAGGCCGTTCAGCTGCTGCGCGCGCGGATCGAAGGAATCGAAATGGTAGATGGCGCCGTCGGTCCCGACGATCCAGCGACGCAGCAGCACGTCGAAGGTCTGCGGCGATCCGCCGCGGATCACGTGGCGCAGCGCTTCGGCCCGCCGATTGGCTGGGCCCAGCACGGTCTGCTCGAGCACGAACAACACGCCGCCCGCGAAGATCGCTGTGACAACCATCGGGAGCGCCACCCGATAAAGGCTGATGCCGCACGCCTTCATGACGACGAGCTCGCTGTTTTTTGTGAGCAGCCCGATCGTGACCAACGCGGCCAGCAGAACCGCCAGAGGCAGGATGTAATAGACGTACTGCGGTGTGGCGTACCAGAAGTAGGCGAACAGCATTCCCCAGGTGGCCTGGCCCCTGAACACCTTGTCCGACAGGTCGAGGAACGTCGAGATATAAAAGATGCCGGCCATCGCGACGGCGGATAGTGCCGCAACGCGCAGATAGGCCGACGCGACGTAGCGGTCGAGGATGCCCAGGAAGGGAAGCCGAAGAGGTGGAATCTTCAGGGCAGGAAGACGCGGCAGTCCTGGAAGCTTGTTCGATCCGCCATGGGGCCGGCGATGTCGCAGCAGAAGCCATGCGCCAAGTGCACCCAGCGCCATGTTGGGCAGCCATGCTGCGAGCCATGGCGGAACGATGTGTCCGCGGACGAGCGACTGGCCCAGCCACAGCAGCACGTAGTAGGCGAAGATCACGCCGAGCCCGATCGCGAAGCTCGCCAGTTTGCCGTCGCGCCTGTTGTTGACACCCAGCGCGAGACCGATCAGTCCGAAGACGAGACAGGCGAACGGAATAGAAAACTTCTTCTGGATCTCGAACAGCTCGCTGTGGGGATAGATCCCTTCACGTTCGAGTTCCGCGGCGCGCGCCTGAAGCTGAGGAATCGACATTTCCCTGGTGCCAAGCGGGGGACCTTCGCGCGGAAACACCGTTTCCGGATTGAGGCTCAAGAGAAGCCGGTCGAACTGAAACACCTCGTACTTCGCTGCGCCATCGGCGACGTGACGGGCCCCGTCCTCGAGCACCATGTCGAGCGTGCGCCGCTCGCGATCGATCACGACTCGCCCGTGTCGAGCCAGGTACACAGACTGCGGTTGCCCGGGTCTGCTGTCCGCCATGAAGACGTCCTGCCACCCGCCGCCAGTCTGGGAGACATCGCGGACGTACAACACGACGTCGGGGAAGTCCTCGAAGAAAATGCGAGGCCGCACCTCACCCTCGGCACGAGCGGCGACGATGCCGAACGTGATCTCGCGGAACCGCTGGTTCGCATCCGGCACTGCGACGATCAGAATGTAGGTTGTGGCGCCCCACGCGAGGACTGAGAGCAATCCGACAGGCCGCAGCAGGCGCGTGAGGCTGACACCGCAGGCCTGCATGGCGACGAACTCGCGGTCGGCGGACAACCGACCGAAGCCGACCAGTAACCCGAGCAGGAGCGACATCGGGATCGTCAGCGCCATCACCGACGGTACCAGCGTCCCCATCACGCGGAGTACCACCGGGATCGGTACGCCCTTCGAGATGAAGCTCTCGGCGTATTCGATGAGGAACGGAATGATCAGGAGGAACGTGAAGACCAGCAGGCCCAGGACAAAAGGCCAGAGGACCTCGCGGATCACATAGCGATCGAGGATGCGCATGCGATGATCACATTATGACCCGCGTCGCGATTCTCTGGCACATGCACCAGCCCTTCTATCAGGACCTGCTCACGGGGGAACACATGTTGCCCTGGGTGCGCCTCCACGCCACCAAAGACTACTGGGGAATGGTGGATCTGTTGAGAGCGCATCCGACGGTCAAGGTCACCTTCAACCTCGTCCCATCGCTGCTCGTGCAGCTCGAGGCGTTCGCCCGCGAAGAGGCCCGGGATCGCCATCTCGAGCTTGGGCTTCGGCAGGCAGATCAGCTATCAGCCGAGGAACGGACCTTCTGTGTGGCTGAGTTCTTTCACGCTCACAGGGGACGCATGATCGACCCGCATCCTCGTTACCGCGAGCTCCTGGCCCTTCGCGACCAGGGCGACGGTGCTGATATGTCCGTCAGGGCGGCACGCTTTTCGGTGGACGACATCCGCGATCTGCAGGTCTGGCACAAGCTGGTCTGGATCGACGCCGACTACCTCGATCGGGATGCGCGCGTCTCCATGCTGCTGCGGAGGGGACGTGGGTTCTCGGAAGACGACAAACGGACCCTGCGAGAGGTGGAGCTCGAGATCCTGCGCAGGGTCATACCCGAGTACAGCGCCGCCGCTGCGCGAGGGCAGGTTGAACTCTCCACCTCGCCCTTCTACCACCCGATCCTTCCGCTTCTCTGCGATTCCGACGTGCACCTGCGAGCGCATCCGCATTCGGCGATGCCGAGGGCACCGTTCCGTCATCCGGAGGACGCGGCCGAACAGCTGACTCGCGCCGTCGCGCTCCACGAACGGATGTTCGGGATCCCGCCACGAGGGGTCTGGCCATCAGAAGGATCGGTGTCCGACGCGATGGTCCCGTTGGTCAAACGGGCCGGACTGCACTGGATGGCGACAGACGAACAGATTCTCTCCAGGACGCTCGGCGTCGGTCTTGCGCGGGATGGGTCGGGCCATCTGCACGAGCCGGAAATTCTCTACCGCTCCTACAGTGTCGGCGGAGAAGGGCAGTCCGTCGCCTGCGCCTTCCGGGATCATCGCCTGTCGGACCTCATCGGGTTCACCTATGCCTCATGGCCAACGGAGCGGGCCGCCGATGACTTCGTCGGCCAGATCCTGGACGCCGGTCGGCGCCATGCGAGCCGTACGGGTGGGGAAGACGCGACCGTCTTCGTGATTCTCGATGGCGAGAACGCCTGGGAGTGCTACGACGCTCAGGGCCGGCCGTTCCTTCACGCGGTCTACGAGAGGCTCGGGTCGCACCCTGAGATCCAGACCGTCACGATGTCCGAAGCCTGTGCGAATCCGACGCGCAAACTGTCCTCGATTTTTCCTGGTTCGTGGATTAACAACGACTTCTACATCTGGATGGGTCACGCAGACGACCATCGTGCGTGGAGTCAGGTCGGCGAGGCTCGCGACGCGATTGAGGCGGCGGCCCCGGTGACGCCGCCGGCCGCGCTGGCACGGGCGCGCGAGGAGCTGCTCATCGCAGAGGGAAGCGATTGGTATTGGT
>JABFSA010000019.1 GCA_013140775.1 Acidobacteriota bacterium | reverse complement strand
CGAGGTTGTCGCTGCGACGTGCAACGGGCCGCTGTCGCCCCCAATGTACACCGCCGCGCGGGCGGCAAGCGACCGAAGTTCACGGATGTCGTAGTCGTCCGTCATGACAGCGGACCCGTCGGGGCCGAGCCGCGCGCGCGTCTGGCTGACAATCGCGCGGGCCGCGTCGGCGTCGGAGGGCCCCGAGGTCAGGATGAAGCGGCGGGCCGGATCGCGGCGCGCCAGTTCGACCACGGCGTCCGCAAATGCCTCGGGCGGCCATCTGCGAAAGGGGTTTCCGGCACTGACGTGGATGAGGACGAGGGGCGTTCCCCGAGCAATCCCCGCGTCACGGAGTCTGGCAGAGACACGCGATTCCACTTCGGGATCGGCAGCCATTTCAACAGGGTCATGAGCCGGGTCGCAGGGGCCGATCCCGAGCGGCGTCAGGAGATCCCATTGATTGCGGACGGAGTGTCGAGGTGCGAGGCCATCGGGTCGCGCGACCGTGTGGGTGAACATCCACGATCGTCCAGGAGTGGCATAGCCGATGCGAGTTGGAGCTCTGCTCGCCCAGGTCAGCCAGGCGGCCCTGGGTCCTCCGTGCAGGTCTATTGCGATGTCGAAACGTTCAGCGCGGAGCCGGCGCGCCCACGACCAGTCGTCTTTCCAGCGCGCGAAACCGTGCTGTCGTGGAACGACGAGAATGTGGTCGATGTGAGGGTTGCCGCGAACGATGGGCTCGGCAAGCGGCTCCACGACGTACGTGATGTCCGCGTCCGGAAAGTGACGCCGTAGTCCCCGCGGCAGCGGGGTCGTGAATACCACGTCGCCAATCAGTCTCAGGCGAACGAGGAGAATCCGACGGCCAGCCACCACCGTGGGCTGCGAGCTATCCAGCGACCTACGGCTCGATAGACGCTTCGTCGATAAGCATCACAGGGATGTCATCCTTAATCGGGTACACCCGGTGACACTGACCGCATTTGAGACCGGTGCCGTTCTTGACGAGCGTCACGGGCGTCTTGCAGTTGGGGCAGGCGAGAATTTCGAGCAGTTCTGCGTCGATGGGCATTGGTTCTCCTGGAACCCGAACGAAACCCTCGAACTATAACATCTTGAGCTAAAATCCCTTCCACGATGGCCTCCACGGTTCGACCAGTCGGCGCCTCGTTACGATGTGTACTCGCGGTCGTCGGACTCTTGTCCGTCGGCACGGCAGCCGCAGCCCAGACGTCAGAGGCCTACTACCAGTTCCTCATGGCGCAGCGGCTCGAAGGACTGGGCGACCAGGCTGGTGCATTGGCTGCTCTCAACCGGGCGGCGGCCGCCGATCCGAAGTCGTCGGGAGTGAGAGCTGAAATCGCCTCCTTCCACCTCCGTCGCAACCAGTTGGGCGAGGCCGAAAGTGCGGCGCAGCAGGCGCTCGCGCTCAATGGCGACAGTGTCGAGGCGCATCGAGTGCTGGGTCTCCTCTATTGGAATCAGGTTGACGCCATGAACGCGCGCACGCCCAAGGCGCAGTTCGACACAACCGTGCGGAATGCGATTGCGCATCTGGAGCGCGCGACCAAGGGCGCAACTCCAGGTGCCGATCTCCAGGTGGACTTCGCGCTTGGCCGGCTCTATTTGCGGACCGGAGAAGCGAGCAAGGCGGTCGAGGCTTTTGGCCGGGTCGTCAGTCAGAACTCGGGATCGGTGCAGGGACGATTGTCGCTCGCTCAGGCGTTTGCGGCGGCCGGCGACATGGCGAACGCGATTTCAACGCTCACCGTCATCGTCGAAGAGGAGCCCAGGGTGGCTTCGTCGCTCGCACAGTATCAGGAGCAAGCCGGGCGGCTGACCGATGCTATCGCCAGCTACACGCTGGCGCTGAGCGTGGAACCGATGAGCCGCGGTTTGAAGTTCAGGCGTATTGCCGCTCTCATCACGAATGGCGACGTGGCACGGGCGGCGACGCTCGCGGCCGAGGCTCAAACGCAACACCCCGACGATCTGCGCTTTCCGCGTCTCCGCGCGAGGGCGATGTTCGCAAGCGGTGACAAAGCCGGCGCGGTTTCCATGCTCGAGCCCACCGCACGCGCCAATCCGAACGATGTAGACACGCAGCTCGCGCTCGCCGATCTCTACAGCGACGCTGGTCGCGATGTCGAAGCCGAGCGCACGCTGCGTCAGGTCCTGACAGTAGCGCCCGGAAGCGCGGAGGTTCTCAACTACCTCGGCTATTTGCTGGCCGACCGCGGACGTGGCCTGGACGAGGCCGTGCGTCTCGTGCAGCGGGCCCTTGAAGTGGACCCGGGTAACCCGTCGTATCTCGATAGCCTCGGCTGGGCGCATTTCCGCCGGGGAGACCTTCAGGAAGCGGAACGGTATCTGACACCTGCTGCCGAGCAGCTGCCTCGAAACGCGGTCATTCAGGATCACCTTGGAGACGTCTTCGCCAGGATGGGTCGCTGGAGCGATGCGATCGCCTCGTGGACGCGCGCGCTCGACGGCGAAGGCGGCGTCACCCGCGCGGTCATCGAAAAGAAGATCGAGGACGCCAGAAGCAAGATACCCCGCTAGTCGATGACCAGAACCGCGATCCCAGGTTGCGAAGCCTTCACAGGACGCATGCGTGGTTAGGGTTTCGGCCAAGGACTGCAGGCTCTGGGCGCTGTGTGCAGGCAGTCTGTTTCTTGCCGCGTGTGCACCGAGACTCCTGTCCCTCCCTACCGACCCGGGCAGTACCCTTCCCGATTTCGAGCGGATTCATCGTGAGGCCACGGCCGGCTGTTCGAACGTTCGCACGTTGACTGCCGAGCTCGCGCTGTCGGGACGTGCCGGAAGCCAGCGTGTACGCGGCACGGCGATCGTCGGGTTCGAGCGGCCACGGTCGATCCGGCTGGAGGGTGTCGCGCCGTTTGGTCCCCCCGCGTTCATCCTCGCCGCGCGTGATGAGACCGCGATCCTGCTCCTGCCCAGAGACAACCGTGTGCTGCGAGGGGAGCGTGCCGACGAGATCCTGGGAGCGCTGACCGGTGTCGCCCTCGCTCCAGGTGAGCTCCAGGCCGTGTTGATCGGATGTGCGTCGGCGGCGACCGGGGCCATCGGCGGACGCGTCCACGGCAATGGATGGGCGTCGGTCGATCTGTCGGACGGAGCGGTTTTGTATCTCGAGCGAGTCGGTGGACGCTGGCAGACGCGCGCGGCGAAGCGGTCTGGATGGCAGATTGAGTATTCGATGTGGCAGGGGAGTTTCCCGCAGGCCGTGCGTCTGCGCTCGACCGATCCGCAGGTGAACGTGGACATCACGGCGAACGTGTCGCAGGTGGAGGCGAACGTCCCGATCGACCAGGCGGCGTTCGATGTGAACGTCCCTCCGAGCGCGCGCGAATTGTCGCTCGCAGAACTGCGGGCGAACGGTCCGCTCGGTGAACGGTAGATGGCGAAGATGAGGAAGACTCAGGTGAGCGCGCCGGTTGCCGTCACCGTGCGTGCGCACGCCAAGATCAATCTGGACCTGCGCGTGTTGGGGAAAAGGCCCGACGGCTTCCATGAGCTGCGGACGGTCTTCCAGGCGATCTCGCTGCACGACACGCTTGAATGCATCCCTCGCGAGGGTCCATTCGCCATCGAGTGCTCGGCCCCGGCGGTGCCGCTCGATTCGACGAATCTCATCTGGCGGGCGGCCGATGTCCTGTGGCGTGCGTTGAGACGGACCGGACCAGCGCGTGACATGGTGGTCCGCCTCGAGAAGCGGATCCCGCTTCAGGCGGGGCTCGGTGGCGGGAGCGCCGACGCCGCCGCCGCACTCCTGGGACTCGCGCACAGCTGGCGTGTGCCGATGCGGCCGGCGCAACTGACCGACATCGCGGCTGGACTTGGTGCAGACGTCCCGTTCTTTCTGACCGGCGGGACCGCCCTCGGGCTGGGGCGCGGAGATGAGATCTATCCCCTGGCGGACCTGCCTCGTCACTGGATTGTGCTGTTGCTCCCTGGATTCGGTGTGTCAACCGGTGAGGCGTTCGGGTGGTACCACGCCGAACGTGACCTTGCGAGAGGCACGAGCGCGCGCGAGCCGCAGCATGTGCCAGGGCCGTGGCCGTCACGCGCGGCGCAGATGATCAACGACCTCGAGGCTCCGATCGCACGGCACCATCCAGAGATCGATCAGATGAAGGCGGCACTGCGCAGGGCCGGCGCGCTGGCCGCGGCGATGTCGGGCAGTGGTTCAGCCGTGTTCGGGCTGTTTCAGAAGCCTCGTGAAGCTCACGCAGCGGTCGATCGGCTGTCTGGCTCTGGCTGGCGCGTGCTCCTGACGGAATCGCTCGATCGAAAGGCATACGCCAGGCTCAGCCGCGCCACGCCCATGCGTTCATCCATTCAGGCTCAGCGCGATTCCCGGGCGTAATGCGCCGGGAATGGAACAATCCTGCCCAATTTGGCAGCGCCAAGGCTTGTACCTCCGCATAGAATTTCGGCCAGACCGACGCGCCGGCCTGGACGACAAGCCGGGGGGGCGAACTGCTGTTTCGTCATCCGAGTTGCCCGGGCCGCTAAGTCTCGTCTACACTATGCGTTTGCACCACTCTGGCCGGTGACGCCCTGAGGGTGTGCCGGCATGGGTGGGAACGCGCTGCGCGGTGCGGTGCCGTGGTGGGGCGTGGCCAAGCGGTAAGGCGCGGGTCTTTGGATCCCGTATTCGAAGGTTCGAATCCTTCCGCCCCAACTTTCCCGGGCTGTCCGTTAACCAGGCAATCGCATCGAGATGAGACGACCTCTGAGCGGAGAAGGACTGTTATCCACCGGATTCGGTGATTTGAAGATCTTTTCCGGCAGCTCACATCCGTCGCTGGCCAAGGAGATCGCGGAGTTCCTTGGGATCCCGCTTGGGCAGGCGCGGCTTCGCCGCTTCCCCGACAGCGAAGTCTCCTTTCAAATCGACGAGAACATCCGAGGCGCCGACGTCTTCATCGTGCAGCCCACGTCCAATCCGGTGGATCTCCACCTGATGGAACTGCTCGTGATGATCGATGCGTTCCGCCGCTCCTCGGCCGCGCGCATCACGGCCGTCATCCCGTATTACGGGTACGCGAGGCAGGATCGGAAAGACAAACCGCGCGTGCCCATTTCGGCGAAGCTGGTTGCCAATCTCCTCAGCGCGGCAGGGACCAACCGGGTGCTCACGATGGATCTGCACAAGGCGCAGATTCAGGGTTTCTTCGACATCCCGGTGGACCACCTGTTCGCAGCGCCAGTCATCATCGAGTACCTCGCGCGGCAGAACTTTCAGGATCTGACCATCGTGTCGCCGGACGCCGGGGGCGCGGAGCGCGCACGAGCGTACGCCAAGCGGCTCGACGCCGAGCTGGCCGTTGTTGACAAGCGGCGCTCTGAAGACGGCACCGCGGAAGTCATGAACGTCATCGGTGACGTCGCGGGTCGGAACTGCATCCTGCAGGACGACATCATCGACACCGCAGGCACGATCCAGAAAGCTGCGCAGGCGCTCAAGGCCGCTGGCGCGCTGCGCGTGTTCGCCTGCGCCGTGCACGGCGTGCTCTCCGGGCCGGCCCTCGAGCGCGTCGAACACTCGCCGCTCGACGAGCTGATCGTGACGAACACGATCCCGCTGCGCGGAGAAGCCAAACAGTGCAAGAAGATCGTCGTGCTCTCGGTGGCCCGGCTGCTGGGGCAGGCGATTCGGAGTATTCACGAGGAGACGTCTGTGTCCTCGTTGTTTGTATAGAGACGTATCGTTCACGCTTCTGGGTTCTTGGGTTCTCAGTTCGTGTTCACGTTCGGTTCAACGAACGGAACCCTGAACCGAACCGGAACCTGAACACGAACCGAGAAGCGAGAACATAGAAGAGTGAACGACGAGGATCAGTCATGAATGCAACGCTCGAAGTGGTGAAGCGCGAGGGTCGTGGGAAGAATGAGGCCCGGCGCCTACGGGTGACCGGCCGGATCCCGGCGGTTGTGTACGGTGCGCCGAAGTCAGGGAAGACGCCCGCGGGTGTGGCCGTCGCGGCCGACCCGAAGGAAGTGCTCCGTATCCTGCACTCCGAAGCGGGGGCCAATACGTTGATCACCCTGAAGCTCGACGGCAGCGAGTCGCAGGTGATGGTCAAGGAATATCAGCTCGACCCGGTGACGCATCAGTTGCTGCACGCCGACTTCTACCAGCTGGCGATGGATCGCGAGATCACGGTGACCGTGCCGATCCACATCAAGGGCGAACCGAAGGGCGTCAAGCTGCAGGGCGGCATGCTCGACTTCGTGACGCGCGAAGTCGAAGTGCAGTGTCTGCCGGCGAATATTCCGGAGCGCATCGACATCGATGTGACGGAATTGAACCTGCACGATTCGATTCGGCTCCGGGATTTGCCGGAGAACCCGAAGTGGAAGGCGCTCAACGAGCCCGACACCATGCTCGTGCACGTCGTTCTGCCGAAGGCCGAGGAAGCGGCGGCGACCGCCGATGCCGACGCGACAGCAGCGGCCGGGGCAGAACCGGAAGGTTTGAAGAAGGGCAAGACCGACAAGGAAGGCGAAGAGCCGAAGAAGTAGGGCAGCAT
>JABFSA010000011.1 GCA_013140775.1 Acidobacteriota bacterium | reverse complement strand
GATCGAAGAACTCCGTGGCGGACAAAGCATCCCTGTTCAGCTGCTGGACCATGTCAGCCGGAGCCTTCCCGACTTGCTCTGGCTCACGTCCATGACGCAGACCGACTCGCAGGTTACTCTGGTCGGCAGCAGTCGCACGCTGATGGCGCTCTCGGATTTCGTCGGCAATCTCGGGGGCGGCAGCGTGCTGCGGCGCCCCATCGAGATCGTGGACAGCCAGGTCCAGGAAGGTAAAGGCAGTGGCGCCAACGCCACTCCCGACTTGATCCAGTTCACCGTGCGGGCCCAGCTCAACAGACCCGAGCCGAAGCCTGAAGAAGCACCCGCCGGACGTGGGCGACCCGCGCGCCCGGCGCGAGGACGGCAGGGGGCACCTCGTTAAAGCGGGGTCAATCCCGCCCGATATCCAGATGGCAATGAACCTGAGTCTCAACAAGCTCCCGTGGTACGGACAGGTCGGCGCGTTTGTCGCGTTGTCTGCGGCCGGTGTGGGGGTGTTCTGGAACTTCTACGCGCAACCCGCGCAAGCACGCATCGCGGAGCGTCGCGCGGAGCTCGGCGTGCTCCAGGGTGAAATCCAGCGCGGGCAAGAGGCGGCGCGCCGCCTGCCCGAGTTCCGCCGTGAAGTCACCACGCTCCAGGCGCAGCTCGATCGATTGAAGGTCATTCTCCCGGAGGAGCGTGATGTGGCCGACCTGCTGCGACGGGTCCAGGCCATGGCCACGCAGTCCAACCTTGCGATCCGCGGGTTCACGCCGCGCGCGATTGCCACGCGTGAGTTGCACGCGGAATGGCCGATCGGGTTGGAGCTCGAAGGCACTTATCACGACCTCGGAATGTTTCTCGAGCGCGTGAGCAAGTTCCCTCGCATCATCAACGTCAACGCGATCGCCATCAACGCCAAGAAGGACGGCGTGGGTCCGGCGACGATCACGGCACAGGCGACCGCCACGACGTTTGTGTTGATCGACCCGGCCGCGCCGGCGGAGCCAGCCACTGGACGTGGCGCTAGGGGTCGCGCTCGTGGAGCCGCGGCAGGGCGGGGGCGGGTATGACGGTCATGACGCGCGTCGGATTGCTGTGCGCCGTCGTAATGCTGACTGGTCCGACAGTTGACGCCCAGTCGTCAGCCGCGGTCACGGCAGCCCGTGGTGCCGCTGCGGCAGCGAGCGCACCGCGGGGTGAAGCCCGCGCCCCTCGACAGCGTTCCACTCCCGCGGCACGGCGTGCGACGCAGGCGCCTGCGCCCGCGGATTCGAAGACTGGGCCGGCCTCCGCATCGGATCCAAAGAGCGCCACAACGCCGGAGATTGCGCCGAAGACGGCGTCGCAGCAGGCGCCCGAACCAGCGGGTTTCACCTACAGCCCCGAGGGCCGTCGCGATCCATTCGTGAATCTCACGGACCGGGGAGCTGACGCACTGGCCAATAACGGTCCACGCCCGGTCGGCCTTGCCGGTCTGGGCGCGAGTGAGGTCACGCTCCGTGGCACGTTGCGCAGTCGCGATGGATTCGTGGCGATGCTCCAGGGATCCGATCAGAAGACCTACATCGTTCGACCCGGCGACAAGTTGTTCGACGGGACCGTGAGCACGATCTCGCAGAACGACCTGGTAATCCTGCAGCAGGTCAACGACCCGCTCTCGATCGAGAAACAGCGTGAGGTTCGAAAAGGGCTCCGACAGGCCGAGGCAAACTAGACATGTATCGATACACCCTCCTGCTCGCGATTTGCGCAGCGATGACTCTGGGCGGCAAAGCCCCGCTGGCCGCTGGCGCCGGCACCGACGCGGCAACGCTCAAGAAGATCGCTTCGCGCATCGAAGGACGCAGCGGCGTCATCTCGATTGAGGCCTCGGATCCCGTCGCGTACGTCGCGTCGCAACCAAACCCCCGGCAGTTCGTGGTCGAGTTGCGTGACGTCGTGGCCATCGGTTTCGCCGACAACTTCAAGACTGACCCCCGGCATCCCTTCACGGCCGTTGACGTCGAGACCAGCTACGCCGCGGATGGCGCACGGGTGGCTCGCGTGCGGATGTCTCTTGATCAGCCCCTTCGCCCTCGGGTGCGCAGTTCTCGCAACGTGATCTTTGTCGAGGCGGAGCGCGCGACCGATGCGCGAACGCTCAGCGCGACGCCGGCCGCGACGCCACTCGCGCTCGAGACTCGTGACGCCGCCGCACTGCGCGGTGAAGCCGCGCAGCGATCGGCTGCGGTTCTTCAGGCTCCGTTGATGCGCGCGGCTGCGGCGCAGGCACCTCCTGCTGCCACGCCTCTGGCGCCCGCAACGGCTCAGACACCTGGCGACGCGCAACAGCCCGCAGCGGCCCCAGCGGCGCCACGTTTCAGCGGGACGCCGGTCAGTCTGGACTTTCAAGGCGCCGATCTTCGTGCGGTGCTCCGGACGTTTGCCGAAATCAGCAGCCTGAACGTCGTGATTGATCCGGCAGTGCAGGGCACGGTTGACGTTGCGCTCCGCGATGTGCCGTGGGATCAGGCTCTTGACATCATCCTCAGGGCGAATCGTCTCGGCTACTCGGTGGATGGCACGGTGGTTCGCATCGCGCCGCTCACGGTGCTGGCCGACGAGGAAGCGCAGCGTCAGAAGCTCGCCGAAGCGCAGGCTCTGGCCGGCGAACTGTCCACGGTGACGCGCACGCTCAGCTACGCCCGCGCCGAACAGGTGCAGCCGCTGCTCACGGCGACGGTCCTCTCGCAGCGTGGGTCTATCACCACTGACACGCGCACCAACACGCTCATCATTACGGACCTTGCGGATCGCCTGCGACGCGCGACCGATCTGCTCGTGAGACTGGATCAGCCGGAGCCGCAGGTCGAGATCGAAGCCCGCATCGTTCAGACCACGCGCGACTTTGCGCGGCGTCTTGGAGTGCAGTGGGGCTTTACGGGTCGCGCTGCGCCTGAGCTCGGCAACACGCTGCCGCTCGCATTTCCGAACTCGGCGGCGATCGGTGGCCGCACCGGTGCTGCTACCGGCGCTGCCAGCGGAACCTCGAATGCAGTCAACCTCGGCGTGGGCGGCGCAAGCTCGGCCGCTGGGCTGGCGCTGGGCGCCATCAACGGTGCGCTGAACCTCGACGTGGCGATTTCTGCGCTCGAGTCGCAGGGCAACCTTCGCGTGCTCTCGACGCCGCGGGTTGCGACGCAGAACAACATCGCCGCTGAAATAATCCAGGGTGCGGAAATCCCCATTCAGACTGTGGCCAACAACACCGTCACGGTGACGTACCGGGATGCGGCGCTCAGCCTGCGGGTCACCCCGCAAATCACCTCTTCGCAGACGGTGATCATGGACATCATCGTGGCGAACTCATCGCCAAACTTCTCGCGCGTCGTCAACGGCAATCCACAGATCGATACGCAGCGGGCCACGACCAAGGTGCTTGTCTCGGACGGCGAGACCACGGTCATCGGCGGCGTCTACATCAGTCGCGAAGCCAATGCCCAGGACCGGACGCCGGCGATGTATCGCCTCCCGCTGCTGGGCTGGTTGTTCAAGCGCGACATCGTGGAAGACAACAGCGCGGAACTCTTGATCTTCATAACGCCCAGGATTGTCAGGCTGTAGGAGAAGTGACAGTGAGAGCGAAATCAACTAGCGCGTTGCTCGCAGGGGTCGTCTGCTTCGCCGTGGTTGCGGCGGGATGCGGTGATATCGCCCGGCAGGATCGGTCGCCTGTAATGCTCGTCATCGAATTTCTGGGCGGAGCCTCTGGAGCGACGGGCGGGAGCACGTTTGGTGGAACGCTGCAATCCGACGTTGTGACTCTCAAGGACGGTAACGCGACGGTCTTCAGCGATGCCGGTCAAGTGCGTATGCGCTTCACGATGAAGGACACGCTGACGACGCCGAGCGCACTGAATGCCGTGACGATCAACAGGTATCGAGTGACCTACCGGCGCTCCGATGGTTTCAATACGCCAGGTGTGGACGTGCCGTATCCATTCGACTCGGCGATGACCTTCACCATCGCGCCTGGCGGTGTTGTGACACAGGGCTTCGAGCTCATCCGTCATATCGCGAAGCAGGAGGCCCCGCTCATGGCACTCCGGGCTAACCCGGTCGTCATCTCGACTGTTGCCGACGTCACGTTCTTTGGTCGTGACCAGGCCGGCAACGAGCTCAGCGTGACGGGAAGCATGGGCGTCCAGTTTGGCAATTTTGCGGACCCTGACTAGGAACAGGACATGAAGAAGATGCTGTGCGGAGTGTGGGTGCGTAAAGCTGCTGTTGTACTGGCGGCGGGTCTGCTGGCGGCCGGCTGTACCCTGCAGGACGGCGCGGCGCCGCTCGTGACGGGGCCTTCGGAGTTCGGTTTGTCGGTCACGATGACGGCATCACCGGATCAGTTGCCGCGTGATGGCGCGTCTCAGTCGACCGTCACCGTAATGGTGCGCGATGACGCGAGCCGTCCGGTCGGGGGGCGTCGGCTGATCGCCTCGACCAGCGCGGGCACGCTGTCGGTAGCCGAGGTGACCACGAGCAGTGACGGTCGCGCCACCTTCGCGTTCACCGCGCCCGCACCAGGAACGGTCGGTGACGCGGCGCTCGTCAGTGTGATTCCTGTGGGCGACAACGGTGGCAACTCGATGCCGCGTACGCTCACCATCAACTTCACAGGCCCATCGAATCGCGAGGCACCCGTACCGAACTTCGAGGTCATACCCACGAACCCGGAGCGCGGTCAGCCTGCCAGGTTCGATGCGTCGAAGACGACGGATGAAGGCGTGGCCTGCCTCGACAAGTGCTCGTATCTCTGGGAGTTTGGCGACGGCAACTCGGCCACGGGTCGAATCGTCAGCCACACCTACAGCTCGGGACGCGCGTTCACGGTGACGCTGACGGTCACAGACGCTGCGGGCTCAACGGCCTCCATTGTTCGCGTCATCAGCGTGTCAGCCGTGGCTGCGCCCAGCGGCTCGGTCGATGCCTCGCCGGATCCGCCGTTCGTTGACAAGCAGGTCGTGTTCACGTCCACCCAGAAGGCGGCCACTGGCCACAGCATCGAACGCTACGACTGGGATTTCGGCGACGGAAACACGGCAACCACTACGACACCGTCGGTGACGAAGACCTACTCGACCACGGGTATCTTCGTGGTGACCGTAACGGCGGTTGACGACCTCGGCCAGACGGGTATCGCCGTCAAGACCGTGACGGTTGGATTTGGGGTGACCGCACCGGTCGCGAACCTCAGTATCGCGCCCACAAGTCCGACTGCTGGGGTGGCGGCCACGCTGGTCGGGTCAACATCCACGGTCGGCGTCGGTGCGACGATCGTCAACTACACCTGGACCTCTGGCGATGGTCAGACCTTCGACAGCGGGGCGACGTCAACACAGTCCGTGACGTATGCCGCAGCCGGCACCTACGTCGCGACGCTGACGGTAACGGACAGCCTTGGCCGCCAAGCCGTCGGAACCCTGACGGTGACCGTGCAGTAGTTGTCAGGTAGCCCCATAATTGGGGGCACTATGGCGACGGACAGCTCACGCCTTGATGTACTTCGACGCCGGGTCCAGCAGGATCCGGCGTCGATCGCTTTTGCGCCCCTTGCAGAAGAGCTCCGCAGGGCGGGTGACAACTTCGAGGCCGTCCGTGTCTGCCTCGCGGGGCTCGAGCACCATCCCGCATTTCTGTCTGCCCGCGTCACCCTGGGGCGCGCTCTCGCCGCGCTGGAACAGTTTCAGGAGGCTCGGACCGAGTTCGAGTACGTCCTGCGCGTCGCTCCTGATAATCTCCTGGCGAGCCGCAGCCTCACCGAGCTCGAAGCGCAGTTGCTCCGGGCGGAACCCCAGAGGAACGCAACGCTCGAGGAGCTTGAAACCTGGCTTGCGCAAATAGAGGCTGACAAGGCCGCGCGGGCCTCAGGAGCAAGGGACACCGTTCCCGAGAAGTCGTCGTAACGATGGGGCTGCCAGCGACGACGCAGTTGTCGGGGCGGCAGGCGAGGGTCAGACGACGGCTCAACACACTGGGCCTCGGCACCTTCGTCGTGACGAACCCCGCGAACATCCGCTACCTGAGCAACCACGTCGGCTCATCCGGTGTCCTTGTCATCGCGGCTGCCGGTTCGCATCTTCTCGTGGACTCCCGATATCGCGAGGCCGTCAACCTGCTTCAGCAGACACCATCGGCTTGTCCAGGACTCACCGTACGGGACGTGCCTGGGAGCTATGAGGACACCTTGCTCGAGTGCCTGGGTGACCTGGGCGTCGCCGTGGCTGGATTCGAGGCGACTCATGTGTCCGTCTCACGCCATGACACGTGGCGCCGGATTGCGGAGCGCCGCGGCCTGACGGTCGCCTTCACGGCAACAGAGCGCGTCGTCGAAGAGGCGCGTGTCATCAAGGATGCGTCCGAGATCGCGACACTCCGCGACGCCGCGGCTCGATTGACGCCTGTAGCAGACGTTGTGTTCCGGGCCGTGCGTCCCGGACAGAGCGAACGTGCGGTTGCGGCCGTGCTCGAGGCGGCGCTGCGTGACGTGGGTTTCGAGCGTCCGTCCTTCGACACCATCGTGGCGTCGGGACCGAATTCCGCGCTCCCGCACTATCGAGCGGGCGATCGGATCCTGAGCGCTGGTGACCTGGTCGTGCTGGACTTTGGCGGTGTCTTGGACGGATACTGCAGCGACTTGACGCGCACGGTATCAGTCGGGCCGCCATCGCCAGATGCCCGGAGGCTCTACGACGCGGTCTACGCTGCACAGCAGGCGGCGATCGATGCTGTGCGTCCGGGTGTCGAGTCGGTCGAGGTGGACGCGGCTGCCCGGAATATCCTGCAGGCGCGAGGACTGGGTGAGGCCTTTGGCCATGGCACTGGACATGGTCTCGGTCTCGACGTTCACGAGGAGCCTCGAGTTTCACGCCCGCGTGCCGACCTGCCTTCGGTTCGGCTTGGGCCGGGTATGGTGTTCACAATCGAACCCGGCGCGTACCTTCCCGGGTTCGGCGGCGTGCGAATCGAAGACGACGTGCTGGTAACCGATGCGGGATACGAGCTTCTGACGACCGTATCCCGTGAGTTGCGGGCGTTGTAAGAAACCGCCGAACCACTCTCACTGAATGATGGATTTCGACGAGATCACACGAATCCTCGGGATGATGAAGGAGCACGAGCTCAGCGAATTCGAGCTCGAACGCGACAATTTCAAGCTTCGCATCCGCAAGCAGGGCGGCGGCCACTGGGTCGCGGCGAGCCCGCAGCCACAGTACGCGGCGCCTGTGCCTGGCCCTCCTCCCCCAGCGGTCGCCCCGTCGGCTTCACCCGTACTTGCCGCGGCCAACGAGGAGATGGAGTTTGCCATCGTCAAGTCGCCGATCGTGGGGACGTTCTACAGCGCGGCAGAACCCGGCGCGAAGCCCTATGTGTCAGTCGGCGACACGGTCCAGAAGGGCCAGATCCTGTGCATTATCGAGGCGATGAAGCTCATGAATGAGATTCAGGCCGAGATCAGCGGAGAGGTCGTCAAGACCTACGTGGAGAATGGCCACGCCGTGCAGTACAGCGAGCGGTTGTTCGCCATCAAACCTGCCTGATGTTCAAGAAGATTCTGATTGCCAATCGTGGAGAGATCGCCCTGCGGGTCATCGTGGCGTGCCGCGAGCTCGGCATCAAGACTGTGGCCGTCTACTCCGAGGCCGACGAAAACTCCCTGCACGTTCGGTTTGCGGACGAGGACGTCTGCATAGGTCCCGCTCGAAGCGCCGACAGTTATCTCAACGTCCCGGCGATCATCAGCGCGGCGGAGATCACGGGCGCGGATGCGATCCACCCGGGCTACGGCTTTCTGTCCGAAAGCGCATACCTGGCAGAAGTATGCGAGGCGTGCCACATCCGTTTCATCGGACCGGATCCAAACGTAATCCGGCTGATGGGCGACAAGGCCCGCGCGCGTCGTGCCATGAAGAAGGCCGGCTTGCCGATGCTGCCAGGCAGCGACGGCCCCGTCGAGAGCGAAGAGAAGGCAGTCAAGGTTGCCTGGGATATCGGCTACCCGGTGATCATCAAGGCGGTCGCCGGCGGTGGTGGACGCGGAATGCGCGTTGTTCGGCTCCCCTCGGAGATGGGGGCGGCGCTTCGCACGGCGCAGCGCGAAGCTGAAGCGGCGTTTGGCGTGGGCGACGTCTACGTCGAGAAATACCTCGAGAATCCCCGCCACATCGAGTTCCAGGTGCTCGGCGATCATCACGGCAACCTGGTGCACCTGGGCGAGCGTGAGTGTTCCATCCAGCGCCGGCACCAGAAGCTGCTGGAGGAATCACCGTCCCTGGCGCTGACCGACAAGATCCGCCGCAAGATGGGCAGCCTCGTCGTGGATGCGGCCAAGGCGGTGCAGTATACCAATGCGGGCACGTTCGAGTTCCTGTTGGACGATGGGAAGTTCTACTTCATGGAGGTGAATACGCGCCTCCAGGTGGAGCACCCCGTGACGGAGATGGTCACAGGGATCGACATCGTCAAAGAACAGATTCGAATCGCTGCGGGCGAACGGCTGTCGTTCAAGCAGAGCGAGGTGACGTTCACCGGTCACTCGATCGAATGCCGTATCAACGCCGAAGACCCGGAGACGTTTGCGCCGTCGCCGGGCGTCATCCATGCGTTCAGCGTTCCTGGTGGCCCAGGCGCCCGGATTGATACGTTTGCGCACTCGGAGTGCACCGTATCGCCGTACTACGACTCCATGGTGGCCAAGATCATCACGCACGGCCGCGATCGACAGGAAGCAATCGCACGCATGCGGCGCACCCTGGAGATGACGGTTGTTGACGGCATCAAGACCACGGTCCCGCTCCATTTGAAGATCCTTGCGGAACCGGATTTCGTGGCCGGCCGGCTCGGAACAGCGTTCATGGAGCGGTTCGTGCCGAAGGCCAAGCCAGGCTCACTGGCCGCAGCTGTCTGACCCCTTCACTCCACGTAATTCTCGACGTCGATCAGGCCGCAGCGAGCGGCTGGGCGTTGACGGACCTGGTCAGGGCGTTTCTCGACGGCGGAGCGCCGCTCATTCAGATTCGGGCCAAGAGCCTGGCGTCCGGAGATTTCCTCAAGCTCTGCGATGACATCGTGGCTGTTGCGCAGCCCTACAAGATCCCGATCATTGTCAACGACCGCGCAGACCTGGCGTTGATGTCTGGTGCGGCGGGGACACATGTCGGGCAGGAAGATCTCTCGCCGGCCAGTGTTCGCCAGCTGCTGGGCCCCGCGGCGATCGTCGGCTATTCGACGCATACACCAGCGCAGCTTGCCGACGCGTCAAGAGAGCCCGTCACTTACCTCGCGATCGGCCCGGTATTCGGCACTCTGACCAAAGCGACGGGATACGACGCCGTTGGCCTTGCGATGGTGTCTGAAGCCGCTCGGCTCTCGAAGGGTGTACCTGTCGTCGCGATTGGTGGCATCACGCTCGAGACCGCGCCCGCGGTCGTTGCGGCCGGAGCATCGGCGGTTGCTGTGATCAGCGACCTCGTCAGGCACGGTGACCCGCGAGGGCGGGTTGCGGCGTTCGTGCGCGCGCTGCGCTGACGACGCGCCGGACCGATCGTGCGCGTTTTCGCGGGCGGCCGCGGTACAATGCCGCCTATCTTATTGAGCCGACAGGGCCGAAAGAGTCTTTATGAGGAGTGTGCGCGTGCATCGATCAGCCAGATTTCATCGGCTTTTTCTCGCCGCGACCGCTGTCGGCATCATCGCAGCCGGTTGCGAGCGGCGGCCATCGACTGAGTCCGCCGACACTGGTACGGGCGAGATCCTCGTCGGGTTTTACGGGTCGCTGACCGGGGATGGCGCTTCGTTCGGTCTCTCCTCCAGGGATGGCGCCCAACTGGCTGTCGAGGAAGTCAACGCCGCGGGCGGCGTTCTCGGCGGCCGGATGCTCCGCCTGCTCGTTGAAGACGATCAGAGCCGGCCCGAGGAAGCATCGAACGCCGTCACGAAGCTCATCACCCAGGACAAGGTCATTGCCGTCATCGGCGAGGTCGCGAGCCGGCGGACCCTGGCCGCCGCACCGGTGGCTCAGAAGTTTCAAGTTCCGATGATCACGCCCGCGTCCACCAACGAGCGTGTGACCGAGGTTGGTGACTATATCTTCCGTGTCTGTTTCATCGATCCGTTCCAGGGCGAGGTGATCGCGAAGTTCGCTTACACCGACCTGAAAGCCCGTCGCGCGGCCATTCTCAAAGACATCCAGCAGGATTACTCGGTGGGTCTGTCCGACGCCGTGACGCGCACGTTTACCGCCCTTGGCGGTCAGGTGCTCGACACCGTGAGCTATAGCAGCGGCGACGCGGATTTCAAGGCGGCATTGACCAAGATCCGCGGCCTCAAACCCGACGCGTTGTTCGTGCCGGGCTACTACAACGAGGTCGCCATCATCGCCCGCCAGGCACGCGAGCTCGGGATGACCATTCCCATCCTCGGGGGCGATGGCTGGGTGGGTGATGCCCTGGCCAACGGTCGCGAGGCACTCGCCAACACGTTCATCTCCGACCACTACCACGGCGACAATCCCGCGGCCGTCGTCCAGAACTTCGTGAAGAGCTATCGCACGAAGTTTGGGAAGGATCCAGACTCGATAGCTGCGCTCGGGTACGACTCGGTGAAGGTGCTCGCGGACGCGCTTACCAGGGCTGGCTCCACACAGAACACGCAGCTGCGGGCGGCTATCGCCGCGTCAGACGTCGCGGGAGTGACTGGTCAGTTGAAGATGAACGCGAAGCGCAACGTCGACAAGCCGGCCGTCATTTCCGAAGTGACGTTCGTGAACGGCGCGATCAAGTACGTCTATCGCGCTACGGTCAGTCCCAGCTGACGGTCGTCGTGCGAGGGAGTTCCGCACGACCGGCGTAGCCCATGGAGACGTTCCTCCAGCAGGTCATCAACGGTCTCTCGCTGGGCGCCATCTACGCTCTCATCGCCCTGGGTTACACCATGGTGTACGGCGTCCTGCGCCTGATCAATTTCGCGCACGGCGATGTCTACATGCTCGGAGCCTTTGTCGGCTTCTACTTCGCCAACGCGTTGAAGCTCGATGCGAATCCCTCGCTGCTCTGGGCCATCGTCGTCACGATGGGATCCATGGCGGTGTGCGCGGGCATCGGGGTGTTGATTGAGAGGTTTGCGTATCGACCCGTCCGGCACCACTCACGTCTGACATCACTGATTACCGCCATCGGCGTGTCATTGCTGCTCGAATACGGGGGGCAGGTGGTGTTCGGCGCCACACCGCGTTTCTTTCCACAGATGATCCGTTCAGAAACCTACAGCGCCGGCGGCGTGCAGATTACGAACCAGAATCTGCTGATCATCGTCGTGGCCGTCGTGGTCATGCTCGGACTGGAGTTTATTGTTCACCGCACGCGCATCGGCAAGGCGATGCGGGCCACGTCCTACAACCTGTCGGTCGCGAAGTTGATGGGTATCAACACCGACTTCGTGATTGCGTTCACCTTCGCGCTGGGGTCGGCTCTGGC
This sequence comes from Acidobacteriota bacterium, assembly GCA_013140775.1. Lineage (GTDB taxonomy): Bacteria > Acidobacteriota > Vicinamibacteria > Vicinamibacterales > UBA2999 > JABFSA01. The sequence goes on along the minus strand of JABFSA010000011.1, from coordinate 10,726 downwards.
GGCTGCGGGCGGTGTCATGGTGGCGCTTGCGATTCCCCGGATCGATCCGCTGATGGGCCTCATGACCGGCCTCAAGGCATTCGTGGCCGCGGTGCTCGGCGGGATCGGCAATATTCCCGGCGCGATGATCGGCGGACTGGTGATCGGGCTGATGGAGACCTGGCTCAGCGCGACAGCCTACTCGACGTATCGTGACGCCGTCGCCTTTGCCGTGCTGATTCTGATTCTGATCGTCCGGCCGTCCGGACTCCTGGGCAGTTCAGTGACGGAAAAGGTGTAGCCGCGCGTGCATCTCCGGAAGCTCGCCGTCGTGGCCGCGACCGTCGGGGCCCTGGCGGCCCTCAACTTCGCATTCGAGTACGGAGTCGGGGATTTTCAGATCAATCCCTACTACGCGCGCATCATCAATCTCGTCGGCATCAACATCACGCTGGCGGTCAGCCTCAATCTCATCAACGGACTGACTGGCCAGTTCTCGATTGGTCACGCGGGCTTCATGGCCGTAGGCGGGTACTCGGCGACGTATCTCACCGTCTATCACGGTGAGACCCTGGCCGGGCTCGTTGGGGGAACGCCGACGGGAGGCGTGGGTTCGATCATCGTGATGGTGTCGAGCCTGAGCGTCGGCGCGCTGGCGGCAGCCCTCGCCGGACTCGTCGTCGGCATCCCGTCGCTGCGACTCAAAGGCGACTACCTGGCCATTGTGACCTTGGGATTCAGCGAGATTATCCGGGTGCTGATTCTGAACATCCCGTCCGTCGGCGGAGCCACCGGCTTTACCGATGCGCTGCCGATCACGAATTTTTTCTGGATCTTCAGTGTCGCGCTGCTCACGATCACGATCGTCCGCAACATCACGAACTCCACGTTTGGTCGGGCGCTCGGTGCCGTCAGGGGGGACGAGATCGCTGCCGAAGCGATGGGCATCAATACGACGCGCTACAAGGTGACAGCGTTCGTCATCAGTGCGGCGCTTGCGGGAATGGCCGGTGGGCTCTCCGGGCAATTGTTCGCGAACCCCTTGAATCCGCAGAACCTGAACTTCGTGAAGTCGATTGAAGTGATCGTCATGATCGTTGTCGGGGGAATCGGGTCGATCACCGGCGCCGTTGTGGGTGCGACGACGTTGACGATTCTGCCGGAAGCGTTGCGAACAGTGGACCAGCAGTTTCCCGGATTGCGGATGGTGCTGTACGCGTTGCTGCTGATCCTCTTCATGATCTTCCGCCCGCAGGGTCTCCTGGGCCGGAAGGAACTCAAGGATTTCTTTCATCGATGAACGGGAATCCTTCGAGCGGTGTGTTGCAGGCCCGCAAGGTCACCAAGCGGTTTGGTGGTCTGACGGCAGTCAAGGACTTGAGCCTCGATGTTCCGCAGGGCGCGTTGTACGGACTCATCGGACCGAATGGCGCCGGCAAGACCACGATTTTCAATCTGTTGACGGGCGTCTACCAGCCCACCGAAGGGGAAATTCACTTTGACGGGCAGCGTGTGGATGGACGGCCGCCCTATGACATCGCGAATCGAGGTATCGCACGGACGTTTCAGAACATCCGGCTGTTTCCCGAGATGACCGTGCTCGAGAACGTGATGACCGCACAGCACCTCCGGACGCGACAGTGGCTGGTTGATGCCGTCGTCGGGACCGCGCGTCACGAGCGCGAGGAACGAGAGGCTCGCGATAAGGCGTTCGAGCTGTTGCGTATCTTCAGGCTCGATGCGTTGGCCGGTGAGCCGGCGACGAGTCTCCCATACGGCAGTCAGCGGCGGCTCGAGATCGCGAGGGCACTTGCGACCATGCCGAAACTTCTTCTGCTCGACGAACCCGCAGCCGGAATGAACCCGCAGGAATCGCACTCGCTGATGGATCTGATTCGGTCCATCCGCCAGCAGTTTGCGCTGACCATCGTGCTCGTCGAGCACAACATGAAGGTAGTCATGGGTATCTGCGAGACCGTTCAGGTCATCGACCACGGCGAGTCGATCGCGTTGGGTACCCCTTCCGAAGTGCAGCGGAACCCGCAGGTCATCGAAGCCTACCTGGGGGTGGGTTAGACAGGTGGCGAACGCGATGCTGCTGCTCGAAGGCGTCAACGTGTTCTACGGGGGCATTCACGCCTTGCGGGATGTCTCGATCGCGGTCATGGCCGGTGAGGTCGTGACGCTGATCGGCGCCAACGGGGCGGGGAAGTCCACCACGTTGAGGGCGGTGTCGGGTCTGCTCGTTCCCCGCAGCGGACGAATCGTGTTCGAGGGCGAGGAGATTGCAGGAATACCAGCGCACCAGCTTGTGGCCAGGGGGATATCCATGGCTCCAGAGGGCCGTGGAATCTTTGCTAACCTGACCGTCCTCGAGAATCTCGAGATGGGTGCGTATCTCGTTCGAAGCTCTGCGCAGATCAAGGACGATCTCGAGCGCGGCTTTACGCTGTTTCCTCGTCTGCGCGAACGAATGAAGCAGCGCGCGGGGACACTCTCCGGCGGCGAGCAGCAGATGCTCGCGATTGCCCGGGCGTTGATGTCACGACCGAAGCTCTTGCTGCTCGATGAGCCTTCTCTCGGTCTCGCCCCGCTCGTCTGTCAGACGATCTTCAGCACGATCGCCACTATCAAGGCCGCCGGTACCACCGTACTCCTCGTGGAGCAAAACGCTAACGCCGCACTCAAGCAATCCGATCGGGCGTATGTGCTGGAGACAGGAAGCGTGATGCTCCACGGCAGCGCCGAGGAAATTGCCGGGCATCCCGGCGTCCGCGAAGCCTACCTGGGCGAGTAATCGCCGGCCCGGCCTTACCCGACCAAGACTCTGCGCAGATCTGCACACTCTTGCATCCGCACGCAACGGCGTGGCTGGTGGTGCAGAAGACTCATACCGGGATTTCGTTATAGGTCGAATGCCTCTTTCGAGTAGGATCCTCGCCTTTCGTTCTCGATCACACTTTGTAAGGCTCAACACGACACGATGCCCTGAGTAATCCAATCAGGTTGTCCGTGATCCCCACGCGACCGTGTGGATCGAAAGGCGACGATGTCTGCGAACACCTCGTTCCCCCCCAACGGGTGTGTGTCCACGGTTACGTCTCGAGATGACAGGTGCGTGCGTCGGTACGCACGCGAGCGCTTGAAGCCTCTTCGGAGGTTCGCGTCCGCCGTGTGCGTCCTGTTTCTGACGACGACCCCCCTCTTCGGACAAACGCCTCCAGTCCATTCGCAAGGACCCGATCTCGGTATCCGCAGTACCGCACCCCAGACGATCAATCTGAACGCCACAGGGGGCGACGGTAACTATGTGTGGTCCGCTGTCGCCGGAACACTGCCGCCGGGGATGACGGTGCGGCAAGGCCCATTCTCGACGCAGTGGGTGCTGTCCGGTGTGCCGATAACTCCGGGGTTGTACTCGTTCACGCTTCGCGTGACGAGCGCGGGGCTGAGCACGGATCAGCTTGTCACACTGCGCATAACACCCCTCGATGTCGGCACAGTCTCACTCAACACGGGGTTCGTCGGTGTTCCGTACTCTCAGCAGCTGATCGCGAACAATGGTGGAGCCGCCCCGACGTGGGCGATCGTCTCCGGGAGCGTCGCGGGTATCACTGTGAGCCCCTCGGGACTTCTCTCGGGGACGCCGACGGTGGCGACGCCTGGAGGGGGCACCACTCTGACGTTCAGTGTGTCTGACGGCGTCAGGACCGTCACACGACCACTCACGCTCATCGTCCGGCAGGTTCAGATCACGACCCCGAGTCTGCTGCCCAACGTCACGTCAGGTGTGCCGTATAGCGTCAACATCGAGGCTTCGGGAGGTACCCCACCGTACGTCTTTACTCAGACGGGTCTCGATACCGGTGGTCTCACCCTGGTCGGGAGCGGCTTGCTCTCAGGAACTCCATCGGCCGGTCTGACTGGCCAGGACAACTTCACTGTGACGGCAACCGACAGTATGGGTCGAGCGACGTCACAGAACATGGCGTTCATGCGGGTGGCGTCTCCGCAGCCCCTTGCCAAGATCAACGCGAACCCCGGGTTCTATTCCGACTGCGCTCTTGGCTCGAACTGCTCGAAGAATCTGACTGTGCAGAGCGGGGGCACGCCCCCGTTCACCTGGGCGTTCACGGGGTTGCCACCAGGGTTTAGAGCTGAGTTCCCCGACACCGCAGGTCCGTTCGACGTCGAGTTGCGTGGAAGGCCCACGGCCATTGGAAATTACACCGTGCAGGCGACCCTCACCGACTCGGTTGGAGTGATCTCCAGGAACAGCTTCCCGGTTCGTGTCGTCCCCCTTGGTGTGGTCGGCAACCTCCCGGCCGCGAGGATCGACACCGTGTTCAGCGGCGCCATGGCCGTGGGCGGTGGCACTGGTCCATACACCGTCACCCTCGACTCAGGTCTATTGCCACCAGGTCTCACACTGAACTCGTCCGCGCTCACATTGACCGGAACGCCCACAGCGGTGGGCTCATTTGTGTCGAAGCTCAAGTTCATGGACTCGCTGGGCGCGACGTCGTTTCAGGAGGTAACCATCAACGTCACGGGTTCGACAGGCGCTGTCAGCATCACCACGGGCTACGACCTGGGTGTTGTGGGGAATGGCGTTCCATACTCGAGGACGCTCACAGCCACGGGCGCGACGACTTACGCCTGGACGGCCCTGAATATCCTTGATCTGCCCCCGGGTGTATCGCTGGCGGCGAACGGTGTGCTGAGTGGTACCCCAGCTGCCAACGGGACCTACTCCTTCCTGGTGAAAGCTGCGAACTTCGATTCACCAGCTACGAACTTCGGGCTGCAGAGATTCACGCTCCGCGTGGTGCCAGCGGGAGAGGTGTTCACCTGGAATACTGGAACGACTCTGCCCTTCGGCAACGTCGGCACTCCATACAGCCTCCAAATCGACACCAGCACCGACGCGGATGATTTGACGGCGCGGCTGGGGTACGGCTCGTTCCTGCCACCTGGATTGACGCTCGATTTGATGGACGGCCTCCTGACTGGAACGCCGATCTCACCTGGCCAATTCCAGTTCACCGTTGAGGTGCTGCAAAACGGTGTGCTCTATTCGTCGCGAACATTCACGCTCACCATTTACAGCGCAGGGGCTGGCACGCCGATCGACGTGTCGCCTGTGGTGCTTAACCTCGGCGTTCGCAGTATCGGCCCTCAAACGGCCAACCTGAATATCACCGGGGGCAACGGCATCTATGCGTGGAGCCTTCTCTCCGGCACGCTGCCGCCGGGCATGAAGGTGCGGCAAACTCCGTTCGGCACACAGTGGGCGGTCACGGGGGTGGCCACGACCCCAGGCACCTACGCCTTCACCCTCCGCATCACGAGCGCGGGCCTGAGTGCGACGCAGGCTGCGACGATGCGCATCACCCCGGTGGACGTTGGCACGACGGCGCTTCCGACGGCCTACGTTGGAGTGCCGTATTCCCACCAGCTGGTGGCAAACAATGGGCTCGCGGCGCCAACGTGGGCGATCACCGCCGGAAGTGTCCCCGGTGTGACCATCAGTGCTGCGGGTCTCCTCTCCGGGACGCCGACGACGGCCACGGTCGCGGCAGGGACGAACCTGACCTTCAGTGTCTCGAATGGCATCGACACGGTGACTCGCACTCTGGCCCTGGTGGTGCGGCAGGTGCAGATCACCACGCCCCGATTGCTGCCTAACATGACGCCGGGTGTGGCCTACAGCGTGAACATCCTGGCCTCGGGAGGCACGGCGCCTTACACATTCACCGCGACTGGCATCGACACCGCCGGCATCACGTTGAGCTCGGCGGGTCTCTTGTCTGGAACGACCACTGCTTCCGCCGGTACTGACAACATCAACGTGACGGTAACGGACAGTGCGGGTCGATCGACAACACAGGCGATGGGATTCCTGCGGGTCACGTCCCCTCAGCAGCCTCTCGGTGCCATCCAACCCAACAACGTCAACAACGCGACCACCGGGTTCTATACCGATTGCGTCCTCGGAGGCTCCTGCGATCGCCGTCTGTCATTCAACCTGGGTGGTACGCCGCCGTTTACCTGGTCGGTCACCGGGTTGCCGTCGGGCCTGAGGGCTGAGTTCCCCGATACGGCAGGCCCGTTCCAGATCGCGCTCAGGGGCCGCCCCGCCAGCGTCGGTGCATCCACTGTGCAGGTCACCGTCACCGACGCCGCAGGTGTGATCTCCAGGAACAGTTTCCCGATTCGCGTGTCCGCACTCGACCCACGGTTCAATTTGCCGGGCGCGACGCTCGACGACGACTTTGAAGGAGGGCTCGACGTTCTCGGCGGAACGTCACCATACACAGTCGCGCTGACGTCGGGACAGCTGCCCCCTGGCCTTGCCTTGAATGCGTCAGGCCTGACCCTTACCGGTACGCCGACGGCTGCCGGAACGTTCACCTCTACGCTGAGGTTCACGGATGCACTGGGTGTGCAGACGTTCTTCGAGCGGATCATCGTCGTCAACGGTTCAGTGGGCACGGTGAGCATCACCACGTTCTACGACCTCGATGTGCATGGAAACGGTGTGCCGTTTTCGTTGAACCTCGCGGCGACGGGCGCCAATGCGTTTCAGTGGACCGCCGAGGAGCCTTCCGACCTGCCGCCGGGTATCAACCTGGCCTCGAACGGAGTCCTGAGCGGCGCACCCACGGCGAATGGCACCTACTCGTTCCTGGTGAAGGCCGCGGATACCAGTGCACCTGACACCAACTTCGGCTTTCAGCGTTTCATTTTGCGAGTGGTGGCTCCGGCTACTGCGTTCGCCTGGACCAGCCCGCCGACGCTGCCATACGGCAATGTCGCAGCGGCCTACAGCTTCCAACTTTCCGGCGACAGCAGCTTGACCGGTCTGACCGTCAGACGCGCGCACAATTCCTTTCTGCCACCCGGGCTCACACTGAGTGCGGCTGGGCTTATTTCAGGCACACCGACCTCGCCCGGGCAGTTCCAGTTCGTCGTTGAGGCTGTGAGCGGCGGAGTAGTGTTTGACTCTCAGCAATTCAACCTCACCATCTACAACGCCGGATACGTGCCACCGATTGAACTACCGTCGGTTGCGGCCACCAATCAGGCAAGCGTCGGCCAGCTCACGGTTGGTTTGACGGCGATCGGAGGAAAGCCGCCATACACGTACTCGATCACACCCGGCGCCTCGGTGATTCCGGGGATGCGCGTGCAGACCGGGCCGCCTGGACCCTTGAACGTCACCGGCGAGGCGTTCTTCATGGGCGTGATTCCGGCACCTGGCACGTACCCGACATCCATCCGCGTGACTGACTCACTAGGCGCAGTGCTCGACAAGGCTGTGACCTACGTGGCCGTGCCGCATTACCTCTTCAATGTGTCACCGTTGCCACGGGCGCTCAATGGCGCGGCGTACAGCTATCAACTGCTCCCTGGCGGCGGAAGTGGGTCGTACACGTTTTCGGCGACGGGCTTGCCGGCTGGGATCACGATCAATACGACCACGGGGCTCCTGTCCGGTACACCAACGGTGAGCGGCGCGTTCACGTCCGTCGTTCTTGGCTTGAGGGATATCGTCACCGGACGCACCCGAAACAACACGTACACCCTCAACGTGGATCCGTTCGCCATTACGACGGCTGGCGTGCTGCCCGTAGCCACGGTAGGAACACCGTATAGCAAGAGCTTCGCCTCTCCCGGATGCCTGAGCTGTATGTGGTCAGTTGCAGGGGTTCCAGCCGGCCTCACGTTCAGCGAGGAAGGCGTGCTCTCGGGTACTCCGACCGCGGCGACCACTGGGGTGACCATCCGGGTTTCTGCCACCGGCTCGAACGGGGCGGCGACCAAGGACTTTTCCTTGATCATCATGGACAGCGCACCGACGGCGTTGTCGATCGCGACGACGGCTGTAGAGAGTGTTGCGGGCGGAACGTTCTTGAACGCGCTTCGCGCCAACGGCGGAACGCCTCCCTACAACTGGACGCTCGAGTCGGGTTCACTCCCGCCCGGAGTCTTGCTCTCGGGGTCCGCCGAGACACTTGGTGCGACTTTCCTTCCAGGGTTCGACTACCTGTGGGGCCGCGGTCAGAACGCAGGGACCTACACCTTCACGCTGCGCGTCACCGACGCGGTGGCGGCGACAGCGACGGCTGTGATCTCGCACTACGTGTCGCCCCTGGCGCAGAACTACACGACACTCCCATTAGCGGGCACGACTCTGATGTATGGCCTGCCCTTTGATCAGGCGCTGCTGGGACTGGGGGGCACTGGTACGTACACCTGGACGGCACCCTCTGCGACCAACGTGTTGCCTCCCGGACTGTCCATCAATGCCGGTCGCATCGTGGGACGACCGACGCAGCCGGGCACGTTCACGACGCAACTCCGTGCGACCGATGGTGATGGCGCCACGCGCACACAGAACGTGACGTTCAACGTGGCATCTGGCGCGTCGGTGTCACCGGAGTCGTGGGATTTTCCTGGCGCTGGCGGGAGCCAGACCTTCACCGTGACGGCTCTGAACCCTGCGGTGCAGTGGACCGTAGACATCGAGCCCGACGTCGAAGATCTGACGGCCAACAAAGCTGGAGCGACGGGCACTGGCACTGTGATCCTGACCGTGACGCCAAATCCATCGATTGACCCACGTTCGGGGACGATCGTCATCGCCGGGCAGGAAATAGAGCTCTCGCAGGCTGGAGCGACACCAACCTTTACTGTCACGCCGCTGAACTGGGCTGCGCCGATCACAGGTGGAGCGCAGCAATTGACGGTGACGTCCAACACAGTCGATGCGCCATGGACCGCAGTGAGTAATGCGGCCTGGTTGACGGTGAGTGCGGCTGGCGGAGAGGGTAGCGGAGGAATCACCCTCACAGCGACTCCGAATCCCACCGCAAGTGCGAGAGCGACGACGGTGGACATCGCGGGAAAGGTTGTGACGGTAACGCAGGTTGGCGCTGCACTGGCGACGGTGGCGATTGCTTCGACTGACGGAAACGCGACCGAAGCTGGATCGGATGCCGGGTCGGTGACGTTGACGCGGAGCGGAAGTCTGGCAGGGCCGCTGGTTGTCAGGCTGACGCTCACCGGATCGGCGACCAATGGCACCGACTACACGACGGTGGGGCCGACGGTGACGATCCTGGCGGGCCAGGCGACGCTGGTGGTGCCAATCACGCCAGTGAATGACCCAGACGCAGAGGCGACGGAGAACGCGGTGGTCACGATCGCTGCGGATGCGACGTACACGATTGGCACTCCGGCGAACGCGACGGTAGCGATCGCGAGCGACGATCTGCCGACGGTGACGGTGGTCGCGACGGACGCGGCGGCGGGGGAGACGGCGAATCCGGGCGTGTTCACGGTGACGCGGACGGGGCCGACAACGGCGGCGCTGACGGTGAGCTACACCGTGGGCGGGACGGCGACGAGCGTGACGGACTACACGCCGGGGTTGAGCGGGACGGCGGTGATCCCGGTTGGGGCAGCGTCGGCGGCGCTGACGATCACGCCAGTGAATGACACCGCGTTCGAAGGCCCCGAGACAGTGGTGCTGACGGTGACCACCGTCGCGCCGGGCTATCTGGTTGGTGCAGCGAGCGCGGCGACAGTGACGATTGCTGACAACGATCTGCCGCAGGTGACGATCGCTGTGACCGATGGGACGGCGAGCGAAGCAGGTCCCGATGGTGGCTCAGTGACGTTGACGCGAAGTGGGATCCTCACTGACCCACTGGTGGTGACGTTGACGCTTAGCGGGGCAGCAACGAACGGAGTTGATTACGTCACTGTGGGCCCGACGGCGACGATCCCCGCAGCCGAATCGACATTACTGGTGGCCGTGACCCCGGTCAATGACGCGGATGCGGAGGCGCCGGAGAACGCGGTCGTGACGATCGCGCCGGCTGCCGCGTACACGATTGGCACTCCGGCGAACGCGACGGTAGCGATCGCGAGCGACGATCTGCCGACGGTGACGGTGGTCGCGACGGACGCGGCGGCGGGGGAGACGGCGAATCCGGGCGTGTTCACAGTGACGCGGACGGGGCCGACAACGGCGGCGCTGACGGTGAGCTACACGGTCAGCGGGACGGCGACGAGCGTGACGGACTACACCCCCGCGCTGAGCGGGACGGTGGTGATTCCCATCGGGGCGGCCTCAGCGGCGGTGACGATCACACCGGTGAACGACACGGCGTTCGAGGGACCGGAGACCGTGGTGCTGACGGTCACGACCACGTCACCCGGCTATCTGGTGGGCGCATCGAGCGCGGCGACGGTGACGATCGCGGACAACGACCTGCCGCAGGTCACGATCGCGGCGACGGATGCGACAGCGCACGAAGTGGGGCCGGACGGTGGGTCGGTGACGCTGACGCGGACGGGGATCCTGACCGACGCGCTGGTGGTGCGGTTCACCCTGAGTGGGACCGCGACGAATGGCGTCGACTACACGACGGTGGGGCCGACGGTGACGATTCCCGCGGGCCAGGCGATGCTGCTGGTGGCGGTGACGCCGATCAATGACGTGGATGCGGAAGCCCTCGTCGAGAACGCGGTGGTGACGATCGCCGCCGATGCGGCGTACACGATCGGCACCCCGGCAAGTGCGACGGTGGGGATTGGGAGCGAGGATCCGCCGACGGTGACGGTGGTCGCGACGGACGCGGCGGCGGGGGAGACGGCGAATCCGGGCGTGTTCACAGTGACGCGGACGGGGCCGACAACGGCGGCGCTGACGGTGAGCTACACGGTCAGCGGGACG